>NZVW01000001.1 GCA_002697475.1 Aquimarina sp. | reverse complement strand
TTAAAGAACTGTTAAATAAATTTACAATATGCTGAAAGGTAGTTATCTAAAAAATAAAAGCACTATTCTTTTACGCATATAAATATCGAGAAGCCCTAAAACAATGTTTAACCTAAAAATCATTCAAGATATAGACAAAAAAATACTTTTTTCTATTTGATGGTTCTACATACTTCACATCTTTAAACCTGAAGTATACCCAAATCAAAAAAATCAATGAAATTAACGGGAATTATTATTCCATGCTATAATGAATATTATAGACTGGACAAGGAGAAATTTTGCCAATTTTTAAAGGAAAACAAAAACTATCATCTATGCTTTGTTAACGACGGAAGTTCTGATAACACTATCGACTTATTGTTGGAGATGAAAAAATCTAACCCCTTTAGAATCCATGTTTTAGACCTAAGAGAAAATTGCGGAAAAGCTACTGCAGTGCAGGAAGGTGCTAATTATCTGGCTTCGCTGGATTATATAGACAACATCGGTTTCTTAGACGCTGACCTATCCACTTCTCTGGAAGAAATGCACAACCTTGTAGAGAAACTAAACAGTAGTGCTGCTTTAAGAATGGTATTCGGGTCAAGAAAAGCAATGAAGAATGATAATATACAAAGAAGTTTTATGAGAAGACTGTTCTCTAATTTTGTGAGTTTCTTTATTCGTTTTATCCTGCAATTACCTATTAAAGACACACAGTGCGGTGCTAAAGTCTTTAAAAAAGAAATTATAGAAAATATTTACAGTCAGCGTTTTATAAGCAGATGGTTATTTGATGTAGAAATCTTTCTTCGCCTAAAAAAGCATATGGGTATTAAGGATATCTTAAACTACATTAGCGAGGAACCGCTTGATAGCTGGATAGAAGTAGAAGGATCTAAGATTACCATAAAGGATTCTATTCTTATCCCTCTTAACCTTCTTTTTATATGGTTTAATTATTTAAAAATTACTTCTAAGAGTGCATCGACTATTGTTAAACTTAAAGAAATTCATATGATGTTATAACTACTTTTGTATAGGGATCGTGAAATTGTTTACAGAAACATTTTTACCATTCATCTACAATAATTTGCGCCCTATCTAAAAACCAAGTGAAAAATCAATAAACTAATACAAATTTGCAATGTATAACCCTAAAAAAAAAATTATGGCACTTCACATTACAAGCAATCAGGGAATTTTTGAATTAAATGGCAACATTGTGGGTAAAAATGCAATCTCATTACAACACCATTTTGAGCATTTACTCTTTACAAAGGAGATGGTAGTTCTTTCTGTTGATCACGTTAAAAAGATTGACAACTTTGGCGTTCAGGTATTAACCAGTCTGTACAAGAGAGCTATGAAAAACAACAAAATATTTTACATTATTGGTACTGAAAATAAAAGACTCCAAAAAGCTTTTGGTAAAGTAAACTATATGCTTAGAAGGGATATTATGTAATTTTAAATATACGCAAAGAACAACCCCAAATTATATGAAACTTAGCATCCTTAATCAACTTGGCAAAATAAAGGTTCTGGGAGAATTTACTTCAGAGAACGCTTTAGAGGTAAAAGCACATTTTAATTATTTGCTTGATCATTATGAAGAAGTAGTAATGTGCCTTGCCGGGGTTACTTCTATGGACAACGTTGGTTTAGAGGTAATGCAAATCATTCATAATAAGGCCGTAAAAAGAAGTAAAGTTCTTTTTGTTCTGGGTAAAAGAAATGAAAAGGTCTTTAACCTGATGCATAACCACAATCTATCTTATATCTTTAGAAATGACTATTAGCCTACCCATCCAGAAACTGTCTGCAGAGCAAAAATTTATGATCAGTGTAATCATAGTTAATGCAGGAAATTACATATACAACCTTCTATTAGGTAGAATACTAGGTCCAGAACTATTTGCTGATGCCGCCTTACTGATTACATTTTTATTAGTATTGTCCTTTGTAGCTATGACTTTTCAGTTAGCTACTGCTAAGTTTTCTGTACTATATGAAAACCAGGTTTTTACTAATTTCATAAACCTGATGTATCGCTACGGAACGCTGACCGGTATTATGATAGGAGCGACAATAGTCATCTTTGCTAAAGACCTGCAAGATGTATTTCATACCCAGACACACTGGATGTTTACTATTTTTGGTATTGGAGTACCAATCTACTTTATGATGAGTATCAACAGAGGTATTTATCAAGGGAAAAAAAGTTTTGTCAAACTAGCACTTACTTACCAATCAGAAATGATGAGTAGATTGTTTATCACATTTTTATTAATCTTTACCCTGAGTTCCTTAAGTTCCTCTATCATAGTGGTAGCTGGTATATTCGTTTCTTTTATTTTAGGTTTGTTTCCTTTGAGATTAGACGTAATTAAATTTAAAACAAAACCTGTACTTGATAAAGTTCAAAAAAGCCATGTTTCTAAGTTTTTTATCCTTACCGGGTTTTATGAATTAACCCAAATCATAATAAACAACAGTGATATTTTAATGGTCAAGCATTATTTTAATGAATATGATGCTGGCCTGTACGCTTCCTTAGCCCTAATTGGTAGAGTAGTATATTTTGTTACCTGGATGTTTGTTATGCTACTTTTACCCTCTGTAATTCAAAAAAGAAAATATGGTGAGGCCACCACTCCTGTTTTATTTAAGTATGTTGGTTATGTAGTTGCATTAGCAATTAGCATAGTATTGGGCTGCTTTATTTTTCCGGAGTTGGCTGTAAAAGTATTATTCGGATCAGAGTATGTAGCAATTGCTCCATTATTATGGAAGTATGCCATAGCAACCTCCCTATTCGCAATAGCTAATATATTTGCTTATTATTTTTTATCTTTAGATCACTATCTTCCTGTAGTAATTTCAGGAGTGTTTGGGTTATCGCAGATCGTACTTATAATGTTTTTTCATAATTCACTATTACAAGTAGTTATTATGCAAATTATAGCAATGGCTTCACTACTAGCAATTCAGTTAGCTTATTTCTTATTTCAAGGAAAAATATTAAATAAACTTGATTAAACGACAGACTATAACAACTCGTCTATACTAAAATGCAATTCAACGAAATACAACGTATGAAATAATCAAAACCTACCATATTTGTATCATCTTGAAACCTATACCCAAATCCTAAAACCTAGAAATATGAAGTTAGCAATAGTTACGGCATATCCCCCCAGTAAAGTTACTTTAAACGAGTATGCCTTTCATCTGGTAAAACAGTTTAGGCAACAACAAAGAGTTGAGGAATTGATCATCCTAACAGATATTGAAGCGGATCAGGCAGAAATTAATTTTGAAGAAGAAGGATGCAAGGTGGTCATCAAAAAATGCTGGAAGTTCAATAGTTATTACAATATTATTTCTGTGATGAAGGCGGTTAGTCAAACTAAACCGGATGCAGTACTTTTTAATCTTCAGTTTATGAAATTCGGAGATAAAAAAATACCTGCTGCTTTAGGATTGCTACTACCTTTTTTATGCAAAACAAAAAAAATACCTACCATAACCTTATTACACAATATTATGGAGCAGGTAGATCTGGGTAGTGCAGGATTTACGAATAATAAATTATTGCAAACCATTTTTAACTTTATTGGCACCATGCTGACTAAGTTTGTTTTAGCTTCAGACATTGTAGCTGTTACCATAAGTAAATATGTAACCATACTTGAAGAAAAATACAAAGCTAGCAATGTAAAACTTATTCCTCACGGAACCTTTGAACTGCCTGCTGAGCCTACTTATGAATTACCAGAAGGTCCCTTGAAGATTATGACCTTCGGGAAATTTGGAACCTACAAAAAAGTTGAAATTTTAATTAAAGCTGTAGAAAAAGTACGTCAAAGAACTCAGGCTAATCTGGAAGTGGTAATAGCAGGAACGGATAACCCGAATACCATAGGTTATCTTGACTCTGTAAAAGAAAAATATGCAAATACCCCGCAATTAACCTTTACGGGCTATGTTAAGGAAGAAGATGTTCCTGTCATTTTTGGTGAAAGTGCCATGGTAGTTTTTCCGTACACCTCTACAACAGGTAGTTCAGGGGTTTTACATCAGGCAGGAAGTTATGGTAAAGCAGTAGTGATGCCAGATCTCGGTGACCTTAGTATACTGGTAAAAGAAGAAGGTTATAAAGGTGAATTTTTTAATCCTACAAGTGCTGAAAGTCTTGCAGACGCGATCGAAAAAATAGTCATGAATCCTGCCTATCGACAAGAGCTTGAAAAAGCTAATTTTAAAGCTGCTACAGCTTTACCTATGAGTAAAATCGCAGAAATGTATTTAGATACATTTGAAGAAATACAACTAAAAAAAAGTAAAATCACCAGCAAACAGGAGACCGATAACATCAAAACTATATATGTTACTAATGAAGAAGTTTTATAGTAAGAATTTAAAGTGGTTAAGTACCATATAAGTCGTTCATTTCCTCAAAGCACTATTATAATAAATGATAGTGCTTTATTTTATATATTGAAAAGAAGGTTTCTTCTTTCCTTCTTGATCAATAAAACCAAAATGTTTTTGTTTGTTCTTTCGCCAGGGCAACCTACCTACAACTTTTGTAGGCACCTCATCAAAATCGTATAAGGTCCAGGACATAAAATTCAATTGATTGGAGTTGATTAATTGCTGAAAAGATTTGTGGTACTGTGCCTGATCATCTTCTGAATTCCCAAATGGTGCCCATAGACCGTGATATGAAGACATTCCGAATTCCTGAAGTACCTTCGGCTTGTGCATATCTTCTAGCAATTTATACTTTTCATTAAAATCTTTGATGTCCTCATAATAATGAAAGGATACAACATCTACGATATCTTCGAGATTTTTAGCTGCATTAATAGAAGACCAACCGATAGTTATAGGATGCAACGAATCCACAGCCTTGACCTGTTTACCAATCTCTTTAAGCCAGGCCATAACGGTGGTTTTGTTTCTACTTTCAAAGTCTAAATCCGGTTCATTTTTTAAATCCCACATTAATAAAGCCGAGTGATTTTTTAACTGGTTAGTAATTTGTTCTACATGCTTATGGGTAAAAGTCCAGTCTTCAACTGCATAATTACCATAAAAATCAAATAAAGTTACTACGACTTTCAACTGCTTATCCTCAGCTAAATCCATTACTTGTAGCAATTTAGACAGCATTTCGGATTTTACATTTTCTTTTCCAAAGTCTTCGTAGGGTACAAATATTCTTACAGTGTTTAACCCTGCATTTTTAATAATTTCAAAATCTTTCTGAATAATTTTTGTATTGAAATTATCTCCAAACATATCCCATGGTGAATCTTTAGGGTAGTAGTTGATTCCTTTTATTTTAAAACTTTTGTCATTAATATATATCTTGTCTTTTTTTATATATGGTGATGTATTAATAGTAGAAGTATCTTGACTCGATTTTTGGCGGACCATATGGCGGATTCTCCAAAAACCATCTTCTAATAGCATGGCTATCTTATAATTTTCAGTATCAAAAACTTCTGCTTTTAGTTCTTGCTGTTGAGTTATCTGTTTATAAGATTTTAAATTTCTGTCTTCAAAGATGACAAGTTGCCCATCAGCACTATAAAAATCTAAAAACAGATTATGAGATAGTGTTGTACTGCTAATCTTAATATTCTGAGATTGATTAAATACTAATGTTTTTAAAATGTTATCCCTAGCATTTTCCGTATAAAAATCAAATACTCCTAAAGAATCATATTCCTTATAAGCAACATTTCTTACATACCACGAATTAATATAATCTTTCTGTATTTCATACATGGTTTGTTTTTCAATTGGTCTACCAGGATTGGTAGTGTCCTTCCATTTTACACTAGGCGTATATGCTTGTTTGTTTTTTATGCCAATGTGAAGCATCCCAGACCTATCAGCTCCAGTATTTAGAAAAGATAATGTTTGACTAATACCAAAAAGAATTAGTCCATTTACTGCTATAAACGACAGTATTAATAAAGATCTGTATATCATTTTATTTTTTCTCACGTTCATATAATCATACAAGTAAAAGCTTTGTAACTCACTTTAATTCGTGTTTTTCGATTTCTTTTTTTACACCTAAACCTTGTAGTGTAATTTGATAAATTCCATCCGCATAAAAATCTTCTAAAAACTCAAAATCTGTTTCACCATTATAAGTATACTTAAAAAAGCGATCAATCAACTTTCCTTCTCTGTATAAAGAAAGTGTAATTATTGCCCCATCAGGAATTAGTTGTCCCATAAAACTGGTTATAGGACCAACTTTAATTTCTCTGTTATTATCTGAAAAATGAATATCAAAATCTTTTACTGCTGCTAAAAAACTTAGCTCTATACTATTACTCTCTGCCATTTCAGGAATATATGCCGTGGCGTACCAAGTTGATTGCTCTTCGGGATGAACTATAAAACCTCTGGCAATACCGTTCATTGTTTTTCCTATTGTATTAATTCGATCTCCTTTATCATTTTGAATCACAAAATCCACGATTCTACCGTCGCTGATCGTATTACCAAATTTATCCTTAATCTCTGATGTATAAAATTCTACCACTTGATTTCCATCGGCATAGTTATGCTTTCTATTTTCATATAGTTTAAAATCTTCGGCCTGAGCAGGAAAAACATCTAAAGTAAACTCCTTTGAAGAGTTAATGCTCTCCTTTGCTGAAACTAAAATTCTACCCGACTTTTCGTCTGAATAAATATTCTTCCAAACCATAAAATTATTGAGTAACGAACTATCTGTTTTTACAGTATTAAGAAATTGATATTTTATGGCCAGCTGTGTACTATCTTCCAATGGGTTATCAAATATATCTGCAGGCATAACTGTAATCATACCATAATCCCTACCTCCTGCAGTAATACTTGTAGGTCCTAAATAAGCCTCGACAATTGGCGCCTTATCTGCTGCAGAGTCGATTACTACGGAGCCCTTATTTTTAGCTACACCCTTATAATATAAGGTGTAGTTTACACTTCCTTTCTTAGTAGTTATAAATTCAGGAAGATTAAAATAAACCTTCTTATTGGAGCTCTCCTCCTTAAGGAATACGGTGCTGTAAGAAGATTGAACTAATAGTTCATATATCCCATTATCTTCAACTGAAAATTGAATATCGACAGCTTCGCCTGCTACATAATTTAATTGATGAGACAACAGATTAGTTGTGTTCTTTGCAGTACTTAGAACATAGGAAGCAAAAAGGCTTACCATTGAAAAAAGGGAAAATAAAGAAATACTATATTTTAAAATTTTTCTATTCATTAATATGGAGCTCCTATATAATTATTGATTTCAACTTTTATGTATGGATATGATTTTCCGGATACAGGTATAAATTGAACTTTTCTTTGTTCTTTTTTTCTATTAGGTGTTACTTTATAACTTATAGCTTCATTAGGTAAACCATTGACAAAAGTATTATCAAGACTATTATTTATAATGCTAATAGAATTTAAGTCTTTAAGCTTATAACTAAAGACTTTTTTACGTTGCGGTCTTATACCTTCTTTAATATAATCCTGATCTACCCAGATTAACTCGTGGTTATTGTTATAGTAAGAAATAATTAATTGCGGAATGGTTACTTCTTGTATTCCTGAATTAAACAGAACGCCCTCTATGTAATCATTTTCCTGTCTTAATTCTGCAATTGATACTCCCTTATATAAGTCTGATGTTGCTACATTTCCTGCACATTGAAGATTAAACTTGGTAGGTATATCACTTAAATCGACGGGGGTAAATTCATTTGGATCAAATGTATCTGGTTTTTTTGATGCGCTATCAAGCCAGGCGATTCCTTCAAAATTAATTCTAAAGCTTGTAATTTCTTTAGGCATCAGTTTATGTTTCATTTGATCCTTAGCATTATATACGGCCAACTCTTCATCATAGTCATTATATAATGTACATTTTATGACAACATCTGCCGGTACATTGTCTACATTTTGTATTTCTCCGACTACCGTATATGTACTGTCTGTTTTAATCAATGCAGTAGATAACACCTCCAGCACTGGTTGTTTCAGCACATCTTCATGATAAGTTTGCTCTGAAGAGATTCTGCGTCTTCCATGATTGTAGAATTGGGTAATATTATTGGAAAGTAATTGATCCGGGGGTATATCGAGATCATAGTCTAAAGGTTTTAAGTGCCATTTATTATTTCTTTTCACAACATCATGATAAAAAGTATTAGAAATTCTCTCTAATGGTGTAATCCAATATGTAGCTGCCTTAACCTTTGCTGTAGAGTCTGTGTGCTCTATAATAGTAGCTTCTATTCCATCCATTTTAGCGTATGAACTTAACAAGCCGTCTGTAACAGCAACTTCAAGCATATATTGATCTTCTGTTTTATTACTTTTCGGATCAATGTAGGAATAAGCTCTGCTAAACTCTTTATAGTCTAAAGCATCATAATACGCTTTGACCACATTTACGGGACTTAACTGAGTAGTGTTTTTAATATAAAAGAGATACAAACCGTATCCTATTATTACTAAAATAAGTACTACCCAAACATATTGAATTTTAATTAACAGCGATCTAAAACCATTATATGGGATAGAAAAATTAAAAAACACCGGATTTTCTCGGTTTCCTGACTTTAGAGCTTGCATCCACAACATTTGGATATTTATTATAAACGCTAAAATTATAGTAGAGATTGGTATTAACCCCCACATAAGCTTTAAAGTAATTGAAACATCCTCCTTTGGTATAATATTAGGTAAAGGCGGTACGTTCAGTTTTTCCCAAACCATAATTCCATTTTCTAACTGACGTAATCGTTGCCATCCACAGAAATAAAGTATAGGATCATAAAATTTATCATTAGAAAAAACATATTTCAAATTATACTTTTCAGGGATCGTTAAAAACTGCTGAAGAGACCCTATACCTTCAACTCCTCTGAACTTCGAATTCTCTAAACGCTCCACAGCTCTTGAGGTGAGTTCCGGTAATCGACGTGCTGAGTGATAATTACCATCTACTGTCATGGCATTCGTCTGAGCAGATAACCAGGCCATCTGATCTCCAAAACCTAACGGTAAATACCGCCAGTGGTCATGCTGATCCTGTTTTAAAAAATTAAGGATAGGTAGCATTTTTATTTTTTGCGGTTGAGAGGGCCTAAAATATCCAAGACTCATGGTAGAAATGCACATAAAAATATATGAGGCAGCTAATGCGCCTCCTAATATTCTATGTAAAACTGGTCCAAGTCGTTGTTGTAATGCAAGCTTTAGATCCCCTTCCGCTATACGGTAACAGAACTCTCCAAAAATAGGCAGAGCCATAATTGAAGCCCATAGCGTAAATCTGTCTAAAGTAAGTATATTAAAAGCATTGTCTCCTAAGATTATTTTAGGCACCGGCGTAGTTCCTCCTGTACCAAGAATAGTCAATAAGGTCAGAGATAATCCAAAAAACAAATAACGCTTACTGTAATATCTGTAAAATAGATAAGGAAGTAAAAATAGAATTATGCCCCAGGGAATGACAAAAAACACTAATCCTGATGAGGTTACCTCTAGAAAATTATCTCTGGAGCCGTGTGGTATAGGTACCTGAGTAATAGGATTATTTTTTGTATTGATCCAATAAGGTAAAATACAAACCACGATCAACACTAAAGATCCAAATCCAAATTTAACAATACGCCAAAATAGACTAATAAAGGTCTGAATAAAATTTTTAAGCCGTATGGCTGAATAGGAGCCTACCCTGTCTCTTGTTTCATCCATAATCACCATACCTATTAAGGGAAAAATAAAGAAAATCATCCCAAAGATGGGGGTAACGTGATGAGAGGTCACCGTGACAGCCATTAAGCTGAATGCCTTAACTAAATGTATCCACTTACCTGTTTTGATCCATAAATAGATTTTAGGTAATGCATGCATTAGTATTGAGATACCCATTATACTAGGTAACTGACCAAAAATATGTAGAGTTTCTACGAAAGATGAGGAAAATACCGCTACAAGTGCAGCGTAGCCCGCTATATTCCGCTTACCTGTTATAAGTAGTGAAAACTTGTATACACCGGTTATAAAAAGAATTACGCAAATAATTGCCATGGTGAACAGACCAAATTTTAGTCCGCCGATATAGGAAAGAAGCCCTATACTCTGATGAACCAATGGAGGATAGCCCATAACTGTAAAACCCGTATACCAACTATAACTCCATGGTTCAAACCAATTGGAAGCATAATGGTCAGCAAAAAACAAATGAATTAAAGCATCGTAGGTAGTCTCTAGTGTAAAAAAAATACCTGTACCGTGAAACAGTACTCCAATCAATAATGCGCTAATAAGATATTTATTGGTAATCTTTTTGTTCATTGTCCTTACAATACGATACTCTGTTCTCTTGATTTAAATATACGATAAAGGATTTAGTTTCGACGAATAGTATATCCTTCGACGAACGCCACTCGCCGAAAGAAGCTTTTCATCCATCGAAATCACTCAAAATCAACAGCATTACCGACCTACTTTTGAATCAAATCCCAAAATAATCTAATTATGAAAACAGGACTAATCATACCGTGTTACAATGAAGAAAAGAGATTAAATGTACAAGCCTTCGTTGATTTTATAAGCCAAGATAACGAATATCACTTATGTTTTGTAAATGATGGAAGTAAAGACAAAACAGTTAAAGTATTAAGAGATATACAACAAGTAAATCCTACTAAGGTTAGTATTGTAGACATTAAGAAAAATGCTGGTAAAGCTGCAGCAGTTAGAGCAGGAGCAAGATACTTATACAGTAAAGGAAACATCCAGTACATCGGTTTTATTGATGCAGATTTATCTACGGATTTTGAAGATTTTGGAGAACTTCTTAAAACTTTAAAAACAAATAATGAACTAAGCTTTGTTTTTGGCTCAAGAGCAAAAAATGCTTCAGAGGCAATAGAAAAAGACAAAATAAGAGCAATTATTTCTAAAGTCATCAACTTTTTAATCGTTTTAATTCTGGGTTTATCCATTAGTGACACTCAATGTGGAGCTAAAGTTTTTAGAGCAGCATTAGTACCAATAATGTTTGAGAAAAACTTTTTCAGCAGATGGTTATTTGATGTAGAAATGTTTATCAGACTAAAAAGACATATGGGCAAAGCAGAAGTAGTTAAATCTATATTTGAACAGCCTTTAAAAAGATGGGTGCATATGGAAGACTCAAAACTAGGACTAAAAGACTCTTTAGAAATCCCTTACAGATTACTTTCTATCTGGTATAACTACAATGTAAAATATGCATTCTATTCTAACCAGACTATGACTAATGCTGAACCTGTAGTAGAAATTTATGGCAATAAAATACCTGCTATGGCGACGGCTGCCTAATCCCTAAATCTAACACCTAAATCTTGAGACCATGATTAATTATCCAATAAAATTCGAACCCATACTTAAAGAGAAAATATGGGGTGGTAATAAACTAAAAGAAGTTTTATGCAAAAATTCTACTAAAAACAATATAGGTGAAAGTTGGGAGATATCCGATGTTGAAGATAATATTTCAATAGTAGCTAATGGACCAGCTAAAGGAGTATCACTAACACAACTTATAAATTATTTTGAATCCTCTTTAGTTGGCGAAAGAAATTATAAGATTTTCGGTAACAAATTTCCGCTTCTTATAAAATTTATTGATGCTAATCAGGATTTATCTATTCAAGTTCATCCAGATGATCAGATAGCTTATAAAAGGCACAATTCCTTTGGTAAAACCGAAATGTGGTATGTAATGCAAGCAGATCAAAATGCTAATCTAATTGTTGGGTTTGAAGATAAAATTACAAAAGAAGAATACTTAAAAAGTCTTAACAATAACACCTTAGAAAGTATCCTTCATTATGAACAGGTAAAGCCGGGAGACTCTTATTTTATAAATGCTGGCAAAGTACACGCCATAGGTGCTGGTGTAATGTTAGCAGAGATACAACAAACCTCTGATATTACTTATAGAATTTATGATTGGAACCGAACAGATTCTGCAGGAAATTCAAGAGAGTTACATACACAACAAGCGCTGGAGGTTATCGAGTTCTCCAATACAAAAGATTATAAGAAAGAGTATATAAAACAGAACAATACCGCTTCGAATATTGTTAGTTGCCAATATTTTACTACGAATTTTATTCGAGTAAAAAACTTATATTACAAAAACTACAGGTCGCTTGACTCTTTTGTAATCTATATGTGCACTGATGGAGAAGCCGACATATCAGTTGACGGTCATAAAGAGTATGTAAAAAAAGGAGAGACGATACTCATCCCTGCTTTTGCTCAAAATGTTTCCATAAAGTCTAAGTCCTGTGAACTTCTAGAAGTTTATATCTGAATAACTGATTAAGATAGTTATCAAAAATTTAGGTTCTGGAGCTTTAGTAATTATTTTTTCCTAAATTTATGTAGTAAACAGCTCTTACCCCCTTAACTATTTAGTTCCTAAAAACTGTTTT
>NZVW01000161.1 GCA_002697475.1 Aquimarina sp. | reverse complement strand
AGGAACATTTTCTAAAATATAATCCATATCGATATAGCCAATCCTTATACTCCTTTGAGCTATTAAAGGACTTGTTGAGAACAGTAGTACAATCGCCGCTAAAATTAAAAGAACTTGTGTTTTCATTATCTGTTGTGTTTATAGAAATAATCGTGCCAAATTTAAAATTGCTGACCAATTATAAAGTGAGTTTCCCAACCATTAGGTCCTGTATCAGTACCAGGTATAGGGTCAAATCCATAACCAAAATCAATTCCTAATAGTCCGAAAGCTGGCATAAATATACGCAATCCTGCACCGGCAGAACGATTAAGTAAGAAAGGATTAAAACTTTTAAAATTGTCATACGATGCCCCTCCCTCTAAGAAACCTAGCATGTAAATAGATGCACTCGGTTTTAAAGTAATAGGATATCGTAATTCTAACGAATATTTATTATAAATTGTTGCACCATCAAGTCCGGAATCATTATCATTTGATCTACTTAGTGGAACAAGTGATTGATTAGGATATCCTCTAAGTGCTACAACTTCTCTACCATCAAGAGCAGTTGCACCTAATCCATCACCTCCTAAAAAGAATCTTTCAAAAGGTATATTACCTCTATTATTGTTGTAAGCACCTAAGAAACCATATTCAGCTCTAGTTCTAAGCACTAGAGGCTGTTTTCCTAATTTGATAAGACTAGTATACCACGTACCATCAAATTTTATTTTATAATATTCCAGCCAGTCAAATCTTTCCTGATCAATTTCTCCTATTTCTCCGTTAATATCTTGTAATCTATCGAAAGCTTGAGGATTCAGGTTAGGGTTATTTGTTATTCCTGGATTTTGTCTTATAAGTTCTGCCTGTTCATCCTGAAGATTATCTCTTTCCGTAGCTAATGCGCTGTAATCTGTTCCATCCCAAAGTGAGGATGGTAAAGATAGTTTAGCAACTAAATTGAACTCCGACCCACCAGTAGGAAATATAGGGTTAATCCTTGTGTTATTTCTGTTAATTCCTATGGTGTAGGAAACATCATTTGAGGCACCATCTCCAAAAGTAAATAAACCGGTGTTATAATTCTTTAAATTATAATGACGTACACTTAATGCCTGAGAAAGTGTAAAGTAATTATCAGGCCAGTTTAATCGTTTAGCTATACCTATGGATCCGCCAGTGATTAAGAAACGTCGATCTCTGTCAACATCTCTGGTTCTGTTATTAAATAAAAATTGTACTGTATGTGATATAGACGTAGATAACTGATAAGGTTTTTTACCTCCTAACCAAGGTTCAATAAAAGATAAGCTATACGTTTGAAAAAACTGACTGGCTTGTGCTCTTAGTCTTAGAGTTTGTCCGTCTCCCATAGGTAAAGGAGAGTATGCTTCTTTATTAAAAATGTTTCTTAGTGAAAAATTATTAAAAGCTAAACCTAGCGTACCAATAAATCCACCGCCTCCAAAACCTCCTTGAAGTTCTATCTGGCTGGATCCTTTTTCTACAACAGGGTAGTTTATATCGATAGTACCATCTTGTGGATTTGCATTCTGAAACTGTGGTTCCAATTGCTCAGGATCAAAAAATCCTAATTGTCCTAATTCTCTGATTGTTCTAACTACTGCATCTTTACTGTATACTTCTCCCGGCTTAGTTCGAAGCATTCTGTAAATTACATGATCGTTAGTTTTATCATTTCCGGAAACTGTAATATGGTCAAAATGCACCAGCTTACCTTCTCTAATTCTTATTTCAAAATCAATTGTATCATTGTAGACTTTCGTCTCAACAGCGTCGATATTAGAGAATAGGTAACCATTGTTCTGATATAGGTTAGTTATATCATCTGCGTCTGGTTTAGTATTATCTGCAATTTGTTTTTCTAACAGTATACCGTTATACACATCTCCTTTTTTTATGACTAGCTGACGGGCTAATTGCTGATCTGTGTAAACACTATTTCCTATAAAAGATATGTTACCAAAATAATATCGATTACCTTCTTCGATATTCATTTTAAGGGCGATCTCCCCATCTTCTTCTTTAATTAAAGTATCAGAAACTATACGGGCATCTCTATATCCTTTTTCTTTATATTTTTTTACAATATTTTCTTTGTCCTCTGTATACTCATCTTTGATATACTTTGAGCGCTTCCAAAACCTCCAAAATTTCTTTTTCTTAGTGTTTTTCATGGCCTTTTTAACCTTGGCATCAGAAAAACGCTCATTTCCTTCTATGGTAATACTGTTAATCTTTACTCGCTCTCCCTTGTCTACTCTAACTACCATATTGACCTTATTGCCTGGTACGGTGTCTTTAAACTCGGTAAGATTTACTGCGACTTTAGTGTTAAGGTATCCCTCTTTTTTGTATTTACTTGAAATAAAGTTCTTAGTAGTTGTAACAAGATTTTCAGTTACCTTAGCACCTTTTGTTAAGTTGTTTTCTTTGATAAGATCTTCGGCTTTCCTTTTCTTGACTCCATTTATTTTAACTTCGTTAAGCTCAGGAACTTCCTGTATGTTTATTTCTATATCTGCCACATCGCCTTCTATTTTAGTGATATAGAAATTAATATCACTAAATAGCTCCAGATCCCATAGCTTCTTAATAACTTGGCTTATTTTGTCACCCGGTAAAGCAATACGATCCCCCTTTTTTAAACCTGTATAAGTAATTACAGTGCTTTCATTATAGGTGGTTGTACCTGTAACTTTAATTTCTCCCAGAACATATATTTGGCCATTTGTTTCAGGTAATGTCTGAGCTGAAATTTTTATGGTGAATAAAACTATTAGTAGTGTAATTAGTTTTGTGATAGGTAATTTTGTTGTCATTTTCTTAACTAAGCTGCTCACTTGTTTTTCCAAATCTTCTTTCTCTTTGTTGATAGTTGTATATGGCTTCAAATAAATCCGGTTGTTTAAAATCAGGCCATAAAATTTCTGTAAAATATAACTCTGCATACGCAATCTGCCATAGTAAAAAATTACTGATACGTTGTTCCCCGCTTGTACGTATCAAAAGATCTACATCTGGTAACGTTTTTGTATACAAATGTTCATTAATGACTGCTTCATTTATTGAATGTGGCGAAATTACACTATTTTTAACTTTAATACTTATTTCCTGAATAGTTTTTATAAGTTCTTCTCTACTTCCATAACTTAATGCAAGTGTAAGCGTCATATGCGAATTTCCCTGAGTTTTCTCAATAACTTCAAGTAATTCTTTTTTTGCTTTTGCTGGTAATAGGTCAAGATTTCCTATTGCATTAAGTTTGATATTATTTTTATGAAGAGTGTCAATTTCTTTTTTTAAAGACTTAACAAGAAGCTTCATTAACGTTTCTACTTCTAACTTCGGTCTGTTCCAGTTTTCTGTAGAAAATGCATATAACGTTAAATATTTGACTCCAAGTTCAGCACAGCCTTCTACAGCTTCACGTACTGCTTTAGTCCCGTTTTCGTGTCCTGCGGCTCTAAATAGTCCTTTTTGTTTTGCCCATCGTCCGTTACCATCCATAATGATGGCTACATGTTGAGGTATATTATTTGTAAGTTGTTCTTTGCTAATCATTTTAAAATGCACAATAGCAGGGCATTCTGCCCCAGGTAAAAGACAATGTAATTCCGGTAAATACATACCAATCATTATTGTCCAAATTACCAAAACCGTTTCCTATATCATTATCAGGGTCACTCCCGTCTAGATTATCTGTAAAAGTGTAGCGTGCACCTATTTCTGCACCCAAAACCCATCTGCGTCCCATACTCTTTTTTATACCTATAACCATAGGAATGGCAACGCTCCACTTATCACTATAAGCACTAATTTGATTTCCGTTTGATGGATCTAAAACTTTAGCACTATAATTGAATCCTGTTAAACCGGTATAAAGATATGGAGTAAATTGAGGTTCGTAGTCGTAAAGATACCAATCCCAAAAATTAAATTCCATCCCAACGGAAAGTTCTTTTACAGAATTACTAAAACTATATCCTCTCTGTTCTCTTCTTCTATCTCCATTAGCGTCATCTGCGTTGAACTGTGCATAAAGCAATGATGCTCTAAAAGCATGCCTTTTACTTCTGTTCCATTTTCCAATTGCTCCAAATGCCAGATCATTAGGCGCGATATAGTAGGTAGAGCCTATATCTCCAATATAGTTAGACCCGCCTAACATAAGTCCTACTTCGTAGGTCTGAGCATTTAGATTTTGACCAAATATTATTACAAATATGATAGATGCTAAGTATCTCATAGATTTTCAAAAGTTTGCAAATATAACAATTAACTTTACTACACAAGAATTTGTGCCAAATAGTCTGCTTTTAAAACAGTTTTTAGGTTATTTTATTGTCTAATTACGCTTATCTTCGCCCCAAAGCATTTTTTTTCGTAGTGTTTTCAAAAAGCTTTCTTCTTCAAGTACAGCCATCTTTATTTTAAAAGGGGCTTTTTTTATGTGAATAACGGTTTCATTAGGGAGTGTATGTATCCTGGAGTCAAGAGATACTAAGTAGTTGTCTTCTCTTCCTGATATCTGAAGTTTTATTTCTTTATCATCAGGTATTACAAGTGGTCTGGCGTTAAGATTATGAGGTGCTATTGGTGTTAGGACAATATTTTCTGCATCAGGCATTATCACTGGTCCTCCACAACTTAAGGAATATCCTGTAGAGCCGGTAGGTGTAGAAATAATTAATCCGTCTGCCCAGTACGAATTTAAGAACTCTTCATTTAGCTGGGTATGAACCGTGATCATAGAGGTTGTATTTCTCCTGCTTACGGCTATTTCATTCATGGCAAAATTTAAGACTCCAAACTCTTCGCTGTTGTTTGAAGTCTGAATGCTCAATAAACTTCTTTCAGATATGTAATATTTTTTATCTAAGATAGCTTTAACACTGTTTCTGATATCGTCCTTCTGGATGGTAGCTAAAAATCCTAGTCGTCCTGTGTTAATTCCTGCAATGGGTATTCCCAAATCCCTGACATAGGTTATGGTTTTTAGGATTGTTCCGTCTCCACCAATACTAAAGAATAAATCGTATGATGAGTCCAGCTCTTCAAAAGTGCTGAAGTGTGAATACGATTTTTCAATTTTATCATTCTTATGTATGAGTTCTAAGAAGTTTTTTTCAATAACAACTTCAGCATTATTCTTGTCAAGAATATCTAGTAATTCCTGAATGTAAATCCCTGAATTTTCGTGATAAAACTGACCGTATATTCCGATCTTCATGAAATGGTTTGTTAATGATTAGGTGATTGTCTAGGTTACATATTTAGATATTTCTCTAAGTATTTTGAACGTTCTTTAAGGTTTTCCAGAAACGTATCTTCCTGATGATTAGAAACAATATTGTAACTATATCGTCTAAATGTTTGAACTATATTATTGATATCAGAATCGCTTATTTTAATAGTGATCTCGACAACATCATTTTCCATTTCAGAAATAAATGACCCCAATATTTTAGCATTATTGGATTCCACTATCTGAGCTATTTCACTAAATGAATAATCCAGAGCTCCTTTTTCTACAATAAGAACGTTGCCAGGCTCGCTTAAAAAGGGAGTTTCATTAAAAAGATTCATGATATCACTGAGCTCAAAGAAACCTATGTATTTATTTTCACTATCTAAAACAGGCATAATGTTAGACTGTCTTTGAGCGAAAGATTCCAGAATATCAAGCCAATTGTCGTGCTCCCTGGCAAAAAAACCTTCTAAGGTATACAAATATTCGCTTAATTCTTTTTCTGACTCTAAACAACGGATATCTGCTTCAGAAACACAGCCAAGATAGACTCCATCTTTAACTACCGGAAAGTGAGTGTAAGTAAGTTCATTAAAATGAATTTGTGCTTCTTTAACTTTGATAGTTGTGTCAAAAGGCTCAATTTCTCTTACTATATAAAGATTTGTTTTCATAGCGTTTCTTTCCTTACACACGCAAATTAATCAAAAATTATACAACCTTAGCATTATCAAGTTTGTATTTTTGTTTTTTTAGATAAAGAGGTAAAAAATGAAGACTAAACTTAGTGTTAATATTAATAAAATAGCAACTTTAAGAAATTCAAGAGGGGGAAATGTACCTGATTTAATGAGAGTTGCATCAGATGTTCAGAGATTTGGCGGAGAGGGAATTACCATTCACCCAAGGCCTGATGAGCGGCATATAAGATACCAGGATGCTTATGATCTAAAACCTGTCGTTACAACCGAGTATAATATTGAAGGTAATCCAATTCCTAAATTTGTAGATTTAGTAATGGATATCAAACCAACTCAGGTTACTCTTGTTCCTGATGCAGAAGATGCGATAACAAGTAATGCAGGCTGGGATACCATAAAGCACAAAGCATTTCTGCAAAAAGTAATATCTGACTTTAAAAAAGAGGGTATACGAACGTCAATTTTTGTAGATCCGGATATAAAAATGATCGAAGGAGCCAAAGATACCGGAACAGACCGAATAGAATTATATACGGAAGATTTTGCGAAATTATATGGATCAGGTAATCATAAACAGGCTATAAAGCCCTATGCAGACTGTGCGATTTTAGCTAACAAACTTGGTTTAGGAGTAAATGCAGGTCATGATCTATCATTAGATAATATTAAGTTTTTTAAAGAAAACATCCCTGGTTTGCTTGAAGTTTCTATTGGTCATGCGTTGATTTGTGAGTCAATCTATCTGGGGCTGGATAATGTTATTAATATGTATCTAAATAAATTAAAATAGTAATGGAATTGTACTCTAATGTCATAGGAGAAGGAAAGCCATTTGTAATTTTGCATGGATTTTTGGGTATGGGTGACAACTGGAAAACTTTAGGTAAGAAGATAGCGGATCTGGGATATGAAGTTCATCTTGTTGATCAAAGAAATCATGGAAGAAGCCCTCATAGTGATGAGTTTGGTTATGACTTAATGTCTAATGATTTAAAAAACTATTGTGATTTTCATGAGTTGACTTCAATTACGCTACTTGGGCATTCCATGGGAGGTAAAACAGCCATGCTTTTTTCCTGCCTTTATCCTCAATACCTTGATAAACTTATTGTGGCTGATATTGGGACAAAGTATTATGCTCCGCATCATCAGGATATTCTTGACGGCTTAAGTTCTTTAGATTTTAATGCGCTAAAAAGTAGAGGAGATGCGGAAGATGCATTGATGGCGTATATACCTGATCCTGGTGTTAGACTTTTTTTGCTAAAAAATCTTTATTGGAAAGAAAAAGGAGTTTTAGGTCTAAGGATGAACTTAGATTCTTTAATACAAAATGTAATAGAGATAGGAAAAGAGCTTCCTTCAAGTTATAAATTCGATGGAGATGTGTTATTTATTAAAGGAGGTAAATCTGGCTATATCAAAAAAGAAGATGAGGCGGTTATAAAAAGGCAATTTCCTAAGGCTCAAATAGTAGAAATACCTAATGCCGGACATTGGTTACATGCAGACCAACCCGTATTGTTTTTAGAGGAAGTATTAGGATTTGTCAAAAATTAGACAAAATTTGCTATGTATGCATAATATTTTAATGATTTCGTTGGAAAATTGGTATTTTCCTTTAAATTTGGTACTTCAATTTTCTAGAATCCTAAAAACAAAAACAATTCTAAACTTATTATGAAAAAACTTTTATTATTAGTCCTATTGGTCTCAACGGCTTGTATGACTTATGCTGGAGGATACAGGGTAAGTGTACAGGGGCAAAGAGCAATAGCTATGGGACACACGGGTGTCGCTGTTGTTAATAGTGCTGAACTTGTATTTTTTAACCCTGCAGGTCTTGTGTATTTAGAGAACAAGCTTAATGTAAGTGCTGGTGCAAGTGGTATTTTTACTGATGTATTATACCAAAATTCTGACTTAGGAGTTTCATCTCAGACAGATAGTTCTGTTGGTACACCACTAAACCTTTATGGATCTTATCAGGTTAATGATTGGTTGGCTCTTGGTTTAGGAGTGTATACTCCATATGGTAGTGAAGTAACATGGCCAACCGATTGGGCAGGTTCTCATTTGGTAAATAATATAGAACTAGCAGCGATATATATTCAGCCTGTAGTTTCTGTAAAGCTTTCTGACCATTTTAGTATCGGTGGTGGACCTATTTATGTTACAGGTTCTGTAAACTTTAATAGAAATTTAAATAGAACTTTAACTGATTTAGAAGGAAACAGATCCAATATTACCGTAGACGCTTCGGGAGTAAATAATTGGGGATGGAGTTTAGGTGCTATGTTTTCTCCAACAGAGAATTTCAGAGTAGGGTTTAATTATCGTAGTGAGATTATTCTTGAAGCTGAAGATGGAGATGCCACTTTTGCTAATTTTCCGAATTCACCAGCGGTTCCTGCTAATGAAACAACAACATTTACTGCAGAACTGCCTCTTCCTGCTGAGCTGACAATAGGTCTTTCTTATCAGTATGGAGAGAAGTGGACTTTTGCTTTTGACTACAATAGACAATTCTGGGATGTATATGAATCTTTAGACTTGCAATTTGGAAATGGAGCTACTTCTCTTAATCCACGTAACTATAAGAATTCTTCTGCATATAGATTTGGTCTTGAATATAAGGCAACAGATAAGATTGCTTTAAGAGCAGGATATTACAGAGACGAGTCTCCTGTTCAACCAGGGTATTTTGCTCCTGAAACTCCAAGAAACGATTCTGATGGATTTACCGGTGGTTTAAGTTTTGCTATCAACTCTAAATTAGCAATCGACGCTTCTTTCTTCTATTTAAGGTTTGAAGAAGTAAATGCTTCTTATGATTTCTATACAGAAAACGGACAAAGTGTTCCTTTTGAAGGAACCTATAAATCAAGTGCATTTGCACCGGGACTTGGTCTAACTTATAAATTATAAAATGATGATTAAGAAAAATATAAAATATTTTGCACTTCTGGCTTTAGGTTTGGTAGCGTGTGAACCAGAGTTTGATAATCCAATAGATGAGTCAGGTGTATATGCCAGTGGTGAGGCTGACTTTAGTACTTATGTGGCTTTAGGAAATTCATTAACTGCAGGTTATGCTGACGGAGCTCTATATATTACAGGACAAGAAAATTCTTATCCTAACATCCTGGCGCAGCAATTTGAATTTGCTGGTGGCGGTGAATTTACACAGCCATTAATGGATGACAATACCGGTGGACTTCTTTTAGGTAACGGCAATGCCTTACCTAATCGCTTTGTTTTGGCATTTGACGCACAGGGCAACCCATCTCCGGCTAGGTATACAGGTGCAACTCCAACAACAGATATAACAAACAGACTAACGGGTTCATTTAATAACTTAGGTGCTCCCGGGGCTAAGAGTTTTCATTTAGTAGCCGAAGGTTATGGAAATGTTGCAGCCGCTCAGGCTGGTTTAGCAAATCCATATTATGCAAGATTTGCAAGTGCTGATAATGCAAGCATTCTTGGCGATGCACTCGCTCAGAGTCCAACATTTTTTAGCTTATGGATTGGTAATAACGATATCTTAAGCTATGCTACTTCTGGTGGAGTAGGTGTTAATCAACTAGGAAATCTTAATCCTGCTACCTACGGAGGTAATGATATTACAGACCCTAATGTTTTTGCTAATGTATACAATACTATAGTAACTTCATTAGTGGCAAGTGGCGCTAAAGGTGTGGTGCTAAGCTTACCGGATGTGACTTCAATTCCATACTTTACTACAGTTCCGTTTGCGCCATTAAGTCCTTTAAACCCTAGTTTCGGACCACAGATACCAACTTTAAATGCTACATATGCAGGATTAAATCAGGCATTTGCATTTTTAGGTGTGCCAGAAAGATCTATACAGTTTTCTACAACTGGCGCTAGTGCAGTGGTAATTAAAGATGAGTCTCTTGCTGATATATCAGCTCAGTTGACTCAGGTGTTGACGCCAACATTCGGAGCTGCACAGGCTGCAATTTTTGGAGCGCAGTATGGTCAGGCAAGACAAGCTAACGCTAATGATTTACTAGTGTTGCCAAGTTCCTCTGTAATTGGTCAGTTAAATACGGATAGACTTCAAGAGTTGATCGGTTTTGGTTTGACACAGGAACAGGCAGGTCAGTTGGCGGTTAATGGAGTAACTTTCCCGCTTGAAGATCAGTATGTGCTTACTGCAGCTGAGCAAGCTGAAGTTTCTGCTGCAAGAACTGCGTTTAATGCTTCAATCAGAGGTATAGCTGAAGCGAATGGATTAGCATTCTATGATGCGGCTGCGGATTTAGCAGTGGTTGCTAGTACTGGCTTACCTTTTGATGGCGGAGTGATTACTTCTCAGTTTGTTAGTGGTGGTGGATTTTCACTGGATGGAGTACACCCGACTCCTAGAGGGCATGCAGTTGTAGCCAATGGAATTATAAAAGCAATCGAAAATACTTATGGTGCTAGCTTGCCAATGGTAAATCCTGGTAATTATGGTACGATAACATTAAATAATGATGTAAACTAATACGTTTATAAATCATATCTTTAAAAACCGTTCTGTTATGCAGGACGGTTTTATTTTTTGTATAATTTTAGACACAGGAATTTAAATAGAAATAAAATGAAAGTAATTTTAAAAATATTATTAAGTGCTATTGCTGTTATTGTATTAGCAAAGGTTCTGCCAGGAGTGGAAGTTGTAAGCTTATGGACAGCAGTTATAGTTGCTCTTGTTTTAGCGATTTTCAATGCCATATTAAAACCTCTATTAGTAATATTAACGCTACCAGTTACCATTATAACCCTTGGACTATTTCTTCTGGTTATCAATGCGGCAATTATACTGTTAGCAGATTATTTTGTGGATGGATTTACGGTTTCTGGATGGCTTTGGGCATTGATATTTAGCGTGTTATTGTCATTTTTTCAATCTATACTGCATTCAGGTTTAAAAAAAGAATAAATTCAACTGTATTTCAGTGAGTTAAAAGTTTGTCGGGTTGTAAAAAAGTGTTACTTTTGCAACCCGATTTTTAGTACAAAAAGTAGAGATAATGAATATATCCAAAGAGCAACTAGATGATTTAAATGCTGTAATTACAGTTGATATCAGTAAAGAAGATTATAGTGATAAGGTAGATAAAATCTTAAAAGACTATCGCAAAAATGCTAATATCCCAGGTTTTAGAAAAGGACATGTTCCTATGGGGTTGGTAAAGAAGCAATATGGTAAGGCTGTATTAGTTG
>NZVW01000160.1 GCA_002697475.1 Aquimarina sp. | reverse complement strand
ATTGGATTTTAAAATCATAATATAGCGTAAAATTTTCAATAAATTTCTTCACGTAAAAAAAGCATCCTGATTTCTCAGAATGCTTTTAAACTAAATAAATGATTTATAAAGATTAGTTAATTATTAACTTTTTCGTGGCTATATCAGCTCCTCCTCCAGAAAATTTAATTAAATAAATTCCTGAGCCTAATGAAAAGTCTGACGAGGATACTGAATTAATACCTGGTTTAAGGTTCATTTCTCCCACCTTTTTACCTAATACATTAAAAATTACACCTCTTAGATCTTTATTGTAATTAGCGATATGTATTGAAAATGCTCCTCTCGCTGGATTAGGAGAAATCTTAACATCTATAGAACTAAGCTCATCTTCAGTACCCATAATTGGGGTTTTAGATTCTAATCCTGCAATTAAGCTTTCTGCAGATGCCGATTGTCCACAAGATCCTTCATAGATCTTAACATTAGAAAATGTAGATGTATTTCCGGATCCTGAATCATGATCATTTATAAAAACTAAACGATCCATACCACCCGAATAGAAATTACCTACCGGGATAATATATTTAGTTGTCCCTCCGGAATAATTATCGTAATTAGTAATCCCGTAATTTTGAGTACCGTGTACTTTAATTACTCTTGAGGCTGTAAGTGTATTATCATTTTCAAAAGCAACACCATGAATCTCACCTTGTGAAGTACTGCTGAAATCAAACTCTATTACAGTATTAGAAGTAACGGTGTAATTCAAGGGAATAAATTTCCATGTATTATTGCTCATAGAAATAGAGGCTCCTCCACTACCAATAGAATAGTTTCCTGAGGCATCCTGATTAGCAAAGGAATTAACACTAAAACCATTAAAGTTTAAGCTATCACAAACCGGTGGAGGTGGTGTCCCCCCATTGGTTATACTTAAATCGTCAATTGCAATATCACTTTGCCATCCGCTGCTACCTGTTCCTGTCACAACATTTAAGCGTAATTGCACACTGGATTGACCTGCATACGAGGATAAATCTATAGAAGCGGTATTCCAATTACTACCCTGCTCTCCTGTTCTACTAAAAACACTTACCCACGATCCTGTATTATTAGTCCTTGCTTCAACGGTTAAGGAATTGATTGTAGTACCTAACATATGATACTGAAAATTTAATGTCGGAGATGAAACCCCGCTAAAATTCAAACAAGGAGAATTTAAAATGGCACGCTTGTTAGGATAACCTGTTCCGTTACCTGATGCTTCTACATAAATATAGTAGTTACCATCTGCAGCTGCACTTGGTCCTGTACCTGATGAAGGTGTACCATTAGCATCTACTGTCCAGTTGATATCATCACTTGATGATTGAGACCAGCTACCCAATGTATTTTCAAAACTTTCACTATATGGAAAAGAAGAGACGTTTCCTGTACATTCTTCTGCCGGCGGAGGAGGCGGAGTGCCCAGACCCATAGCATCCCAGAAAGCAGGAATTGTAGCTCGCTCACCAGAGTTGCTTCCACTTCCATTAGTAGAACAACCTCCGTAAGCATGTACACCCACAGCATTACCCGTTGCTGTGTCTATTATTGGACTACCGGAGTTACCCCCTTCTGTGTCTGTAACATATCTAACAAAAGTATTTGTAAATGAGGCTGTTGGACCTGTATGCGTCTGTTGTGTTTGATTATCAATACCAGTATCCACTCCATAACCAGTTATTGTTATATTGCTTCCCGGATCATCCTGTACAACATTAAAAGATTTTCCTTGAGCTTGTAATGCCGTTAAGCCCGTTTGCGAATTAGCACCAGCTTCAAACACAGCCCAGTCATTTGCCTGCGATGGGCTATTAGGATAAGGTGAAATATAACTACCAATAGGATATTGATCCTCTGGTCCCGGATGTACAATAGATCGATCCGGATTTGATTTAGGTACATTAAATTCAACTACCTGTGCTCTGCTACCTACACAGTGCCCGGCTGTAACAAATTTACCATTGGTGATCAACCAGCCTGTACATCCTATAGGTACAATTCTTCCGATAGCATCATCAGCTGAGTCTACTCTATTATCCACTGAACCACATTGAGACTTTTCATTTGGATCGGGATCACCCACTCCTAATTCTTTGACTTTTAACCCAACATTAGTTTCTCCAGGTGCAATGTGTAAAGTTACTGATACTTGATCTCCGTTAAAATAAGCACTAGTATTTTGCCAAACCTTTATAGTCTCTGCATTCAAGGTTTGGACAGCACCGTCAAGATTAGATGTAATCGTTAAGGTACTTTTTTTACCAAGATTTACATCCTTAAAAAATAATCTAAGCCATGTAGCTCCTTCTTGTTTAATACTTTCAGAAATGATTTGAGTTGAATTCTTTGCTGTAGATTGATTGGCTTTAATATGAAGATCATAGTCCACATAATGTCGCTTTAATTCCTTAGTCTGAGCTAAAGCCATAATTGGGAAACAGAACAAAAATACTAAAAGTAACTTTATAGATCCTGTTAATAGTCCCAATGTCTTAAAATGAGTTGAGTTTGTGTTTTTTGTATTCATAAGAATAAGATAAAAGTTAGTAGTTTGACATTTATTTAGTTTTAGGTTATTATCATCACTCCCTAAAAATTAGGGCTTGTGTATTCCTTGATGTCCTTACCAATTATCTTACCCGGAGGAAAGTTTTCCTTTTACTTGTAACACTTATGATTTAAATGGGTATAGAAATTTGTATATCAAAGTATTACTGAATAAATATAGTGAAGTTAAATCTATTAACAAAAAGTTTGTAGGATAAGATTTTAGATCACTTTATTAATATGTATTTTTGCGGTTTATTAAGTTTATGATTCCACAAGATACTATAGTTGCTTTAGCTACACCCTCTGGCGCAGGAGCCATAGCTGTGATAAGGGTTTCAGGGCCTGAATCCATATCTATTTGTTCTCCTGTATTTAAATCTGTAAGTGGAAAAGA
This sequence comes from Aquimarina sp., assembly GCA_002697475.1. Lineage (GTDB taxonomy): Bacteria > Bacteroidota > Bacteroidia > Flavobacteriales > Flavobacteriaceae > Aquimarina. The sequence continues at coordinate 9,601 of NZVW01000160.1, read as the reverse complement.
TATTAATGAACAAAAAAGTCATACGATACATCTTGGTCATATAGTTGATGACGAAAGAGTCTTAGACGAGGTTTTAGTATCTATTTTTAAAGGAAGTAATTCCTATACCGGTGAGCCAACCATAGAGATATCCTGTCATGGTTCGACGTATATCCAGCAGGAAATTATTCAACTATTACTACGTAAAGGTTGCAGAATTGCCAATCCAGGCGAATTTACGCTAAGGGCTTTCTTAAACGGAAAACTGGATTTATCCCAGGCTGAAGCGGTTGCAGATTTGATTGCCTCTGACTCTCAGGCTTCTCATCAGGTAGCAATGCAACAAATGCGGGGTGGTTTTTCTAATGAAATTAAGAGGTTAAGAGATGAGTTATTGAACTTTGCTTCTTTAATAGAATTAGAATTAGACTTTGCAGAGGAAGATGTGGAATTTGCAGATCGCGCTCAGTTTAGAGCATTAGTCTCCAGAATAACCCACGTATTAAAACGATTAGTTGACTCCTTTGCTGTAGGTAACGTTATTAAAAATGGTATTCCTATTGCTATAGTCGGAGAGCCTAATGTGGGTAAATCCACCTTATTGAATGCATTGCTAAATGAAGAGCGTGCTATTGTATCTGATATAGCCGGTACCACAAGAGATACTATCGAGGACGAAATTATTATCGGAGGAATTAGTTTCAGGTTTATCGATACCGCTGGAATACGAGATACTAAAGATGTAGTCGAAAGCATTGGTATCAAAAAGACTTTTGAAAAAATCGAACAAGCACAGGTTGTCATTTATCTAACGGATAGTTATCAGCTTACTGATGATCAAATCAAAAAACTTAAAGTTGAAATTGAAAAGGTAAAAAACAAATACCCGCTTAAACCTCTAATCATTGTTGCCAATAAAGTGGACAAACTGGATGAAACCGGAATTGAAAACCTTAAAAAGGAAATACCAGAAATACATTTATTGTCTGCTAAAACCGGTCTTGGTGTCGAGGAACTTCAACAGAAACTTTTGGATTTTGTCAATACTGGGGCATTGCGAAATGATGAAACTATTGTCACTAACTCCAGACATTATGATGCACTTTTAAAAGCACTGGACGAAATTCAAAAAGTGCAATACGGCATTGATAACGAACTTTCGGGAGACTTAATGGCCATCGATATCAGACAAGCTTTATTTCATTTAGGCGAAATTACTGGTGAAATCACAACAGACGACTTGTTGGGTAACATATTTGCTAATTTCTGTATCGGAAAGTAATTATCTTTCTTTTGTTTTCTAACTACTTGTTTTTATTGATTTTATAAGATTTTATCATCTCTTTTTTGTTGCCCAATTGCTCTTTATTTCTTATATTTGTTGTTCAATTGTTGCCCTAATAGCTTATCTGTTGCCCAAATCATAAAGCAACAAATCAAAGCGAAATGATGCACCATATAGCACCACCAAGCAACATTGAGCTACAAGTAGCACCAAATGAGCAGTACAATTAAAATACCGAAATTCTGTCAATTCTGTGGAATGGCTTTTGTTGCACAAAAGACCACCACTAAGTATTGCGGTCATACGTGTGCAAGTAGAGCCTACAAACAACGTAAGCGAGAAGAAAAAGTACAATCCACCCTATCCGAGCAAATAAATAATAGCAAGCCTACATCTTCCGAAAACTTGCAAACTCTGCAAACCTTACCTACACAAGCAGGAAATCATATCAATCTAAGAGATAAAGAATTTCTAAGTATTAGTGAAGCTGCCAATTTATTAGGTGCAAGCAGATGGACTATTCAGCGGATGATAAAACGCAATCAATTGAGCATTGCAAAATTAGGTAGGCGTACTATTATAAAACGGACAGAAATCGATAATCTCTTTAAAATTTAGCCTTATGAAAGTAACATTAAGAAAACGCAAGAAAGGAAACAAAATCAGTTTGTATTTAGATTACTATGCCAATGGTAAGCGAGAATATGAATACTTAAAATTGTATCTAAAACCTGACCCAGAAAAAGGTTCACTTACTAAGGCAGAGAAAGACCAAAATAAAACGATACTACAATTAGCTGAAAGTATCAGAGCCAAAAGGCACTTAGAAATTCAGAATAACATTTATGATTTTCAAGACAAGGAGAAACTAAAAGGAAGTTTCCTATTATACTTTGATGCACTCACAGAAAAGAGAAAAGCCAGTTTAGGTAATTATGGCAATTGGGATAGTGTTGGTAAGCATCTAAGAAAATACAGTCCAAGAGATATTTCATTTGATAGAGTTAATCGTGAATGGGTACAGGGCTTTAAAGATTATTTAGACAATGAAGCTAAAACCAAAAGTGAAAACGAATTATCTCAAAATTCCAAGTACTCCTACTTCAACAAATTAAAAGCAGCATTAAAACAAGCGGTTAGAGATGGGATTTTAAAATACAATCCTGCAGAGCAAGTCCAGGGATTTAAACAAGGAGAACCACAAAGAGAGTTTTTAACCTTAGAAGAAGTTCAAGCATTAGTAAAAGCAGATTGCGAAAGCAAGCAGCTAAAAACTGCGTTTTTATTCGCTTGTCTTACTGGTTTAAGATGGTCAGATATAAATAAGTTAATTTGGTCAGAGGTGCAACATTCTGATGAAATGGGCTACTACATTCGTTTCAGACAACAAAAAACCAAAGGAGCGGAAACCCTACCAATATCCGAGCAAGCTCGTAATATGTTAGGAGAAGAAAAGGAAAAAACGGAGCGTGTATTCAAAGGCTTAAAATATAGTGCTTGGCACAATGTTAAATTAGCTCAATGGGTACTTCGTGCAGGTATTACTAAAAACATCACGTTCCATTGTGCAAGACACACCTATGCAACCCTACAGCTTACAATGGGTACAGATATTTACACCGTATCAAAATTATTAGGTCATAGAGAACTGAAAACTACTCAGATATATGCCAAAGTAATAGATAACAAGAAGAAAGAAGCAGCTAATAAAATTCAACTCGATTTATAATATGGAACTAACTATTTTTAAAAGCATCATTTATGGCGACCTAAAACCTTGGGCAAGTGATGCGGTCAATGAAAAGTTTTACAGACAAAATTTGTCTGCAAAATTTATGAAGCCTACACAGACTATAAACGAGTATTACAAAGCGTTAAAAGAAATCCACAAAAACAAGCCTAATCTATTCAAGGAAGATGGTTTGGAAATCTACCTACTGCAAGCAGATACAGATATTAGCCACGACATTCTGCATCCATTAGTTGAAATCCAATTAGAAGAACCAATCACAGCAACACAAAGGTTTTATCATTACTTGCTTTTAAATGAAGCTACAAGACTATCAGACAGAGTTTTTAAGTGTGTAAATAAAGACATTGGAGAGATTCAGAAAAAAGAGATAGTTCAAAACGTAGTGAAATCTTGCAAAGACCTATTATTAAGAATAGGAACAGACCAAGACAGTTTTACCAAAACCGACTTAACAGCTTATGTTGTTCCTCAACTCATTACTAACGTAATTCGTTTTCTAAAGGAAACCGAAAAGTTATATCCTCAATTCCTTTCGGAATTACCGTCAAATAAAAATGAGCTTTACGGAGAACTACTTCAACAGCCTATTCCAGATATAGATATTGACAAAACAACGCCTGAATTTGAAACTGTAAACAATATTCTTTTAGGTATTGATGATTATAAGTTTGAAAAAGATACTCGTTTGTCTTTTGGTTTTACTGGAGATACAACAAAGCTAAAATCCACCTTATCAGCTTTAAATATACACGTAGAGTTATTGAATGAAGATAAAACCACAGTAGAGCAATTAGTAAGTGTATTAACAAGCAAAGATTTAAAGATAGGTGCTCCTCAAATTCATTTAGGTTGTGAGACAACACAATTCAGTTACATAGTTTCAAAAATGGAGCAACACTTTAGCAATTTCAATCCTACAACTATTGAACAATCAAACCTCTTTTATTCTAAAAAAGGAACGGATTTGAAACGTAATAATTTGTATAAAAATAAGAACAACTACCCTAAAGAACAAGACACTATTGATGACATTCTCAGACAACTGTAAATAAAAACAGTAAGATGAGTAAGATATAGTAGTAAGACGTTACCTTCTTACTGATTACCAACCTGTTACGATAGAAGTTTGCAATAGAATTTATTGTAAAACTTTTAAAAATCGTAACAAAATGAGTAACGAAAATTTAATTTTAGAAAAGCTCAACAGACTTGAGCAAAAGATAGAGGAACAAAACCTCTTAAAGAAAGAAGTACTAAACTTCAATGATGCTTGTAGCTATTTAGATATAAGTGCTTCACATCTCTACAAACTTACCAGTCAGAAATCCGTTCCGCATTTCTGCCCACAGGGTAAAAAACTCTATTTCAATCGTACCGAGTTAGACGAATGGTTACAGCGTAACCGTCAATCTTCTACAGACGAAATCGAAAAAGCAGCAGCCAATTATCTAATTCAAAACAAACGCAGTTAGATATGGGCTTTTATCATCCTTTAGACGAAAAGTTAGAGCAGATAGACGATAGACTATCAGAACTAACGCTTATGCTTAAAGACAAGCAAAGAAGCAATCCTGACCAAGTGTTTTTCGACACCCAAGAGTTTCTACAGATAATGAATGTAAGTAAGCGTACCGCTCAATATTGGCGAGATAGCGGACTCATAGGCTATTGCCAAATTGGGTACAAAATCTATTACCGCTTATCAGACATACTCCAATTGTTAGATAAAAATTTTAAAGCACCTATCAATGGATAATAATCACATAAATACTTCTAAAATGGCATCATCAACTATATATAAACATTTCAATCAACCCATAGAAAATAAAGCCTTACTACTAATAGTAAAGGACGTTATTGAGGGCAAATACAAAGAACCTATAGAAGCTATCCGTATGGCTATTGGAATGGGTAAACCAGAACGAGCAGACCAATTCAAAAAAGAATTAGTAGCCTTTACACCTTCAGCAACTTTTGAAGGCGGTCGTAAAAAGGAATACTTTAAAATGTACAGCGGATTTGTACACTTAGATTTTGATAAGTTAGAACCAGACGAGCTTCAAGAAGCAAAACAGAAAATACAATCCATTCCTTACACTTTTGCTTGTTTCACAAGCCCAAGTGGTAATGGCCTAAAAGTTTTTATTGAAGTAGATTCTACTATGGAGAAGCATAAAACCGCTTATGCACAAGTGCAAGCGTTTTATGAAAAAGAAGTGGGTATTGAAGCAGACCCAAAATGTAAAGACATTACAAGGTTGTGTTTTGTGTCTTATGATCCTAACGGATATAAGAATATACAAAACGAAAAGTTCAAGGTAAAAACCGAAAGGGTTTTAGAACCAATCAAACCAACAGCACCCAATACAGTAGTAACCCAAAATCTAAATTCTAATGAAAACAATAATAGTTCAGAAATCTTTACCGAGTGTATCACATTCACCGAAAACAAAGAAAGCTATGCAGAAGGCAACCGAAACAATTTCATATATCAATTGGCTTGTAATTGCAACAGGAGAGGAATCGTGTATGATGATACTTTGCATCTTATTCTAAATACTTACGACCTAAACCAAGAAGAAATAAAAGCATCTGTAAAATCGGCTTATGATAACAACGTTATGCAATTTGCGAGCTATCCAAGTCATAAGAATACAATACAACCAACTGAGATAGTAAACAATGAAGACTACCTAAAAAATACACCCACTTTTGACGAACAATTATTTGATAATCTACCAGAGATTTTAAGAAAAGGAACAATGGCATTTACAGACCCAAGAGAACGTGACGTGTTCTTTACTGGTGCATTGTCTATTCTTAGCGGTTGTTTACCTAATGTATCGGGCGTTTATGCTCAACAGACGGTATTTCCTAATCTGTTTTCGTTTATCATAGCTCCAGCAGCAAGCGGAAAAGGTGCTTTAAAATTTGCCAAAATATTAGCAGACCCATATCAAGAAAGTGTATTAGAACAAAGCAATCAAGATAAGTCCATTTATGAAGCTGAATTAGCCCAATACAAGGTAGAACAACGTAACCGAAAGAAAGACGACACAGAAACTCCAGAAGAGCCTGTAAAACCACCTTTTAAAGTCGTATTCATCCCTGCAAATACATCTTATGCAGCAATTTTACAACACATACAACAAAATGAGGGTAAAGGAATTATTTGCGAAACAGAAGCTGATAGTATGGGAGCGGTTTTTAAACAAGATTGGGGCGGATATTCTGATATGCTCAGAAAAGCGTTTCATTCTGAAACCATTTCTGTTTCAAGAAAAACAGATAATGAATATGTAATTATCAAAGAGCCTAAAATATCTGTGGCGTTATCAGGTACGCCTGGTCAAGTTGCCAATATCATTGCATCCGCAGAAGATGGTTTATTCAGTCGCTTTTTATTCTATACATTTAAAGTAGAGCAACTTTGGAAAGATGTATCGCCTTTCGGCAATACCTTAAATTTAAACGACCATTTTGAAGCCTTATCGCAGAATGTATTAGAAATGATAAACTTCTTAGAAGCGAATCCAACGCAAATACACTTATCCAAAGAACAATGGCAAACGGTTAATTATACAGGGCAACAATGGTTAACAGAAGTAACCACCTTTACAGCAGAAGAAGCTGGAAGCGTAGTAAAACGATTAGGCTTAATTCTGTATCGTATTTGTATGATATTATCCACGCTTCGCAAGTTTGATAATGGCGATTGTACCGAAAATGTTACGTGTACAGATGAAGATTTTGAAATGGCGTTATTGATTGCAAATGTCTATCTACAACACAGTTTGTTAATGTATAACAACCTACCAAAGAAAGAAGAAACAGGCGTTTTTAAAGGTGCTAATAATAAAAAGCAATTTTTTGAAGCCTTACCGCAAAACTTCAAACGTGAAGAAGCCATCATCATAGGAAAGAAATACCAACTTAAAGACCGTTCTATTGATAATTTGCTCAAAACCTTATTAGGTTCACATCTCTCGCAACCCAGTTACGGACACTATCAAAAAACTACAGATAAACTGTAGTTTGCAATCTTTGCACTTTTTTCAATTCTTCTTGTGGTTTTTGTTCTTGTTTATTTTTTATTTGTCTATATTTGACAAATGCAATTAACACAAATAAGCAAAGGATGAACAAGTTTGGAGACTTAATACGGTCTAAAAGAGAAGAACAAGAAATGCTACTCAGGCACTTATCCGCAGAGTTAGACATTGATACCGCAATGCTTAGTAAAATAGAAAGAGGAGAAAAAACCGCTAAACGAGAACACATAGAGCCTTTAGCAAAACTTTTTAAACTTGACTATAACGACCTGTTTTCACTTTGGTTAGCAGACCAAGTATTTCAGTTGGTAGAGAATGAAGAACAGGCATTGCAAGCCTTAAATATTGCAGAAGAAGAACTCGTAAAACTTAAAAAATAATCAAGTGAGCGAATTAGTACCCAACAACAATAACTTTATTCTATACACCGCCCCAAGTGGTGATGTAAAAGTTCAGGCTATTTTGAATGACGAAACCATTTGGTTAACTCAAAAAGCTATGGCAGAACTTTTTTCGGTAGGTGTTCCCGCTATAAGTAAGCATTTAAGCAACATTTTTGAAAGTGGAGAATTAGAAGAAAAATCAGTTATTTCCATTTTGGAAACAACTGCATCTGATGGTAAAAATTACAAAACCAAATATTACAATCTAGATGCCATTATTTCTGTGGGTTACAGGGTAAATTCCACCAAAGCTACCCAGTTTCGTATTTGGGCTACCAAAACTCTAAAAGAATATATCATTAAGGGATTTGTAATGGATGATGACCGTTTAAAACAAGGTACATCGGCTTTTGGTAAAGATTATTTTAAAGAATTATTAGACAGAGTACGTTCTATTCGTACCAGTGAGCGTAGAATATACCAACAAATTACAGATATTTTTGCTGAATGTAGTATAGACTACGACCCAAAATCAGACATTACCAAAAATTTTTATGCTACCGTACAAAACAAATTTCACTTTGCTATTACAGGCAAAACAGCAGCAGAAATTATCTACCTAAAGGCAAATAGTAAAACCGATAATATGGGCTTGACCACTTGGAAAAATGCTCCAGAAGGTAGAATTTTAAAACAAGACACCAAAGTAGCCAAGAACTATCTACAAGAAAAAGAAATTAAACAATTAGAGCGTACAGTATCAGGTTATTTCGATTACATAGAAAACCTTATAGAACGTAGAAATACCTTTACTATGGAGGCTTTGGCAGACAGCGTAAACAAGTTTTTAAGTTTCAACGAATACAAAGTATTAGAAGGCTTAGGCAAGGTGTCTCATCAACAAGCCGTCAATAAAGCAGCAAAAGAGTACGATAGCTTTAACAAAACACAAAAAATAAATTCCGACTTTGATAAACACATCAAAGCATTGGAACAAAAAAATAAAAAATCTAAATAACTATGTCATTAGAACTACAAATAAACGGTAACAAAATATTTGCTCCCCTATTAGGGAAAGAGTTGATAATGACTCCTGAAGAACACGTAAGACAAAAATACATTTGTAGATTAGTAAATCATTATGAATACACTTTAGAGCAAATGGCACAAGAAGTAAAACTAACAGGCTCTAAAAGAGGAACAGGAAGAGCAAGTGCAGATATTGTAATATGGAGAAGCAAAGAGGATAAACTCAAAAAACTGAATCCAATTATTGTGGTAGAATGTAAAGCCGATTACATTACCATAAAATCAGAAGATTACTATCAAGGTCAAAACTATGCTCGCTTTGCGAATGCTCCGTTTTTTGTAACTACAAACGAAAAAGAAACCAAGGTTTTTAAAGTCAATTTAGCTGTTACACCAAAAACATTAAGTGATGAAATTTTAGATATTCCAAACGCTAAAGAAGCCAATAGTAATGATAAAATTCAGAAGTTATTAGAGCAAACCAAAGCATTTGAAAGAGACGAGTTTTCTAAACTACTGTTTCAATGTCATAATGTAATTCGTAATAACGACAAACTATCTCCAGAAGCAGCATTTGATGAAATAAGTAAAATTCTGTTTATGAAAATCAGGTACGAACGCAATCCTGATGAAGATAATATTTTCACATTAAAGCAATTTGAAAAACAAGAATCTAATTACGAGAAAAATATTCGTCCTGTTAATGTAAAACGTAATGGTCCAAAAGACGACATCCCTTATATGGATTATTGGTTTGAATTAACTAAAGATGAATTTGAAGAAGATGAACTTTTTGATGTCAATGATAAAATAAGAATCAAACAAGGTTCATTTAAAGAGATAGTAAAGAAACTACAGAAATATAACCTTTCTACAACCTCTGATGATGTAAAAGGTATTGCGTTTGAACAGTTCTTAGGTGGAACGTTTAGAGGAGAATTAGGGCAGTTTTTTACTCCAAGAACCGTAGTAGATTTTATTGTAGAAGTATTAGACCCACAAGAAGATGAAGTAATGTGTGACCCTTGTTGCGGTTCTGGTGGTTTCCTTATTAAAGCATTTGAGTATGTAAGAGAGAAAATTGAAAACGATATTAAATTAGAAAAAGACAAGGTTAATA
>NZVW01000159.1 GCA_002697475.1 Aquimarina sp. | reverse complement strand
TAAAATCTTTAGACTTGGTTAATGATGTTGAAGTAGAACTAACATTTGATCCACCATGGTCTCAGGACTTAATGAGTGAAGAAGCTAAGCTGGAATTAGGAATGCTTTAGTGCTATATCTTATGGAAGAAGAGATTGTAAATAGAGTTGCTAATAATCAAAATTTGATCACTTTAGATCTGGAAGACTTCTATCCAGATGGTAAAAGAGTCATTTTTGATATTAAAGACTGGCTATATGAAGAACTTATTCTAAAAGAAAAGGATTTCAGAGCTTATGTAAAAAATCACGATTGGAATCAATATCAGGATCAATATGTTATATTGACCTGTTCTACAGACGCCATCATACCAGGTTGGGCGTATTTGCTATTGACTACGGCACTTCAACCCTATGCAAAAAAAATAGCTGCCGGAGATGCGGAGTTATTGAACGCTCTGCTTTTTGAAGAAATTGTAAATAACCTGGATACAAAACCCTATCAGGATAAAGCAGTAATCATTAAAGGGTGTTCTGGCAAACCGGTACCTGAAAGTGCATACATTTCGTTAGTACAAAAACTTCAACCCGTTGCTAAAACGATAATGTATGGAGAGGCGTGTTCCTCTGTTCCGTTATACAAAAGAAAAAAATAAAGATTATTTTATCTAGAATTGTTGTTTTTTATCGAAAAATTATAACACATTTTCACAACTCAAATCACAATCCAATAATCTGAAATATATTTGTCCGCAAAAGTTAAATATTAAACTCACATAAATTAATCAATTACAACTCTAATAACATGAAGAAAACGCTTTTAACAATAGCTTTTATAGGTTGTTTATCTTTAACATTCGCACAGGAAGAAGAAAAGGAGAAACCTAAAGACGGATGGACACGCGCCGGAAATATTAGCTTCTTATTTAACCAATCTGCTTTTAATGCTGAATGGTTAGGTGGTGGAACATCTAATTTGGCAGGTAACCTATCTATTTCTTATGATTTTAATTATAGAAAAGGAGATTTAACCTGGGATAATAAAATACTTGCTGATTATGGTCTAACTAAAGTAAAAGATCAGGAATTTACCAGAAAAACCAATGATAGATTTGAATTTAATTCTCTATTGGGTAAACAAATTAATGAGTCTAATTGGTACTACTCCTTCTTTATCAACTTAAGAACTCAATTTGCTCCGGGCTATGAGTTCTTTGAAGATGTTAATGGTAATGAAGCCAGAACTGAAATTACCCGTTTCTTCTCTCCTGCATATTTACAATTAGGACCAGGTATGTTGTGGAAAAAAAGTGATAATCTTAAAGTGAATATAGCCCCTGCAACAGCCAGGTTTATATTTGTAAGCAAGGATTTTACAGATGTAGGAAATGCACAGGCGGATATAGATGCATTCAATGCTGCGGGTGGATATTTTGGCGTTGAGGCTAATGAAACCATGAGATTTGAATTTGGTGCAGCTTTAAATGCCTATGCTAAGTTTGAGCTTATGAAAAATGTTTCCATGGAAAACATACTAAGCCTTTACTCAAATTATCTGGAGGATCCTCAAAATGTAGATATTGATTATACAACTAATGTAGTGATGACCATTAATAAATATCTATCTACAAACCTGACATTTCAGGCTATCTATGACGATAATGCCATCGGAGCATTTCAGATCAGAGAGGTATTTGGTCTTGGGGTGAATTATGGTTTTTAAATAATTTATAAAGCAATATGATTTAAAGAGGGGTTTAGTAGCTCCTCTTTTTTATTGCAACATTTTCATAGTTTTTGGGTTAATATAACACAAAATAAAATGAAACTAAGTACAAATTTTGAAAATCCTTTTGGCATCAATTATATTTGAAGCCCAAAAATTACGTGAGTTTGATGAAGCGATTAGTGTTTTTTTATCTAATGATTTCTTTAAGTTTTATTTCTATTGCACAAGAAAAAAAAGAAGTAAAACAGCTTGACTCTATTCAGATTAAACTAGAGCAGGCTATACAGGAACAATTAAAAAACACCCCTAAGGAGCTTAACATTATTGTACTTAAAGATATTCTTAAGAAATTAACACCTAAAAAAGTAAAACCACCAGAACAAGAAGGATGGAAATCAAATGGTAAATTTTCTTTACTTTTTAATCAATCTGCATTTAACTATGATTGGCAAGGTGGAGGTACTTCAAATATTGCTGGCAACTCCATTATTAACTACAATATCAATTACAAAAAAAATGGCTTAACCTGGGATAATAAAATATTAGCTGATTATGGTATTACGTTTTTAAAAGGAGAAGATTTTTCAAGAAAAACCAATGATAGAATAGAGCTTAATACCAGGTTAGGTAAGCGAATACATCAAACCTTCTGGAACTACTCTTTCTTTTTTAACTTTAGATCTCAATTCGCAAAGGGATATAAATTTAGTAAGGATCCGGATACAGAAGAAACTATCAGAACTGAAGAAACACAATTTTTTTCACCAGCTTATATACAAGGTGGACCAGGGGTATTATGGAAAAAGAGTAATGATTTCAACTTCAACATCGCTCCTGTAACTTCCAGAATGATTTTTGTGGATGAAAAGTTTACCACAATACCGGATTATCAGGATGGTGATTATTTTGGACTGGATCAGGGAGAAACCGCCAGATTTGAATTTGGAGGTTCTCTGGCAGCTTATTTTAAATTCACTATAGTAAGAGATATAACTATGGAAAACATCTTAAATTTATACTCTAATTACATCGAGGACCCCTGGAACATAGATATAGATTATACACTAAACCTGAATCTTGTCGTTAATCAATATATTTCCGGTAATTTCGCCTTTCAAGCTATTTATGACGACAATGCCGCCTCTGGGTTTCAGATCAGAGAAGTGGTGGGATTAGGTCTTAATTATGAATTTTAAATCTCGTCAGAATCTTCCTCTACAAACTCCGGATATAGGAAGTTGTTATATGGAAATCTCGTTACGTGTATGTCCCTTACCTCCTGATAAACTCTTTTTCTAAACTCCTCCATGTTTTCTTTACTAATGGCAGATATGAATAAAGCGTTATCACCTATCCTGTTCATCCAGGTCTTTTTCCACTCATCTAATGTATAATGCGCAGTAGTTCGTTCAGTCATTAAATCATCTTCATCGATTGTTTCGGCTTCATATGCATCTATTTTATTAAAAACCATAATAGTAGGTTTATCTGAACAGTCAATTTCATCAAGGATATTATTTACTGAAGCTATATGATCCTCAAACTGCGGATGTGATATATCCACTACATGAAGTAATAAATCAGCTTCCCTTACCTCATCCAAAGTACTTTTAAAACTTTCAACAAGCTGAGTGGGTAATTTTCGTATAAATCCTACTGTATCACTTAGTAAAAATGGTAAATTACCTATAACTACTTTTCTTACTGTTGTATCAAGGGTAGCAAAAAGCTTGTTTTCTGCAAAAACTTCACTCTTGGCAATCACATTCATTAGGGTCGATTTACCTACGTTAGTGTATCCTACTAGAGCCACGCGTACCAACTGTCCTCTGTTACTACGCTGGGTAGCCATTTGCTTATCAATGGTTTCTAACTTTTTCTTTAATAGTGATATTCGATCTCTAACGATACGTCTATCTGTTTCTATCTCCGTTTCACCTGGTCCACGCATACCTATACCACCTCGCTGTCTTTCAAGGTGAGTCCATAAACCTGTAAGTCTTGGTAATAAATATTGATACTGTGCCAACTCTACCTGTGTCCTCGCATAACTTGTTTGCGCTCTTTGGGCAAAAATATCCAGAATAAGATTGGTTCTGTCAATGATTTTTGCCTTCAGGATTCTTTCTATGTTTCTTAACTGAGCCGGACTTAATTCATCATCGAAAACTACGGTGCCTATTTCGTGTTCCTCAACATATTGTCTAACCTCCTCCATTTTACCTGTACCTATAAATGTCTTAGAGTTGGGCATCTCCATCTTTTGTGTAAAACGTTTTACAACCTCACCTCCTGCGGTATATGTTAGAAACTCTAACTCATCAAGAAACTCATTCAATTTATCTTCATCCTGATGCTTAGTCACGATTCCTATTAACACTGCTTTTTCGTATGCTATTTCCTTTCTTTCTAACATTATCTATCTGAAATATAACTTTTTTATATATTGGCAATTTAATTCTTACAAAGGTACAATAAACTGGTGTTATTCGTTATCAGTTTAGGGTCTTAGCTTAAAATTAACGTATGTCCGGAAGTCTCTTCACTACCCATAAAAATACAGATATTTATACTATCGCATTTTATAATCTCGAAAACTTATTTGATACCAAAGATGATCCTCATACTCTGGATAATGATTTCTTGCCACATTCTGATAAAAAATGGAATCATCACAGGTATGAAAAGAAGTTGAAAAAGCTGGGAAAAGCGATTTCTAAAATCGGCTATAAAGAAACAGGTAGATTACCTGTAATTATTGGTGTGGCTGAGACTGAAAATGAACAGGTATTAAAGGATCTGGCCAACACAAAACATTTGATTAAACATAATTATGCAGTCATTCATTACGAGTCTCCGGATGAAAGAGGTATTGATGTAGGTCTACTCTATGATGAACGATATTTTAAAGTTAACTATTCAGAATCTATACCACTGTATGTTGAAAACGAATTGGGTGTCCGTGATTATACCAGAGATATTTTACTTGTTAGGGGTCTATTAAATAATGAAGAAATTTACCTGTTAGTAAACCACTGGCCCTCCAGAAGGGAAGGCGCAGAAATTACTGAACCCAAAAGAATAGTTGCTGCTCAAAAAAATCGTGAAATTATTGATCAAATTTTACAAGACAATCCAGAAGCTAAAATTTTAATTATGGGCGATTTTAATGATGATCCTACGAGTAATAGTATTCATCATCTTGTGCAACAAGATTTTTATAATCCCATGGAAAATCTCCTAACAATTTATGATGGTAGTTTGAGCCATAGAGGACGCTGGAATCTATTTGATCAAATAATCCTAAGCAATAATTTTCATCGTTTTAGTAGAGGCAGTCATAACTTTATGAAAGCTGATATTTTTGATCACCCTGATCTTAAAGTCTATCATGGAAGATATAAAGGATTGCCTTTTAGAACGTACGCAGGTGATGATTATAAAGGTGGCGTAAGTGACCATTTTCCTGTGTATGTTTTATTAAAATATAATCTTGGATAGGTAAGTACGGTGACCCCGTAAAAAAAAATTTGATTATACCTTTTACTACTAAGTTGAATACCCCAAAACACTTCGGGATAAATGCCTGTTTTTTTAAGGAAAAACACTGTGGTTTTAATTCTTATAAACTGATAATGTGTTAGATAACATAAAAAAGCCTAAGAACTGATCATCTAGATATCATAAATATATTTTAAGAATTCTAAATTTGATTTATCAATATTCAGTGCTACAATCAAGACGTCTTATGCACTTAGTACTTATTGAAGTTTGAAGATAACATGCTTCACAAAAATCAAATTTTAATTATTCTTAAAACTAACAAAATGAAAAAAATTCTTTATGTACTACCTATTCTTTTAGGTACTTTATTTTTAGCTTCTTGTGATCAAGATGAAGCTATTGAAGAAATCGATAATTCTGCAATAGCATTGGAATCTTCTTTGGATAAGTTATATGCTTATCAAAAAGATATTACAATTAACTCAGAAGAAGGAAGTCAGGCCGTCGTTAGAGTATTCTCTAATAATTTAAATGATGTTACTGCTTATTCTGATGCAAATATCAGGCTTGTAGAAATTCAGGCTAAAGAGTCTCTCCATGAAAGTCTATTACGAAATAACTTGATAGACTTATCTGAAGAAAAGTCAGATAGTGATGATGTTTCTGATCCAGGTATTGCCAGTGATTCAGGAATAGCATTTCAACTATTAAATGTAAATAAATCTAGAGAAGGGGTAAGATATGCCTTAAGTTTTAATCATCCTGAGACTAGTATAGCCAAAGCGGATTGGCAGTATTACACTCACTACAGCTCTCCTAATCAGGAAACTATTGCTGAAATATCAAGAAATTCACTTTGGAGAAGAGTGTACTATGGATTAAAATACAAAGCATATAGTGGTAGTAGCTGGGCTACAATACAAAATGAATGGAAATTAGTTCCCAACAATTCTAGCTACTCACATACTAAAAACCCTTGCTATCAATTTAGGATGCGTGTTAAAACCAAAAAGAGCTCTGCATACTCAGTGACTTTTGATTATTAATTATTTATAAAATAAATAGGCGACCTTTCGGTCGCCTATTTTTATAACTTCTAATAGAATAATTATTTTTAATTAGAGTCTAAGCTAATTTCATCTAGTTCATAAGTTCCATCAAAATCATCAGCTCCACTTCCTATAAATTTAAAAGCTATATAGATCTGACCTGTTTCGCAAGATAAATCTACTGTTCCTGAGTCAAACCACTCGCCAAAGAAATCAGAGTCTTGTGTTATATAAGCAGCTGATAGTATCCCCCAGGTAGCTGTAGTAATAGTATCCGGATTGCCGTCCCAATCTTTTGAGAATAAAACTTGCATATCACTACTGTCTGAGAAACTATTAGAGGTTTTGAACCTTAATGTTTCTCCTTCTAAAGCATCTAAATCAATTTGAGGTGTTATTAACCAAGCTATTGTGCTAGCATCACCCGATCTAAAAGGGCTTACTCTGGCTGATATACCTAAAGAGGCATTTGTTCCTCCGGAACTGAAAGCTTCCCAAGTTTCAGTACCTGCTTGTTGATAATTAGTCCATCCATTAATTGATACCGGCACGTTGAAGGTTTGATCCTCAAAATCTATAAAAAATTGATTGGTAGGTCCTACTGTACTTGCCAGACCACAATCTAATTCTATCGGGTCGCATCTTTCTGCATTATCAAATTTTAAACCAGAGACACTATTTAAAACCAGATTAAATTCATCTCCAAAAAAGTTCTTGGTTAAAACACCTTCAAAACTTCCTCTTTGAGAAGGTAAATCAAGTGATTTAAAATCAGCAAATGTACTTGTACTTAATATTGCTGAAGAACCTGTAGCACAGCTCTCAATGGTACGCTCTCCATCAAATTCGTCTGATGGTTCTCCTGCAAAGGATAAAGGATCATTGACCAATACATCTCTTCTATTAAACTGAAGATCATTTATCTGAACATATAGATTTACGATATCATCAGAAAAGTCTTCGATAGTAGTTTCAAAAGGTACAATTGTAGCTACTTCAGCGGATCTTGTTATAAATTCCTTTTCTCTAAATGATGGAATTTGGTCTACCTCATCACCGGCTAAGACTCCAAGTGTTGGAACCCCATTTTCCATACCTACAGATAAACCATCAAGCTTTATATATATTTTTCTACCAAACTCGTAGGTAACATATAGCGGGTTAATATCTATAGGTACTCTGATACCTGCTGTAGGATTTTCTGCTTTATCCTGAAGGATTAATTCTTCAAAAAAGTTTCCTGCTCTGTCACTAGAGATAACATAGCCTTCCATAACCAGTCCCGTTTCTTCAAAAGTAACTTTTACTCCCTCATCACCCTCATCATTAATTTCCTGAAGTAAAACGTCAACAACACCATCTACAGAAGTAATCGTTCCTTCAATATTAGGTTCATTTATTTCTACAGGAGACACTGTAAAATCATCATCTTGCACACAAGATGTTGCTCCCAGCATTAGCAAAAATGCTCCTAAAAGTATTTTATAATTAACTGAATTCATTTTTTAATATTTTATTGTTGTGCTTTATTTAAAATCGTACGTATAAGTTTAGATAGTAAGATGTACCATAACCAAAGAAATATCTTGGTCCGAATACTGGTGTATCTCTCTGAGCTTCTTCTAATGATGCTCTATAATTAGCGCTTCTGGATTGCTCAAACCCACCTGTAATATAATCTTCATCCAGGACATTGTTTATACTGGCAAAAAAGCCAATATAATAATCATCAACTCGCCAGGACTTACCTCCTACTACATTGATAAGATAGTAACTATTAAACTTCTCTTGTCTTAGTAGCTCTCTTGCTATATTTTCATCATAGTCATTAAATGGTAATCCATCTGTATCCAGATAAAAGTTTTGTGTTCTTGCAAAAGGACTTACATCAATATAAGCATTAGAAAAATAATTAGCCGTAGCGCCAAACCACCAGAAATTAGGGTCGCGATATTCAAAACCTAATTGTGCTACATTTTGAGGGCCATTAGCTAACTTATAATCTTTTAGCTGTGATTTACCAAAATATCTGGCTCCTTCAATAGTATTTTCTCCAGTTCCTAAGTTTTGACCTAAAAAGCTAGGACTTGTACTGGTTACGAATAAATCTGGGTTATTATCATAAGTATATTGCCCAATAGCTGCTGCTCCCTTTAACTTAATTGTTGGAGTTATTTGATATTCAATACCCAATTCTGCACCCAAATGTTTTTTATCAATATCCGTTAAGACTTCCTGTACAAAACCAGCATCAGAGCCAGAAATTGCTTGAGTAAAAAAGAAAGCAATATCAGTTGCATCTTCAATCTTAGTGTAATATCCGGTTAATCTTGCCTTTAAATTAGGTGTTCTTAAAATATAGCTAGCATCAATAGACTGTATTTTTTCACTCTCCAATTCACCTCCAAGAGAAGATTCTGCCTGTATTAACTGACTAATAGTTCTATTATTTTGTCTGGCATTAGCAAAAGAGTTTCTTATGGTTGGTGCTTTTGTAAAATAGGTTCCGTTGACATCAATAAGGTTACGTCCGTCAATCTTAAAAGTAAAGCCTCCTTTTCCACCATAATTGGTAAATTCTAACTTATCACTTTGACCAAATGACCCTGTTCTGCCTTCTCCCGGAAAATATCCGTTTTCATACAATCCATTTCTTTGGTAGCTTGTTTGCGTTAAATTTCCTCCAAGATAAAAATCGATTAATCTAGTCTTGAATTGAGCCTGAGCAAATCCATTTATGACATCAGCATCAAATTCATAATTATAATCATATCGATCTCCTACTCCTACAACTCTATTACGGTTTCTTAAATCACTTTGGGCTCTATCTGCTAATTCTTCAGGAGTTAATCTAAACTCTTCATCCACATCATTATCCAGCTGAGCTCCAAAGGTGTCTACATCCAGAAAACCTGTACCACCTAATAAATCTGTTACCTGCGCAAAGTTTTCACTTTTTAGTTTCTTATAATTAATCGCTGCATTTACAGATACATTATTGTTTAGCTGACCATTAAAAATGGAGTTAAATGTCCATTGTGTATCATCTGTTCTGTCTTCGTAGAATATATATGTAGAATTTCTTCCCTGAGCTGCATTTTGCTGATTGGCCGCAATTAATCTACCCCAATCTAACTGACCATCTGCTCTGAATGCTTGTTGCGCAAAAAATGCGTTTTGATAATCTAAAGCAGTTGGTGTTTGATCCTGAAGAAAAAAGCTAGGTAAATAGCTTGGGTGTATTGGATTAGTATCTCTACTGGCTCCTCCTCCTTCATACGTTTCCTGACCGTCTGAAGTTAGCACTAAATCAGAACCATTATTGTCAATACGACTATTTCCGGTTTTTCCTGTTTGATAAGCTATATTCGTATTTAAGCTAAATTTATCATTGATATCCCAATAATGATTTAACATCATCACAGGCTCTTCAATTTCTCTAACCCTAGAGTTTTTCTTTTCTCCATCATAAAAACCCCAGTTAGGATTATAGCGGTTACCTTTTAGTTCATAAACCTCCTGTGTTATCGCCGTAGATCTACCTCTTCTATTCGGTGTATAAAAACTGGTAAAGTTTAAACTGTGTGCATCATTAAATTTCTTTTCTACTGAAGCAAAGATAGAATTAGCATCGTATAATGTTCCATCAACATAACCTTCATTACCAAATCTTCTGGATAAGGATATAGAGTATGCCAATCCATCTGCCATTAGTCCTGAATTATATGTTGCCATAATTCTACCTAGGTAAGATCTATTAGAAGCGGCATAAGAAACACGTCCTCCTTTTCTATACTGAGAAGCTCTCATGATAATATTTGTAGTTCCAGAAAGATCTCCAAACGTATAATCATTTGCTGACATCCCCATAGAAAACTCCTGATTTCTCTGCACATCATTTAATCCTCCCCAGTTACTCCATTGTGGTCTGCCATTAAATAGCTTGTTCATTTCTATACCATTGATAAGCACTTTTCCGTTTTCATTTCCTAAGCCTCTTGGTCTAAAGAATGCGGCACTGAAATCGAATGCGGCAGCATTAAGAAAAACATCTCTGGATGCCTGTAGTAAGCCTGACACATTAAATGATGTGTCTTCATCATCATCAAGCTCATTATCTGATAGACTAATCGTACCTATCTGTATTTGTTCTTGGTTTAAATCATATTCCAGATCAATGGACTGTAAATCTAATATCTGGCCTTGATTAATTACAATAGGATATCTTTTTGTTACATACCCTTGTTTAGAGATTACAGCTATTTGCTCCCCCAATGGTAGCTGAGCATCTTCAAGCTGAAACTCCCCTTGTGCATTTGTAGTTGTAGAAAACAGAGAGTTCTCTATACTTACAGTTACATCAGGAATCTCTTCATTAGTTGCAGCATCTACAACTTTTCCCTTAAAAATAGTTTGCTGCACATTGCTGAATGCGCACAAACTAACTAGAAAGAAAATGAAGCAAAATCCCTTCTTTACTTGTGTCATTTTCATTAAAAAAATAGTTTTTAGTTAAGAAATTATTATTTCCGCGGCGCAAAAGTACATTTTTTAAATAGAAAAGTTAATTTTGGCCTGTTGTTTGTTAAAATTTTACAAAAAGATAATATTGTGAAAATGATTTTTTTAAAGAGAATTGCTGTTCTTTATACTCTTTTCTCCATTGTTATTTCCTTTGCTCAGGAAAAAAAGACCTACAAAGTAAATACCGTAGCTTTTTATAATGTTGAAAATTTATTTGATACTGAGGATGACCCTATAACCTATGATGATGATCGCACGCCAAATGGTAAAGATCACTGGACTGAAGAAATTTATCAGGACAAACTTAAGAATATGGCTAAGGTTATTTCTGAAATTGGAGCAGATGTCACCAAAAATGCACCCGCTATTATAGGAGTAGCTGAAATAGAAAACAGAAAAGTACTTGAGGATCTTGCTAATCAAGCTGTAATGCTACCAAAAGATTATGGTATTGTACATTATGATTCACCTGATAGAAGAGGGATTGATGTGGCGTTATTGTATCAAAAATCTCTTTTTAGACCTGTATCTACCAGTAAACACGAATTAATTATTTATGATAATGATGATGATAAGAAGAGGGTTTTTACCAGAGACCAACTTTTAGTAAGTGGTCATTTAGATGGTGATTTAATCCACGTGATAGTCAATCACTGGCCATCACGAAGTGGAGGAGAGGCCAGAAGTCGTTATAAAAGAGAACAGGCTGCTGCACTAAACAAAAAAATTATAGATTCATTATTTGCTATAGATCCATATGCTAAAATCATCACGATGGGCGACTTAAATGATGACCCTGATAATTCTAGTGTGACTAAAGTTTTAAAAGCAAAATCAGATAAAGAAAAAACTGATTTGAAAGAGCTATATAACCCTATGGCTAGTATGGCTAAGAAAGGTATTGGATCTTTGGCATATAGAGATAGTTGGAATCTTTTTGATCAAATCATAATTTCTGATGAGTTATTGAAAGATGATTATTCATCCTATAGATTTTATAAAGCTGGAGTTTTTAATAAAAATTATCTGATGAATCCCAGAGGAAGATATAAAGGATATCCCTATCGTAGTTTTGCTAATGGTGCTTATACAGGAGGTTATAGTGACCACTTTCCGGTGTATATTTATCTGATAAAAGAAATGTAATAAAAAGCCCTCCAATGGAGGGCTTTAATTTGTTATTTTAGTTACCAGCAGTACAATCTAATGCGCTTATTAAGATTCCAACATCTCCAGAGCCTTCGCAGCCACTATTAGCGTAAGCTTCTAGAGCAGCTTTGTAAGCTTCACAATTTGCTACACTTTGATCTGCTCCATAAGTCTCAGCAGCATTTGATACATTTGTAGCTAATGATACGCAATCAACTCCACCGTCATCATCATTTCCACAAGAAGTAATTCCGAATGCAGCTACTGTAAGAGCTACTAACATAAGTTTTTTCATAATTTGGGTTTTAAATTAATTTTTTCAAAACACCAATATAAAGGCTAAACATTGTTTTAACAAATTTTTATGTTAAAAAAACACCTTTCCTAAGCAAAAGCTTCATTAATCCACATCTTCTATATCAATGGGTTTACCTATGTATGCTAAAATACTATTCTCTTCAATATCTTCCATTTCTTGATCAAAGGCCTTTACTATATTTATGTTGTCCTCAGTGTCCTTTATAAAAAGAGGGATCATATCCTGGTCCTCTTTAGACATCTCCAACAGAGATAGATAATGTTTTCTTCCTTTGAGTTTTATTTCCTGTATTCCAGGATATTTCTCTGCAAGTTCCATAAGCCTGTAAAAATCGTCTGTATTAGAGAACAAACCTTCACTTGGGTTGTTATCCGGATCATTCATTTCTTCAGCAGTAATCAACCTGAATGCTCCGTGTTCCCCGAATTGATTTTTAAATTTATTTATTGCATACTTATTGATATCGCCATTACCTGTAAGCGCCATTAAATATCCTACATCACTTAATTCAATGTTGTCCTCAAGCTTGTCATTGTAGATATTTCCCTGAATAGCATCTAAACCAAGGTTCTTGGCTTTATTTATGTTATCCCTATTATTGTCAAGAAGCACTACATTACGATCATTATCCTTAAGATAAACCCCTATCAATCTTGAAAACTTTGATGCTCCTATAATAAGTATTCCTTCAGACTTATTAAGAAAAACACCTACAACTTTAGCAAATAATCTCGCCGTAGTTGCATTTAATAAAACGGTACCTAAAACGATCATAAATACCAGTGGTGTGATATACTCAGCACCAGGTTCTCCCTGACGGGCCAGTTTTAATCCAAAAAGAGAGGCTATACCTGCTGCGACAATACCCCTGGGCCCTACCCAGCTTATGAATAACTTTTCATTAAGTTTTAGATTAGAATCAATTGTGCTGAGAAAAACACCTAAGGGCCGGATAATAAAAACTACAGTAGCNAAAAGAGCTACTTCATTCCAATTATACACCAACTTTAGATCTTCCATATTAATATTAGCAGCCAACAGTATGAAAAGTATGGAAATCAATAATACACTTAAAGATTCTTTAAAATAAAGTAATTCATCAATGTTTGGCAAATTAGTGTTTCCTAAAACCATACCCATTATTACTACTGAAAGTAAACCAGACTCGTGAGCAAAAAGATCTGAAAGTACAAATACAGCAAGGACGGAAGCCAGTGTAAAAACATTAAGCAAATAATGAGGTATTATTTTTCTTTTAATAGCAAATGCAAGACCGTGTGCAAATGTGAAGCCAAATGTGAGGCCAAACAATACAACTTTGCCAAATTCCATCATAGCAGTTAAAGTGTATTCTTTACCTTCACCAACACTGATGAACTCAAATACCAAGACCGCAACTAAAGCCCCTATAGGATCAATTAAAATACCCTCCCATTTTAAAATTGCTGAAACATCCTTTTTCAAAGGTATATTTCTTAATATAGGGGTTATAACTGTAGGGCCAGTTACAATTATCAATGAAGAGAATAAAAACGAAATTGGCCAACTTAGTCCAAAAACAAAATGCGCAGCAAATCCAGCACCAAAAAAAGTTACTGCCGCACCTAAAGTGATCAACTTTAATATTACCGGACCTACATTCAGGATTTCACTTCTTCTTAGTGTTAACCCGCCTTCAAACAGAATTATTCCAATTGCTAATGACACAAAGTAAAACAGACTTTCTCCAGGGAATAACCCGTTTTTTCCATTCCATATAGGCTCAATAAGCTTTGTGTTATCTTCTGTAAAAAGTGTAGCAAAAGGACCCACCAATAATCCTATTAAAATTAAAGGAAGTATCGCCGGAATTTTAAATTTCCATGCTACCCATTGTGCCAAAATTCCTAATATAATAATACCGGCTAACTCTAACATTTTTTAAAATTGTTTGTTTAAAAAATGAAAGATCGTAATTTTTTTAGAATTACCTAAGGTATGTTTTGTTTTCTATAACTAAATACTGGTTCTTTGTGTATAATATTGAGTCCTCCAAGCTTTACAGTAAGTTTTATAGTTAAAACTGAAATTGTTAAAAAGTTAAAAAATTGAATCTTAATGAATCGCTTTTTTCTATTTTGCAAAGATTAAATATTTGCTATGCATTTATACCCTATTAAAGCTGGAAATTTTAAACTAGACGGAGGTGCAATGTTTGGTGTGGTTCCTAAAGTGTTATGGAACAAAACTAATCCTGCAGACCAAAATAATCTTATTGATATTGCGGCAAGATGTTTGCTCATAGAAAGAGATAATAAACTCATACTCATTGACGCAGGAATGGGCAATAAACAATCTGAGAAATTTTTTAGCTATTACTCCTTGTGGGGTGATGAGGATCTGAATAAGTCCTTAAATACTGCTGGATTTCATAGTGACGATATTACAGATGTCTTTATAACCCATCTTCATTTTGACCATTGTGGTGGAGTGGTTACCTGGAACTCTGATAAAACCGGTTATGAATTAGCATTCAAAAATGCACGTATATGGAGTAATCAAAACCATTGGGATTGGGCTACAAACCCCAACCCCAGAGAAAAAGCATCCTTTTTAAAAGAAAACATTTTGCCTATTGAAGATAGCGGGCAGCTTCATCTTATAAGCAGGGATGGTAATGATTTATCATCATCAGAAGAGTTAGGTTTTGATATATTGTTTGTTGATGGTCACACAGAAAAACAAATGATTCCTCATATAAGGTATAAGGACAAAACTATTGTTTTTATGGCAGATTTGTTACCTACAGTTGGTCATATACCTTTACCTTATGTTATGGGGTATGACACGCGTCCATTATTAACACTTACCGAGAAAGAAAAGTTTTTAAATAAAGCAGCTGATGAAGGGTATTATTTGTTCCTGGAACATGATGCTCATAATGAAATAATTACTGTAAAACACACGGAAAAAGGAGTTCGTTTAGATCAAACCTTTAGCTGTGCCGAAATTTTTAATTAAAACATATGATAACTAAAATTAATAAATTACTATTACTTGGTATTACAACCGTATCGTTAATTAGTTGTGGTGGAGGTGCTCCTGTACTTATCTCAACTCCTATCGAAAATATTGATGCTGTACCTTTAAAAAATATAGAGTTAACGGATAGCCAATTAAAAGCCTGGGGGTCATTTGATCTTGTAACAGACACTGTTCCGGGAATGAGTGTTTATAAGACTTATAATGAAATTATTAAGAGTCGTCAAGGAAATACGGTTATTGTTGGAGTAATCGATAGTGGTGTTGATATAGAGCACGAGGATCTTGATGGTGTTGTATGGAAAAATACAGATGAAGTTCCTAATAATGGTAAAGATGATGATAATAATGGGTATATAGATGATATCCATGGTTGGAACTTCTTAGGAGAATCAGAACACGAAAATTTAGAATTTGTAAGAATTGTAAAAAAATATCAAAAGCAATTTGAAGGAAAAAATCTTGCTAATATTGAAGCAAATCAGCGCGATCAATATCAGGTTTATCTAGAGGCTAAAGCTGAATATCAGAAAGAATATCAGGAAGCACTGGGTAACAAGAACCAATATGAGCAAATCTTAAACCAAGCTAAAATTTCACACGAAAAAGTAAAATCAATTCTAGGTAAAGAAGACTATACTCAAAAAGAGTTGCTGGGTATCCAGGCAGAAAGTGTTGAAATGCAACAGCACGTAGCTTTCTTATCACAAATGTTTGGATTTTTAAATCCAGGAGAAGGTATACCAGATCTTATTAAAAATCTAAACGAGGGTATAGAGTATTTTACAGGGCAACTTAACTATAATCTTAATCTTGAATTTGATGGTAGAACTCCCGTAGGCGATAATGTGGATGATCTGACTGATAAAGATTATGGAAACAATAACGTTATGGGACCTGATCCTAAAAAAGAAGGTATCAAACACGGAACCCACGTTGCGGGTATTATAGCTGCAGAAAGAAATAACAAAGTTGGTCTAAATGGTGTTGCCCAAAATGTACAGATAATGGCTATCAGAGCGGTTCCTGATGGTGATGAATATGATAAAGATATAGCTTTAGCAATAAGGTATGCTGTAGACAATGGTGCTAAAGTTATCAATACTAGTTTTGGTAAATATTTCTCCACACACCCGGACTGGGTTCGTGATGCTATTAAATATGCTGCAGAAAATGATGTTCTGATAGTAAACGCCGCTGGTAACGAAGCATATAATCTGGACGAAAAAGCTACATATCCTAACGATCAAACTGATAATATATCCGAAATAGCTGATAATTTTATTACCATTGGAGCATTAAACTACAAATATGGTTCAAATCTGGTTGCAGATTTTTCTAATTATGGTAAAAGTAATGTAGATGCTTTTGCTCCGGGAGTAAAAATTTGGTCTACCACACCTAATAATTCTTATGAATATCTTCAAGGAACTTCAATGGCAGCTCCTGCTGTTGCTGGTGTAGCAGCTATGATTCGTTCGTATTATCCTAAACTGAAAGCTTCAGAGGTTAAAAAGATTTTAATGGATAGTGGACTAGCGGTAAAAACTCAGGTAATTATAGGAGGAGAGGCTCAAGATACAGATGCCTTTAGCAATTTATCTAAGTCTGGAAAAATGGTGAATATGTACAACGCCTTCATTATGGCATCTCAATTGTCTAAATAATTTATATGATGATCAAAAAAATTGTTTTAGGGATTATGCTAGTCAGTGTAGCATACTCTTCCAAAGCTCAAAATAACACTTGCTACTGGCAACAACAAGTTGACTACAAAATGAATATTGACATGGATGTCAATACCTTTCAGTACTCTGGTGAGCAAGAATTGGTATATACAAACAACTCACCTGATACTTTAAATCAGGTGTTTTATCATTTGTATTTTAATGCTTTTCAGCCTGAAAGTGAAATGGATGTAAGATCCAGAAATCTTCCGGATCCAGATCCACGGGTTATGGACAGAATAAGTAAACTTAAGCCTGATGAAATTGGTTTCTTGAAAGTTAGTTCGCTGACGCAAAATGGAAAGTCTTTAAATTTTGAAGTTGCTGGAACTGTATTAGAGGTTAAATTGGATAAACCCATAATCCCCGGAGAAAAAGTTTCTTTCAAAATGGATTTTACAGGTCAGGTTCCCGTTCAGATACGCAGATCCGGTAGAAATAATGATGAGGGCGTAGCCTTATCAATGACGCAGTGGTATCCTAAAATGGCAGAATATGATTTTGAAGGGTGGCATGCAGATCCATACATAGCAAGAGAATTTCACGGAGTGTGGGGTAATTACGATGTTACCATAACTATTGATAAAAACTATGTAATAGGTGGTTCTGGATATTTACAAAACCCTGATGAGATTGGTTATGGCTATCAACCAGAAGGCGCAGAAGTTAACCATAAGAAAAAGAAAAAACTTTCTTGGCATTTTGTAGCTCCTAATGTTCATGATTTTACTTGGGCAGCTGACCCGGAATATATACACGATACTGTAAAGGTGCCAGACGGACCGGATTTGCATTTTTTATATAAAAACAACCCAGAAATAATTGAAAACTGGAAAAATCTACAATCAAAATCAGTAGAATTAATGCAATATTTCAGTAAGCATATCGGTAAGTATCCTTACGATCAGTATTCAATCATTCAAGGAGGAGATGGTGGTATGGAGTATGCTATGTGTACACTAATTACTGGTGAAAGAGATTTTGGAAGTCTGGTAGGTGTAACAGCTCACGAAATGGCTCATGTTTGGTTTCAGCACATACTCGCAACCAATGAAGCTAAGCATGAGTGGATGGATGAAGGTTTTACCTCTTATATTTCAACTTTAGCTATGGATGAGATTATGAATCAAAACAGAGCAAACCCAATGTCAGGTATGACTAATGGGTATGTTCAGTTAGCAAATTCAGGAATCGAACAGCCTCAATCAACACAAGCAGATCACTATGAAAGAAATGCTGCTTACGGAGCTTCTGCCTATGCCAAAGGAGCCGTTTTTCTATCTCAGTTAGAATATATAATTGGTAATGAAAACCTGAGTAAGACTATTCATAGATATTTTAATGATTGGAAATTTAAACATCCTACTCCTAACGACTTTAAAAGAATTGCCGAAAAAATATCAGGAATTCAATTAGACTGGTATTTAGTAGATTGGACTCAAACTACTGCTAGTATTGATTATGGGATAAAAGGCGTAGAAGATAAAAATGGTACAACAGAAATTAACCTGGAAAGAATAGGGTTAATGCCAATGCCTATCGATTTAGTTGTGGAGTACAATGATGGATCTAAGGAATTGTATTATATACCTCTACGAATGATGCGAGGTGAAAAACCAAACGAAACATCCATAAAAAGAATCCAATTGGAAGACTGGCCTTGGACCAATCCAGATTTTACTATCAGCTTATCCAAGTCTAAGTCTGAAATCAAATCAATTGTAATAGATCCTTCTGGCTTAATGGCTGATGTTAATAACTCAAACAACAGATTTAAGAATTAAAAAGATTTATTTACAAATCAAGCAATAAGGTTTTGAAGTTTTCAAAACCTTATTTTTTTAAATAATTTATGATAAGTGCTTATTTTAGCCCTAAATGAATCAATCACTTAATAAAATAGAAAAGCTAAAAAGCGCTAAGGAAATATCCTTGATTTTTCAGGAAGGAAAATCTATTTCGGCATTCCCGGTAAGGATGTTCTATAGAAAAGCCCAATTTTTAAATACTGACTCTCCTATTATTAAAGCTGCTTTTTCTGTGAGTAAAAAGAATTTTAAAAAAGCAGTAGATCGAAATAGAATTAAAAGGATGTTAAGAGAAAATTATCGAAAAAATAAG
>NZVW01000158.1 GCA_002697475.1 Aquimarina sp. | reverse complement strand
ATATTTTTGATATGGCAGGGAGTGGATTTGCTTCAACTGTACGATTGGCTAAGAGTTCACCAGCAATGTGGACTCCAATCTTTGAGCAAAATAAAGAAAATGTAATTGAAACCTTAGATGAGTATATTAATAATCTCATTGGTTTTAAAAAGATGATGCAGGAAGATGATTTTGAAAAAATTTATAAAGAGATGGAGGAGACGAATTATATTAAATCAATATTAAAAGGAATAGCTTAAAATATATTAACCAAAAACGACAGAAACACTTTTAAAAATGGAGAATAAAAAGGAATTAAAAACGTGGTTAGACAACTATAATCTTGACCACCCTTTAGTTATAGCCGGACCTTGTAGTGCAGAAACGGAGGATCAAGTATTAACTATTGCTCATCAACTTAAAGATTCTGATGCTACAGTTTTAAGAGCTGGTATATGGAAGCCCAGGACAAGACCGGGTAATTTTGAAGGAGTAGGAGCATTAGGACTAAAATGGCTACAGAGAGCTAAAGAGGAAACAGGAATGAAAATCGCCACAGAGGTGGCGAATCCGCATCACGTAGAGCTGGCTTTAGAACATGGAGTAGATATACTTTGGATAGGTGCCAGAAGTACAGTTTCTCCTTTCATAGTTCAGGATATTGCAGATGCCTGTAAAGGAATCGATAATCCGGTTCTGATCAAAAACCCTATAAACCCTGATCTTTCATTATGGTTAGGTGCAGTAGAACGTTTTTATACTGCTGATGTTAAAAATCTAGGGGTAATTCATAGAGGTTTTTCTACCTATCAGAAAACAAAATACAGAAATATACCTGAGTGGCAGATACCAATTGATCTACAGAACAGGTTTCCTGATTTACCTTTGATTTTAGACCCTTCGCATATTGCAGGAAGAAGAGACCTAATTTTTGATCTTTCTCAAACTGCTTTAGACTTAAATTTTGATGGACTAATTGTAGAAACACATTACGATCCGGATAACGCGTGGAGTGATGCAAAACAACAAATTAAACCCGAAACTCTAATTCAGTATATGAAAGATCTTAAAATAAGAAAAGTGGTGGGAGATGACGAAGCATATGAAAAGGCATTAAGCGAATTAAGAGCTCAAATTGATGTGATAGATCATCAATTGATTGAGGTTATGTCAAGCAGGATGAAAATTTCTGATGAAATCGGTAAAGTAAAGGCAAAACAAAACGTTGCAATTCTTCAGTCTAAAAGATGGAATGAAATTTTAGGCAAGATGATTCTCGAAGGTGAAGAACACGGTCTGAGTGAAGAGTTCATATTAAGAATCTTCAAAGCCATACATCAAGAGTCAATTAATCATCAAAAGAAAGTTGCAAGAACATAAAAAAAGGCTCATTTAGAGCCTTTTTTAGATTATAACAATGATTATTTTTTTCTTTTAAAAATATAACGGGTAACATAAATACCATTTTGATCACCTTTTCCGGCATAACTTTCTACACCGCTATTTACGAATGCAAGTTCCCACCCTTCATCAGCCATAGTATTTATTTTTGACATTACTATTGCATCGTTTGCAGCTATATTTTGAAATCTGATACCTCCAAGGTTAAAAAAGTTAAGTAATTTGGTCTCATCAAAACCTTTTACCCTTATTTCTCCTCTGTCAGACTTGTTTCTTTCATTTTCTTCTTCTGATCTTGTAGAAGTGAATTCCTTATAATCTCTGGACTCATTAGCAACAATCATTCTAGATCTTCCTACTCCATTAGGAACGATGGATTCTACAACAGTTACGATTTGATACTCATAAGTTTCTTGTGCAAAGGAATTAGTAAAGCTTAAAATAGCTAATGCTGCAAGTAATAATGTTTTTTTCATTTTTGATGTTTTAAATAATTGATTTCAATGGTATTAGTCAATCGTTATATCATTATATCTAAAATAGAAATATCTTGTTACTTTTCCCTATTTATTTGCATCTTTGTTAAATGACAGGAACTGTATATAAATCAACAGGTAGCTGGTATACCGTTAAAACTGATAATGGTAAAGGTTATCAATGCAGAATAAAGGGAAAGTTTCGGATTCAGGGTATTAAAAGTACTAATCCTATCGCCGTAGGAGATGTTGTTGATTTTTTCTTGGAAACAAAATCAGATGAGGTTACAGGTATTATCGAGAGAATCCATGAACGTAAAAATTATGTTATACGTAAGTCTGTAAATCTGTCAAAGCAAACACATATTATCGCAGCCAATATTGATATTGTATTTTTATTAGTCACTATAAATAACCCCGTAACATTTACTACATTTATTGATCGATTTTTAGTAACAGCTGAGGCTTATGATATTAAGGTAATTTTGCTTTTTAACAAAGTAGATACACTAACAGAAGATGAGCTACTGGAAACAAAATATCTCGCTTCCATTTATAGAAAAATTGGATATGAGTGTATCGGTATTTCTGCCAAAGAGGGTAAAAACATTGATAAAGTAAGGCAGATTATGGAAGGAAAGACAAGTATGTTTTCCGGGCACAGTGGTGTAGGAAAATCTACTTTAGTAAATGCTATTGAACCTGGCTTAGATCTGAAAACAGCTGAGGTAAGTGAGCAGCATAATCAAGGTCAGCATACAACTACTTTTGCTGAAATGTACGATTTAAGTTTTGATGCAAAAATCATTGATACTCCTGGTATCAAAGGTTTTGGTGTTGTAGATATGGAAAAAGAAGAATTAGGCGATTATTTCCCTGAGTTTTTCGAGCTTAAATCAGAATGTAAGTTTAATAACTGTCTTCACATTAACGAGCCCAATTGTGCCGTAAAAGAAGCCTTAGAAAGTGAAGAAATAGCCTGGTCTAGATATAAAAGTTATCTTCAGATTTTAGAGGGCGAGGATGAGGGGTATAGAAAAAAT
Source organism: Aquimarina sp. (assembly GCA_002697475.1). Classification (GTDB taxonomy): domain Bacteria; phylum Bacteroidota; class Bacteroidia; order Flavobacteriales; family Flavobacteriaceae; genus Aquimarina. The sequence continues at coordinate 11,323 of NZVW01000158.1, read as the reverse complement.
ATCTACGAATCAGATTAATTTTTTTAAAATTTAGGGTAACATTTTTATATTATTTGACACTTACTGTAAAGAACACTGTTTATGAGAGTTGTCATTCAAAGAGTAATACAAGCTTCTGTAGAGGTCAATAAGGAAATAATTTCTAACATAGATAAAGGACTACTAATTCTTTTAGGAATTGAGGATGCTGACACATCTGAAGATATCGATTGGCTTTGTAATAAGATAAGTCAATTAAGGATTTTCAACGATTCAGATGGAGTGATGAACTATAGCATCAAAGATGTTAACGGGGATGTAATTGTAGTAAGTCAATTTACGTTACACGCTAGTACAAAAAAAGGTAATAGGCCTAGCTATATAAAAGCTGCAAAACCCGAAATTGCCACACCCTTATATGAGTCTTTCGTCGAAAAATTAGAAAATACTTTAGGTAAAAAGATTGGTACTGGTATATTTGGGGCGGACATGAAAGTCTCATTAATCAATGATGGTCCGGTAACTATAACAATTGATAGTAAACATAAAGAATAACTTACATTATGAATATTCAAAATGCCCAGGAGGCAGTGGACAAATGGATAAAAGATCATGGAGTCCGTTATTTTAATGAACTTACCAATATGGCCCAGTTGACTGAGGAAGTAGGTGAGGTGGCGAGGATCATAGCAAGAAGATATGGTGAGCAGAGTGAAAAGGAGAGTGATAAAAATAAGGACCTTGGAGAGGAATTAGCTGATGTTCTTTTTGTAGTTTTATGTCTTGCTAATCAAACTGGAGTTGATTTACAGAAATCCTTTGATAAAAAACTGGATATCAAAACAAAAAGAGACCACGATCGCCACCATAATAATGAAAAATTAAAATAATGTTTAGAGACATCATCAGCTCCAAAAGATATTGGACTTGGGTTTTGAGACTAGCTATAGGTTTCATGATCCTTTTTAGTATTCTTGAGCATGTAATGGAGTATGGAGGAATTGATTATGAAGCTTTCCTGGAAACCAAAATTAGATATGGACAGTGGCAAAGATATGTACTGTCCAGATTAGCCGGAGGTTTAATTTATGGATTAATATTAGGATATTACTTTGAAATAAAAAAGCGAAAATCTCTTCAAGAAAATGAAAATTAAACTTCATCAAATCGATCGTATTAAAAATGATACTTTGGATATAACCGGTTCTAAAAGTGAAACCAATAGGTTGTTGATATTGCAGGCCTTATATCCTGAGATTGAAATTGATAATCTTTCTAATAGTGATGATTCTAAGTTGATGAAGAAAGCATTGTTAAGTACTAAAAAACTTGTGGATATTCATCATGCTGGTACTGCAATGCGTTTTTTAACGGCTTACTTTTCAATTCAAGGTAATCGGGAGGTCACACTAACGGGTAGTCAAAGAATGCAGGAAAGACCAATTAAAATATTGGTAGATGCTTTGAGTGCTATGGGGGCTGATATTAGTTATGTTAAAAATGAGGGGTATCCGCCGATCAAAATAAAGGGTACTGATCAGTTAAATAATGTAGTGTCTTTGAAGGCTAATGTAAGTAGTCAGTATATTTCGGCATTAATGTTAATTGGACCCTCATTACCAGAAGGGATTAAAATTACACTTCAGGGCGAATTGACCTCTGTTCCTTATATAATGATGACATTAAGTCTTTTAAAAGATATAGGTATTAGTGGAGAGCTCAAGGGTAACGTTATAGTTGTGCAACCAAAAAAAGTAGTTTCTCCGGTAAAGGTCGTTGTGGAGTCTGATTGGAGTTCTGCATCTTATTTTTATAGTATTATTGCTCTTTCTGAGCTGAATTCATCAGTTACTTTATATAGTTATAAGAAAGATAGCTACCAGGGGGATTCATTACTGGCAAAAATATATCAGGAATTTGGAGTAAGTACTACTTTTATAGATAATGCAATTATTCTTAAAAAAAATTCAAAACCAAATATAGAGAAGCAAATTGTTTTAGACTTATCTGATAGCCCTGATATTGCTCAGACTATTGCAGTGACTTGCTTTGGGTTGGGATTAGGTTGCTATTTAACAGGTTTACATACGCTAAAGATTAAAGAAACTGATAGATTAACAGCTTTAAAAATCGAGATTGAAAAATTAGGAGGTAATGTTTTAATAACAGATGATTCATTAGAACTAAGACCTAATACTTCAATTTTAGATGGAATTACAATAGATACCTATAATGATCATCGTATGGCAATGGCTTTTGCTCCTTTGGCTTTAAAAACTTCTTTATATATAAATGAAGCCGATGTAGTTAGTAAATCCTATCCGGATTTTTGGGATGATTTGCATAAAATAGGTTTTAAAACTATACAGATTTAAAGATATAAGCGCTTTTACTTGACAACCCCTGTTTTGAGATTGTATATTTGCAGTCTTAAAAAATAAAAACATAATGAAGTTATCACATTTCAATTTTAACTTACCACAGGAATTATTAGCAGAATATCCTGCAGAGAACAGGGACGAAGCACGTCTTATGGTTCTTAATAGAAAGAATCAAACTATAGAACATAAAATGTTTAAAGATTTGATCGACTATTTTGAGCCAAAGGATGTTATGGTTCTTAATAATACGAAAGTATTTCCTGCAAGATTATATGGAAACAAAGAGAAGACGGGGGCTAGAATTGAAGTGTTTTTGTTAAGAGAGCTTAATTCTGAAACCAGATTGTGGGATGTTTTAGTTGATCCGGCAAGAAAAATCAGAATAGGAAACAAACTTTATTTCGGAGATGATGAAAGTTTAGTTGCTGAAGTTATTGATAACACTACTTCAAGAGGAAGAACGTTACGTTTTTTATATGATGGCTCTTATGATGAATTCAGACAAAAGCTTAACGATTTAGGAGAAACTCCTTTGCCTAAGTATATCAAAAGGGAAACTGAGCCAGAAGATGAGGAAAGATATCAAACCATATATGCCAAGAATGAAGGGGCTGTAGCAGCACCTACTGCGGGACTTCACTTTTCTAAGCATTTAATGAAAAGATTGGAAATTAAAGGTATTGATTTTGCTGAGATTACGCTGCATGTTGGTTTAGGTACTTTTAGTCCGGTAGAGGTAGAGGATCTTTCTAAACATAAAATGGATAGCGAAGAAGCCTATATAACAAAGCAGGCTACTGAAGTAATTAATAATGGGATTACTAATAAAAGAAGAATTTGTGCCGTAGGTACTACTGTGATGAGAGCTCTTGAAAGCTCTGTGTCTTCTGATAGGACTTTAAACGAATTCAGAGGATGGACAAATAAATTTATTTTTCCTCCTTATGATTTTAGTATAGCTAATTGTATGATAACTAACTTTCATACTCCTAAGTCTACTTTGTTGATGATGATATCTGCTTTTGCTGGACATGATTTTGTAAAGGAAGCTTATGCTGAAGCAGTAAAAGAAAAATATAAATTTTACTCATACGGAGACGCTATGTTAATTTTGTAGGGTAATACTTATTTAAAATTTAGCAATCCACTTCTGTATAGAAGTGGATTGTTTTTTTTTATAGATGTTTTAAAATTAAGGCTTTATATTAGGAAATTGATAAAAAAATTGTACTTTGCGAAACTTTTTATTACGGGTTAACCGTAATAAATTGTGCAAGGGTCGATAATATATATTTTTTGTCGATTTTTTAAGAAAGATTTTTCAGTTTATAGTTTATTTTAGGCGAATTAATTTTTCTTTTGTTAAGCCCTATTTTTAAAACCCAAAATTTAACCTATGAAGAAGCTGCTTTTTCTATCTGTAATTTTCTTAATCAGTTTTAATTTATCTGCACAGACAAAGGTCGGGGAGCTATATTTTAATGATATAGATACTTTCGAAGATAAAGAACTTGTTCTCAATGGTGCTGGTCAAAGGGGTAATTTATATGCTGTTGGTCTTTATCTAAATCTAGATATTGAAATTAATGGACCAGAGGATGGAGTATTGGTTTCTGAAAAAAATGCTGATATGGCCATAACCATAAAAGTTACAGATGGTAGTGTTGGTTGCACAGAAATAAGAGAATTGTTAAGAGGAGGTTTGGAAAGAGCAACAGACGGTAATAGTTATCTTTTAGAAAATGAAATAAGGGATTTTTTAGCAATCTTTCCTTCCGAGATTAATAAATATGACATTTTTGATATTCTGTATAAAAAGGATCAGGGTATTTTTGTGCTACAGAATAACAAATTAATAGGAAAGCTAAACGATATGGAGTTTAAAAAGGCTTTCTTTAAAATATGGTTAGGAGATAACCCTATTGATGTTGAATTGAAGCAAGAATTGTTGAAAGCCTATAAGCCTAATCCTGTTTTGGGAAAATGGAAAACTTATGATAAGGAGACAGGAGTAGGTATTAGTATTGTTCAGCTATATATGATTGACAAGAAGGTTTTTGGATCAATACAACAAATGTTGAGACAATCAGAGAGAGATGCAGTATGTTATAAGTGTCAGGGACAGGATAAAAACCAAAATGTTGAAGGTTTAGTGATCATCAAGAATTTGAAACATAAAGATGGCAGTAAATTTGTAGACGGCTTCTTTACTAATATTAATGATGGATCAGTCAATAATTTACAGATTTGGGTTGATGAGGATCAACCGGACATTCTTAAAGTCAAATATAGAGGTGGTGGAGGTACTCATGAGTGGAAGAGAGTTAAAGAACCTAAGAAAGAAGTGTATACTACGAAGTTCTAATAGTATTATAAAAACTGAAATAAACAAGCTCTTTTTAGAATTCTAAAAAGAGCTTGTTCGTTTATAATAGGATACGCTTAATTCTTAGTATTTTTGCAAAGCTATGCAGGTAAAAAAGAAAGACATAAGAGCCCTAACAAAAGAGCAACTCAGAAACTTTTTTGAAGAAAAGGGAGATAAAGCTTTTAGAGGTAATCAGGTATATGAGTGGTTATGGAGTAAGGGTGCTCATAGTTTTGAGGATATGACTAATATATCTAAAACTACCCGTCAAATGCTGGAGGAAAACTTTGTGATTAATCATATTAAAGTGGATCAGATGCAGCGTAGTAGTGATGGTACTATAAAAAACGCAGTCAGACTACATGATGATCTGGTTGTAGAATCCGTTTTGATACCTACTCCAAAAAGAACTACGGCTTGTGTATCATCTCAGGTAGGTTGTAGTCTCGATTGTAGATTTTGTGCAACTGCTCGTTTAAAAAGAATGCGCAACCTTAATCCTGATGAAATTTATGATCAGGTAGTTGCTATTGATAATGAAAGTAGACATTACTACAATAGACCCTTGTCTAATATTGTATTCATGGGAATGGGAGAACCTTTAATGAATTATAATAATGTTATTAAAGCTATCGACATGATCACGTCAGATGAAGGTCTGGGAATGTCACCAAAAAGAATAACCTTATCTACTTCCGGAGTTCCTAAGATGATTAAAAAGATGGCCGATGATCAGGTTCGTTTTAAGCTTGCGGTATCGCTGCATTCAGCAATTGATGAGGTTAGAACTTCAATTATGCCTTTCAATACTACTTTTCCTTTAGAAGATCTAAGAGAAGCACTTGAGTATTGGTACGATAAAACAAAAAGCCGAGTGACGTATGAGTATGTTGTATGGAAAGGGATTAATGATCGCCATGAAGATATAGATGCATTAGTTAAATTTTGTACATATATTCCCTGCAAGGTGAATCTTATAGAATACAACCCTATTGATGATGGGGAGTTTCAGCAAGCTTCTGACACTGCCGTTAATAACTACATAAGAGCCTTGGAGTCAAGAGGATTTGTGGTTAATGTAAGAAGAAGTAGAGGAAAGGATATTGATGCTGCCTGCGGTCAGTTGGCTAATAAGAATTAATTTTATTCAAAAATAGAATCTATTTATTTATAGATATAGTCATAAAAACATTTTGCATTATCTTCGCAAGGTACCTGAAGGGAAATCAATCTTGATTAAGTATTGAAAATAGTAGAGCAAATAAAACTTCCTATTGTTAATGAGATGGAACTTTTTGAAAAAAAGTTCTCCGACTCTATGTCTTCAAAAGTTGCTTTACTTAATCGTATCACACATTATATAGTTAATCGCAAAGGGAAACAAATGAGACCTATGTTTGTTTTTCTTGTGGCTAAAATGGTTTCAGGAGGAGAGGTTAATGAAAGAACATATAGAGGAGCTTCAGTGATTGAACTTATTCATACTGCTACATTAGTTCATGATGATGTGGTAGATGACTCTAATAGAAGAAGAGGTTTCTTTTCCATTAATGCTTTATGGAAAAATAAAATAGCTGTTCTTGTAGGGGACTATTTGTTATCTAAAGGATTACTGTTATCTATCGATAATGAAGATTTTGATCTCTTAAAGATTATATCAGTTGCTGTTCGCGAAATGAGCGAAGGGGAGTTACTCCAAATAGAAAAAGCAAGAAATCTTGACATAACGGAGGATGTGTATTATGAAATTATCAGACAAAAAACAGCAACTCTCATTGCAGCTTGTTGTAGTCTGGGAGCCTGTTCAGTAGATCCGGACAGTGATAATGTGGAGAAAATGCGAAAGTTTGGTGAGCTTATCGGTATGGCATTTCAAATTAAAGATGATTTATTTGACTATGGAGATGAAGCTATTGGCAAACCTACCGGAATAGATATCAAAGAACAAAAGATGACACTTCCTCTTATCTATACACTTAACAATTGTACTAAGGAAGAAAAAAAATGGCTTATTAATAGCGTCAAAAATCATAACAAGAATAAAAAGAGAGTAAAAGAGGTAATCGATTTTGTGAAATCAAAAGGTGGCTTGGAGTATGCTATAGAGATTATGCATAAGTTCCAGTCAGAAGCACTTTCAATTTTGAACTCTTATCCTGAATCCCAATACAGATCTTCGCTACAGTTGATGGTTAATTACGTTATTGATAGAAAAAAATAAAATTTTAAAACATTGTTTTTCAGTGCCTTATTTTTTATTTTTAAAAATAATATTTTTTCAGACAACTATTTTCAATCTTTAAACGTCTATACTAATAGATCATCTTAATAAATTGATTTTTTAAATTGAAAGTAATTCAGTTTTATAAAAGCGAAACGCAACTCATAAAAAAAGCTAGTAAGCAGAATAGAGAAGCACAGCAGGCTATATATACAAAATATGCCCCTAAGATGCTAAGTGTGTGTAGACAATATATTAAAGATCTACACAATGCGGAAGAGGTAATGATGGCAGGATTTTTAAAAGTTTTTCTGAACATTCATAAATTTAAATCTGAAGGAAGTTTTGAGGGCTGGATTAGAAGAATAATGGTCAATGAATCTATTTCTTTTTTAAGAAGTAAAAAGGAGCTTTTATTTACCGAAGATATATCAGGATATAAAGAAGAGTCTTGGAATAATATTTATACGGAATTAGAAGTAGAAGAAATTCAGATCTTAATAGACAATTTACCTGAAGGGTATAAGATGGTTTTTGTGCTTTATGCAATAGAAGGTTATAAGCATAGTGAAATTGCTGATATGCTTAATGTTTCAGAAAACACTTCGAAATCACAACTTTTTAAGGCAAGAAAAATGTTACAGCAACAACTAACAAACTTAAATGAAAGAAAAAATGGCACCGTTAAAGTTTGAAGAAAATATAAAGGAGAATTTAGACAAGAGAGAAATAAATCCCTCTCCTGATACTTGGCACAAGATTGCTGCCCAACTTGATGAAGCTGAAGAGAATAGTCACAAAGAAAACCCAAAATTCTGGTACCTTATAGCGGCAAGCATAATAGGTTTAGTTATTATCACATCCGTAATTTTTAATAACGTTGGTTTTCAAGAAAAGCCGAATCAAAATTTGGTTGAAGTAAATGATAACAGAAGCCCTAAAGAGAATAAAGTAGAATCAATTAATACAAACGAAACCAGATGGGTTGAAAATTCAGAAGTTGATAAAATAGAGGCCGCTGATAACTCAAATGCTTTTGAATCAAAATCACCAGAGGTGGTGGCATCAAGAAATCCGGTCGATAATAAAAAGATTAAAGAGGATAAACGATTTAGCCAAAAGGTAGAGGATAACACTATTTTAAAAGAAACCTCTGCAATTGCTCAGCAAAATGATGATATCAATAAAGTTAATGCACTGGAAGAAACTAATTTAATCGAAGCTAAAGTAGCAGATATTGTCAATCAGGTAAATGAATTAAAAAGAAAGAATACGACCGTTACAGACGAGGAAATAGAGCAGCTAATCAGAAAAGCACAACGAGAAATTACTACAGATAAAATTTTAGAAAATAAAAAAGTGGATGCAATGGCTTTACTGAATGAAGTAGAGTCTGAGCTTGACGAAACTTTTAAGGAACGGGTTTTTGAAGCGCTAAAGACCGGTTTTCAAAAAGTAAAAACTGCCGTTGCTGAACGAAATAATTAAGAGTAAAAATTCATCAATCAAATCCCGGACAGGGTTTTAAAGCTAGAGAATTAATGAAGTGCATGCACTAGCTTAATTACTGCTGAAAAGGGTTAATCCATTAACAACATGAAAACAATAATTACGTATGCTGCAATAGCAGCCCTAATTTTTAGTGTCCAAATTTTACAAGCCCAAGAGACCAAAGTAGAAACAAAAATAGAACAATTAAAAAAAGACAAGGAAGAAATAATAAATGCTGAGAAAGAAGCCTTACGTAAAGAAGTAGAGGCTATCAACGAGCGTCTGGCGAAAGATGAGATAACTATTACTGAAGCTCAAACACTTAAAGAAGAAGTAGCAAAAAAACACGCACTTAATATTGAGAATTCTGTAGCCATCATCGATAATAAGATAGAGTTGATAAGAAGAAATCAAGGAGAAGCAGCAGTTGAAAATAAAACCCAGGTGATACTTGGTATAGCTTCAAAGGACGAAGATGGAGAAAATATATTATTTGGTATTAATATTAAAAGAGGAGAAGGTGAGAAGAAGAAAGTAAAATACGATCGAAGAACGTATTCAAACTTTGTACTTGGAGTTGGTTTTAATAACGCAATAGTTGATGGTCAGTCTCTTGATGATTCTGATTACAAAATAGCAGGCAGTAGATTTTTTGAGCTGGGATATACATGGACTACAAGAATCTTTGATAAAAGTAATTTTGCAAGAATTAAATACGGAATTTCTTATCAGTCGAATGGTCTTAAACCAACGGATAACAGATTTTTTGTTGAAAATGGGGATAGAACAGAATTACAGGATTTCCCTGTAGAACTTAAAAAGTCAAAGTTTAGAATGGATAATCTGGTAATACCTATTCATTTTGAATTTGGGCCGTCCAAAGTTACTGAGACTGAAGATAAGATAAGATACTCAACTCACAGACAGTTTCGAATTGGCCTGGGAGGATATGCCGGAGCAAATATAAGTACAAGACAAAAATTAAAATATGAAGAGAATGGTGACGATATCAAGGACAAAATCAAAAGGGATTATAATACCAGTGATTTGATATATGGACTAAGTGGCTATATGGGATTCGGTGATACATCTCTTTATATAAAATATGATCTGAATCCTATTTTTAGAGACCCTAATGTAGAACAAAACAATATTTCACTTGGATTGAGGTTTGATTTATAATCAGTATTTAATAAATTAAGTGTTAGCCTTTTAGCCGACTTGTAAGCACGAGTCGGCTTTTTTGCATAACATAATAACTAAAGGATTCAACTTTTCTTCTTTCTTCTTTACAAAAACTAAAAATAAAGGTATAGTTTGCATATTATAAATGTGTTGTTTCTAACACCTGTTTTAATTACGGTTTTACCGCAAAAAACTACAAATCAATATTTTAGTTAGGTATTTGTTTTCATTTTATTTAGAAAACATTTACATTTAGGCAACTTAACCAACCCTTTTCTACCCTCAGTTTAGTAAAAGAATCCGCTTTTACGTTTTAGATTGTTCAGTCGTGCTATGTTTATATTGTGAAGGATTAAATTAAATATATATACGTATGAAAAGATTAATTACACCTATCAGAGCGCCTTTACTTTTAAATTATCGGCTTACTAATTAGAGTTTGAGATGTTATCGTTTTTTAAATGATGATGTCTTACAACTATTTACACAATCAACTTAACATTAAAACCAAAAAAATGAAAACTACATTTTTCTATGCAGTATTCATAGCTATGCTATGCTGCACGGTAAATTCCTATGCTCAAAAACAAGGAATGAAACCATCGACTATAGGTAAAGCAGAATACGTTCGTGTTGTTCCTGCTATTTCTAAAATGGACAATGTGATTTCTGCTAAAGGAATGATTAAACACGGTCAGGAAAAAAAGAAGGGTAAAAACACCTTCGTTCCTGGTAAAGGTTTACCTGCAGCAGGTCAAAATGATCCATTAATTCCGATTCAACAAAAGTCGCAACGAGCTGCGATATCTACTGAGATAGCAAATTTTGAAGCGCATTCAGGTTTCAGTACACCAACAGATCCAACAGGTGCTGTAGGTCCTAATCATTATGTCTATGCATTTAATTCAGGTTTTGGGATCAGGGATAAAAGCGGTAATGTTTTAGTTCCGGAGGCTTCACTGGCAACTATATTTCCTGGAGAAAGTTTAGGAGATCCTATAGTGGTATATGATAATTATGCAGATCGCTTTATCATTATGCAATTTAGTAATACTCCTAATGGATTCTTGATAGCTGTAGGTCAGGGACCTGATCCTGTGAATGATGGGTGGTTTACCTATAGATTTAACACGGGCAGTTTTCCGGATTATGAAAAGCTGTCTATTTGGAGTGATGGATATTATATCACAGCGAATAAGGACCAAAATAACCCAAGTGGTAATGATGTTGTTTTTGGTGGGCATGGAGCTAGACCCCAAAGGCTTATGGGCCATGCGGGTGCGGCTGCTGGGCCTGGGCGGTTTGCAGGTGGTGCTGACCGCAGCGGCAGGCGCTGCCATTGCCTGGTGGCTAGGGCTCGTTTGGCAAACCGCCCTGGCGGTGGGGCTGATTTTTGCGCTCTCATCCACTGCCATCGTGCTGCAAACCCTGAGTGAGAAGGGGCTTTCCAAAACCGAAGGCGGACGCAGCGCCTTTTCGGTGCTGCTGTTTCAAGATATCGCCGTTATTCCTATGCTGGCGCTCATCCCGCTACTGGCACTGCCGGAATTAATGGGCGCTGCCAGTGACGACCATGGCCACGCGGGGCTAAGCCTAGTGGCGCATCTGCCTGCCTGGGCACACGCGCTGGTAGTGGTGGCCGCCATCGGCAGCGTAATTGTGGGCGGCTACTATTTAGGGCCGCTGCTGTTCCGCTAC
>NZVW01000157.1 GCA_002697475.1 Aquimarina sp. | reverse complement strand
TCCGGGTGCAGATGCGCACTCCAGATCTGATCGTGAGTTACACGGTCAATCCATTTTTGAGCATAATAAAGAGATGCAAAAAGAGCTTTTAGCACTTAAAGAAAGACACCCGGATAAACGAGTGATGTTAATTGCGGAGAAAGGAACAATGGGTGTTGGCTCTTCACGTATGTCAGGAGTTAACAACGTGGCATTATGGACAGGTGTTCCATCCAGCCCATATGTACCTTTTATTAATATTGCTCCTGTGATTGCAGGTACTAATGGGATAGCACCTATTTTCTTAACAACTGTCGGAGTAACCGGAGGTATAGGAATAGATTTAAAGAACTGGGTAACCAAGAAAGATGCAGATGGTAAAACTGTTGTTGATGCAGATGGTGAACCCGTTTTAGAACAGGTATACTCGGTAGATACAGGTACTGTATTTACCATTAATACCAAGGAGAAAAAGTTATATAAAGGAGATCAGGAATTAAAAGATATCTCGGCTGCCTTAACACCTCAAAAGTTAGAGTTTATTAAAGCAGGCGGATCTTACGCTGTTGTTTTTGGTAAAAAACTACAAACTTTGGCTTGTAAAGTTTTAGGCATTGATATTCCACAAGTATATGCTCCATCTAAAGAAATTTCAGTAGAAGGACAAGGTCTTACGGCAGTTGAAAAAATATTTAATAAAAATGCTGTAGGTACTACTCCAGGTAAAACGTTGCATGCCGGATCTAATGTTCGCGTAGAGGTTAATATTGTAGGTTCTCAGGATACTACAGGTTTGATGACTTCTCAGGAGTTAGAAATGATGGCAGCTACTGTAATTTCTCCTATTGTAGATGCAGGATATCAATCCGGTTGTCATACGGCTTCAGTTTGGGATGATAAATCAAAAGCTAACATTCCTAGATTGATGAAATTTATGAATGACTTTGGATTAATTACTGCACGTGATCCTAAAGGAGAATATCACGCAATGACTGACGTAATCCATAAAGTATTGAATGATATTACCATCGATGATTGGGCAATTATCATAGGAGGAGATTCTCATACCCGTATGTCTAAAGGAGTTGCTTTTGGTGCAGATTCAGGAACAGTAGCTTTAGCATTGGCAACCGGTGAGGCTACTATGCCAATCCCGGAATCTGTAAAAGTTACTTTTAAAGGTCAAATGAGAAGCTTCATGGATTTCCGTGATGTCGTACATGCCACACAACAGCAAATGCTGAAGCAGTTCGGCGGTGAAAATGTTTTTCAAGGTAGAGTAATCGAAGTACATATTGGTACGTTGACTTCTGATCAGGCGTTTACTTTTACAGACTGGACAGCAGAAATGAAAGCCAAAGCTTCTATTTGTATTTCAGAAGATGAAACACTGATTGAATCTTTAGAAATAGCAAGAGATCGTATCCAGATCATGATCGAGAAGGGTATGGATAATGAAAAACAAATGCTTCAAGGTTTAGTAGACAAGGCAAATGCAAGAATTCAGGAAGTGAAAACGGGTATTAAGCCTGCTCTAAAGCCTGATGCTGATGCTAAATATTATGCAGAAGTAGTTATTGATTTGGACGAAATAGCAGAGCCAATGATTGCAGATCCGGATGTGAATAATGATGATGTGTCTAAGCGTTATACACATGATACTATTCGCCCGTTGTCTTATTACGGAGGAACTAAGCAAGTAGATTTAGGTTTCATAGGATCTTGTATGGTTCATAAAGGAGATATGAAAATTTTAGCTCAAATGCTAAAAAATATAGAAGCTCAACACGGTAAGGTGGAATTTAAAGCCCCATTAGTTGTAGCGCCTCCAACATATAATATTGTGGACGAGTTAAAAGCAGAAGGAGATTGGGAAGTACTACAAAAATATTCAGGGTTTGAATTTGACGATAGTGCGCCAAAAGGTCTTGCACGTACGAAGTATGAAAACATGCTTTATCTGGAACGTCCGGGATGTAACCTGTGTATGGGTAATCAGGAAAAGGCTGAGCCGGGAGATACAGTAATGGCAACATCTACCCGATTATTTCAGGGAAGAGTGGTAAAAGATTCAACTGAGAAAAAGGGAGAATCATTATTGTCATCCACTCCGGTAGTAGTATTGTCTACAATTTTAGGTAGAACTCCAACTATGGAGGAGTACGAATCAGCCGTTGATGGTATTGTATTGACTAAGTTTAAACCTTCACAAAAGGAGTTGGTGGTATAGTCAAAACTATATAAAATTATTATTTGGCCCTGATTATTTTTTGATCAGGGCTTTTTCATGGGCTAGAATTAGGTTTTTATTAGGTTTTTCGGTTTTCCCAGTCATACAATATTTTGTATATTTCCGAAGCTTAAAAATTAAACAAAACAACAGAAATATATAAAGATTATGGCATTTGATATCGACATGATAAAAAAGGTCTATAGTGAGGTTGCAGAGCGCGTGGATGCTGCTCGGAAAATCACGGGAAAGCCTTTAACATTAGCAGAGAAGATTTTGTATTCACACCTTTGGGATGGTAAAACCGATAAAGCATTTACAAGAGGTAAAGATTATGTTGATTTTGCACCGGATCGTGTCGCTTGTCAGGATGCTACAGCCCAGATGGCCTTGCTTCAATTTATGCATGCGGGTAAGCCAAAGGTAGCTGTACCTACTACAGTACACTGTGATCACTTAATTCAGGCTAAAGTAGGCGCAGAAGCCGATCTTAAAAGAGCCAATCAAACCAGTAACGAAGTATTCGATTTTTTAGAATCAGTGTCTAATAAATACGGAATTGGTTTCTGGAAGCCAGGAGCTGGTATTATTCATCAGGTAGTTCTTGAAAATTATGCATTTCCAGGAGGTATGATGATTGGTACTGATTCTCATACAGTTAACGCTGGTGGTTTAGGTATGGTAGCAATTGGTGTTGGTGGAGCTGATGCAGTAGATGTAATGGCAGGAATGCCTTGGGAGCTTAAGTTTCCAAAATTAATAGGAGTTAAGTTAACCGGTAAATTATCAGGATGGACAGCACCAAAAGATGTAATTCTTAAGGTAGCAGATATTCTAACAGTTAAAGGAGGTACCGGTGCTATTATAGAATATTTTGGTGAAGGCGCTACATCTATGTCTTGTACAGGTAAAGGAACTATCTGTAATATGGGAGCTGAAGTAGGGGCAACTACTTCAACTTTCGGATATGATGAATCTATGGATCGTTACTTAAGAGCTACGGATAGAGCTGATGTAGCTGATGCAGCAAATGAAGTTAAAGAGTATCTAACTGCAGATCCTGAAGTATATGCTAATCCTGAAAATTATTTTGATCAGGTAATCGAAATTAACCTATCAGAACTTGAACCACATTTAAATGGTCCCTTTACACCAGATTTAGCCACACCAATTTCTAAAATGGGAGAAGTGGCTAAAGAAAATAATTGGCCGATAACTGTTGAAGTAGGATTGATAGGTTCTTGTACCAACTCATCTTATGAGGATATATCAAGAGCAGCATCCTTAGCACAACAAGTATCAGACAAGAAATTGAAAACAAAGTCTGATTTTACAATTACACCAGGTTCAGAGCAGGTGCGATATACAATTGAAAGAGATGGGTTCATTGATACATTTGATAAGATTGGTGCTACCGTATTTGCTAATGCGTGTGGACCGTGTATCGGTATGTGGGATCGTTATGGAGATAATGCTGCTGACGGACCTCGAAATACCATAGTACATTCTTTTAATAGAAACTTTGCCAAGCGTGCTGATGGTAATCCTAATACTTTAGCTTTTGTAGGTTCACCTGAGTTAGTAACGGCAATAGCAATAGCAGGTAGACTAGATTTTAACCCTCTAACAGATACTCTGATTAATGAAGACGGAGAAGAAGTGAAACTGGATGAGCCAAGAGGGTATGAATTGCCACCAAAAGGTTTTGCAGTAGAGGATGCAGGTTATGTAGCTCCATTAAAAGATGGAACTGGAGTAGAGGTTAAGGTCAGTCCGGATTCAGAGAGGCTTCAGTTATTAGAGCCTTTTGATCCTTGGGACGGTAAGAATATTACAGGAGCCAAGCTTTTATTAAAGGCTTTTGGAAAATGTACAACAGACCATATATCTATGGCAGGTCCTTGGTTACGCTATAGAGGTCATCTGGATAATATATCCAATAACTGTTTTATAGGTGCTGTAAATGCTTATAACAAACAGACGAACTTTGTTAAGAATCAATTAACCGGTGAGTATGGTGGTGTTCCGGATACACAACGTGTTTATAAAGCTGAGGGTATTCCTACTATAGTGGTTGGAGATCATAACTATGGAGAAGGTTCTTCAAGAGAACACGCAGCTATGGAACCACGTCATTTAGGTGTTCGTGCGGTCATAGTTAAATCCTTTGCACGTATTCACGAAACTAACCTGAAAAAACAAGGTATGTTAGGGCTTACGTTTGATAATGAAAATGATTATGATCTGATTCAGGAAGATGATACTTTTAACTTCCTTGATCTTGATCAGTTTGCTCCTGATAAGCAGCTGACCTTAGAAATTGTACACGCTGATGGTTCTAAGGATACAGTCAAATTAAATCACACTTATAATGCACAGCAAATTGAATGGTTTAAAGCAGGATCTGCTTTAAATTTGATAAAAGCGCAGAATGCATAAGTTGTTAAAAATTATATATTTGCGGCTCCTGAATCTTCAGGAGCTTTTTTTTATAATAATTTTTAACAACAAACAAATGGGAAAAAAACTATTACTTTTATTACTAATCTCTTTCACAATTTTTTCTTGTAGTAACGATGATAATGATACTACAACTTTATCTGAAAATCAGGTAAAACTAGTAGCATCAAAGAAGATTACTATTGATGATGGTAACCCAAAAACACTCACGTATACCTATAATCAGGATAACAATTTAGTACGTATTGAGACTGAAGCGTACTATAAAACCTATACATATTCTGGTGAAAATATCACCAAAATAGAATCTATTGATTATCCTGATATACCATATTACACGGTTGAATTATTTTACAATAGTAACGGAACTCTAGACTATACTAAAAAGACAAATCACTTTAATGGTGATCAGGTCGAAATCATTCAGTATATGTATAGTGATAATGTATCATCTTGTTATGTTTTTCAATCAGAGGCTGATTTTTCAATTTTTCAGTATTCTGAGTTTTATGATATGAGATACATATCAGGAACAAACAATTATGATGAAAAAGACTATAGCATAGCTTTGAATTCCATAGATGACGCGCTTGTATATACTACTTTATGGCAATACGATACAAGTAACACGCCTTATTTTGGTGAGGCCATTGAGAAGATAAGTTTACCTTATGTAACTACCGGTGTAGAGGTAAGTATCGAATATGCTTATAACTCTAATAACCCGGTTAAGAAAGAGTTTAAAGAAACCAATGGAGATATTTCTCTGGGTAATATCTACCAATATACCTATGATGCGGATAATTACCCGGTAAACGCTAAAATTGATGTTTACAATGTAAACACAGGTGAAGTAGTTAGAGTTGTTAAGGATGAATATACCTATATAATAAGATAGTATCGAAAATGTTTTTAATATAAACTCCTGAAAATCTCAGGAGTTTTCTTTTTTAAGCTATGTTCAAAATTGTAATTTTGTGTATATGGTACACCAAAATATAAAAGTTGCTGTGGACGCGGCAGTATTTGGATATAAAGACAAAAGCTTGCATATTCTTCTTATCAAAAGAAATATAGCACCTTTTAAAGATTCCTGGGCATTACCCGGAGGATTGGTTTTAGAAGACGAAAGCCTGGAAGATGCTGTAGTTAGAGAATTAAAAGAGGAGACAAATGTGACCGTGGATTATTTAGAGCAATTATATACTTTTGGAAAACCTGAACGTGATCCCAGAAATAGGGTAGTCAGCATCACGTATTATGCTTTGGTTAAACCTGAGCATCATACCATTATTGCAGATACGGATGCAGGAGATGTTGCCTGGTTTGATATCAAAGACCTACCTGAACTGGCTTTTGACCACCGTCAAATTTTGGATATAGCAAAAAACCGGCTCAGAAACAAACTTACCTATGAGCCAATAGGCTTTGATTTACTTGCGGATAAGTTTTTATTTTCTGATTTGGAAAATTTATATAAAACCATACTCGAAAAAGATATAGATCGGAGAAATTTCAGGAAAAAGATTTTAAGCTTTAATATTCTCGAAGAGTTGGATGAAAAAGTCTCAGAAGGTAGGGGAAGACCGGCTAACCTGTTTAGGTTTAATAAAAAACAATATTTTAAACATAAAGAAAAAGGATTCCTCTTTGATATAAAATAACCGGTATACAGCCGGTTTTTTTTGTAGTGAGTAATTTATTTTACGTTTTTTTTACGCAAAAAAATTGTTTACTTTATATTTTGTTTTTATTTTTGCGTATAAATAACACAATTATGAAATATCTCCATTTAGATCCGGCCTTTACACCATATGATAAATCCATTGATTTTAGTGCTTTTACGTTTAATGGGGGGGAGCCACATATCAAAATTTTAGAAAAGAAATTAACGGCAGTAACTATTACAGCCAGAATAAATTCTTTTAATGATTTGGGATTTGTTTTAATTGCTACGGATGCATTAAAGCGTATGGGTGTAAAGACAATTAATCTTTTTATTCCCTATTTTCCTGCAGCAAGACAGGATAGGGTGATGGTAATAGGAGAATCGCTAAGTGTTAAGGTATATGCAGATATCATCAATACACAGCAGTATAATGAGGTTAGTGTTTTTGATCCGCACTCAGAGGTTACCCCGGCACTTCTTAATAATGTAACGGTGATTCAAAACTTTGAATTTGTAAAGCAATGTTTAGCGACTATTGAAGATGAAGTTGTACTTATTTCGCCGGATGGAGGAGCGCTGAAAAAGATTTATAAGGTCTCTGAATATTTAGGAGGAATCGAGGTTGTGGAATGTTCTAAGAAAAGAGATGTTAAGACAGGTCAACTCTCAGGCTTCAGGGTTTATGAAGAAGATTTATCCGGTAAACATTGTGTTATTGTAGATGACATCTGTGATGGTGGAGGAACATTTTTAGGGTTGGCACAAGCCTTAAAGGATAAAAATGCAGCTAAACTAAGTTTAGTTGTAAGTCACGGAATTTTTAGTAAAGGGTTTAAAGAATTAACAACAGTATTTGATCAGGTATTTACTACAAATTCATTTAGGGATATTAAAGAAGAAGGGGTAGTGCAATTTGAAGTAATATAGTGAATTGCCATTCCAGTTAAGTCTGGAATCTAAAGTAAAATGGAATGAAATACACATTAGAATATACAAAGGATAAGTATAATAAAGGCGAAAAGTTAAGTATCTTTTCTTTTGGGGGCATACGCCAAGCAAAGATGGTAGTATTAGTAAAAGTTGCCTTAGCCAATGGTGGGAATCATCTTTTGTTGTCGATTCTATAAGTTATAAAACAGCCGAACATTGGATGATGGCAGAAAAAGCTAGGTTATTTGATGATCAAGAAATATTCAATGAATTCATTGTCTGCGATCATCCTATGGAAGCTAAACAATTAGGTAGAAAAGTTAAAAGGTTTAATCCTGATATTTGGGATAGACATAAGTATGAAATTGTAAAACGAGGAAACCATCATAAATTTTCACAACACGAGGATTTGAAAGAATTTTTGTTAAGTACAAAAAACAGAGTGCTCGTTGAAGCTAGTCCCAGAGATCGCATTTGGGGAATAGGAATGAGTCAAAATCATGAAAATGTAGAGAATCCTAATTTGTGGAGAGGACAAAATCTGTTGGGTTTTGCATTAATGGAAGTTAGGGATCAATTAAAACAGGAAAAATGAATGTACAATTAATCAAAGGTGATATAACTAGGCTTAATGTTGATGCACTTGTTAATGCAGCCAATTCCTCCTTGTCAGGTGATGTTGGAGTTGATAGGGCAATGCTTTTTGTCTTTCTTGCGAATGCAGGAATCTAAAAAGAAAGAATTCAATGATTTAATAAATGTATAATTTCAAAAATATATAAAGATGATTGTAGAAGCTGCAATTGGAGATGCTTATGGAGCCGGTTTTGAGTTTAGGGACTTAAATTTTATAAGTCAAAATAATAATTTAACAAAATATTTCCATCACGGTTTATATACAGAAATATATAAGCAGTATACTGATGATACCCAAATGGCAATCGCTATAGCAGAGCTTTTATTGGAAGATGAGGATTGGACTCCAGAAAAGGTTGGAGATAAATTTGTAGAAGTTTTTCATCGAGATAAAAGAAGAGGTTACTCTGGGAGAGTCTATAATGCTCTATCAGAAAGTCGTAATGGTAAAGAGTTCTTAAAGAACATAAACAATGAAAGTTCTGGTAATGGAGCTGCAATGAGGGCCTATACTCTTGGATACATTAAGGATTTAGACAAACTAAAAGATTTAGTTACGATACAGGCTAAGACAACTCATAACACGAACGAAGGGATTACAGGAGCCTTGAGAATTGCACTAGCAGTTCATTATTATATTTATATTTATGAAAAACAGGACATATCAATTATACAATTTATCAATAGAACTATTGGAGAAGTTGGTAATTATCAAATTACTAGTCCTATAGATATGCATTCGTTCCCCACCACAAACGCGGTTATTCCTTTGGTTTCTGAAGCCCGAAGTATGAGCGAGTGCTTATTAAAGGGCATAAGTTATGGAGGAGACACAGATACGGTAGCAGAGTTATCTATGGCCATATTAAGTGTTAAAAAGGATTGTAAGAATGACTTACCGGATTTCCTTTTGGATCAAATAGAAAACGGCAAGTATGGTAGGGATTACTTAATATCTTTAGATGAAAAATTAAGAATTAAATTTTCTTAAGTTTAATTGAAGTATCAAAATAAAATTAAAATAATCACTTTCTGTAGTATTATATGGCAAGTAGGGCAGTAGAAAGCGATAAACTTTCAAGTTTGCACTGAGCCAAAGCGTTGTATTTTGTTTTTAATTTATTCATTTTAAAAGCCAAATCAACGATTTGCGGTGTTGGTAAATAGCACCGAACTTTCTGGAACCACTGACCGCCCGCCCTATTTGCTATATACCGTGCTGTGTGCTAGCTTTTTCTATTAGTTGATATTTTTCTTGTTCACGGTTTGTAAATATTACGCTCAAATGGTCAGCCCAGAAATTAGCTCGTTTCTCATTATCAATTTCAAGGGCAGAAATCCAAACTTTCTCATTTTCAAAGTTTAATTCCCAAGTCTGAGGTAATTTCGTTGTACTCTTTACTTTTTTTATTATTCTGTTTCCAGAGTAATTTTCGGTTACACCTTCACTTATATCCCACAATACTTTAATTCCGCTAATTGTCTTGTCAATGAATTTTTTCCAATTTGAATTATTAGAAACGTTTATAGTTTTAAATCCTTCTCTTTTTATTATTTCTGGTAGGTTTTCAAATCCAACACCATAACAATAGAATTCATTGTCCCACTTTATTTGCAGAAGTTGGTCATTGTCTAATCTGAAAATCACATTCATATCAACGGAATGAATTTCATTTGACATTTCCCAAAATTCTGAGTCAGTATCATAATCAAGTTCTTCGTAATATACTTCTTTTATTGTCTGTCCTATAAAACTCGACTTTATTCTCTCGTAATATTCCTGTTCTTTCNCAGTCATTTCTGCTTGCACACAACGTTTAGTATTACTGGTATATATAAAGATTTATTAAAGGAATAATTATCATACTTTATTTATACTCCACATATTGTAGACCGTTATATTTTAATACAGTTGTACGTGTTTCTGTGGTTTCTTTAGATTGACACTCGCCATTTTCGTCTTCAAAATCTACGGTTTCTGATACATAGTTTTTTACTGTAATATCAAAGTGACCGTTGGTTTTTGCATTTTCCACTATGAAAGTTTTCTTTTCAGATACAGTTTTACCTTCACAAGGACCATCTAATTCCCCTCTGGATTCTTCGACACTATAATGGTCCAGTACTTTTTTTAAGTAATCTTCATCTTTTACGAATAAAGAAATAGCTTCCTGATAATAGGGATTTACTCTGGATGATCCATAATACTTAACTTTTACTTCAAAAACTTTGGTCTCCTCATTTACGCTATAAGCAGGTATATCTATTTGTATTTCATCCAGTCGTATGGCATCAGAAACCCTACCGTTGGTTTTAGCACTTTCAAAGTAATAATGAGTTACTTCCCTGCCTTGAATATTTACAAGCGCTATATGAGAATTCAGTGCAAACATTTCCTCAGGGTTTCCCTCAGCGATTTCAGGGATGAGCACAACAGCTTCATTAGGACTATAAGGTAGAACTTTAAACGTATTCAGTTTTGGGATTTGTTTTGAAATTGAAATATTATGCTTTTCAGAAATCAAATCATAAAAAATATCCTCAATGCCCATTTCTTCAAGTTTTCCATCAGATTTGATCTTCACAGTGCTTGTTTCCATAACCGGATTAGCATCCTCATTGGGCCACATATAGTAGGTTCGGATTATTTTACGTATATCAATTTCAGCTGTATACCTGGTCTGTCCTTCAGCCATCTCATCATAGGATACCATATAGGAATCAATAAATGCTCCTTCTTTGGTGTAGTTTATGAGAACGCTTTTCAGCTCATTATCGCCTATAGTAATCGTTAAAATAGCGGTATAAAAATCATCTGAAAGTTGTAATCGATAACCAGANATCACACGATAATTGTATCCCTCAACATACCAATTTTCATAAATTTCCGGTAAACTGAAGGCGGTAGCATCAATGAGTTTTATGTCATCATTGTTTTTAAAACTTCCAAAAGTGGTAGTATCTATTACAGGTACTTTCTTAAGCGGTAGTTGCTCAAATTCTTCTTTAAAATTTTTACTATAATTTGTTTGTTCAGAAAATGTTTCGGCTACTTCTTCTACTTCACTAATTGTGTCTACGACATCTTGAGCAGTTACAGGTTCATTGTTGTTGTTTTTTGTTTTTTGTGCACAGGAGAGCGCTGTGATGGCAATGAAAAGTAAAAAGAATTTCATAGGATCTGTTTTTTTAATTCCAGGTTTTAATAGTATCGGATTTTACAAATTCACCTTCAACAAAATAGTCAATTTCACCACAATATACGGTAGTATCTGTTTTACAACGGTCATAATAAAATTCTGCCATTCGATATTCCATACATTGTTACCTTTTTACAGACTTAATTTAAGAGATTAAATATTTAAAAGTACCTTATGAGACAGATTGCGATTAATCTTTAATTATTTCCACGGTAATCAGGGATTCTTTATAGTTTAGGTTTTCAGAATTTTGAAAGGTGAAACTGTAAATTTTAAAATAAAAACTTGCGCAGTTAGAAAAAGTAATTTAAATTTGTGTAAAAATAACGCAAAATAAAATCAGTATGAACCCACTTCTTTTGACAGACGGCTATAAACTAGGACATAGAGAGCAATATCCACAAGGTACAACATTAGTATATTCTAATTGGACACCAAGAAAGAGTAGAATTGCAGGAGTAGATAACGTCGTATTTTTCGGACTACAGTACTTCATAAAAGAATATTTGATTAAGCAATTCAATGAGCATTTTTTCAACCTGCCTAAACAAGATGTGGTTTCAGAGTATAAGAGATATGTTGATCATTACTTAGGTATAGACTATGACATCAGTCATATAGAAGAATTACACGATTTAGGCTATTTACCTATAGAAATAAAAGCTTTGCCAGAAGGAACAGAAGTACCTATTCGAGTACCTATGTTCACTTTAGTCAATACAAAACCTGAGTTTTTTTGGCTAACTAATTATCTAGAAACATTACTGTCCAACATTATTTGGCAGCCTTGTACATCTGCAACCATAGCTAATCAATATCAAAAAATATTAATGTCTTTTGCGCAGCAAACAGATAGAGATAACACAGGGTTTATTACCTGGCAGGGACATGACTTTTCGATGAGAGGAATGTCTGGTACGGAGTCTTCTATCTTAAGCGGTATGGGCCATGCACTTTCCTTTTCAGGAAGTGATACGCTACCCGTAGCTAAAGCTTTTGAAATGTACTACAAAGCAGATGTAACCAAGGAGCTTGTAATTGGTAGTGTTAATGCAACAGAACATAGTGTTATGTGCGCTGGTAGTAAAGATGATGAAATAGGTACCTTCAAAAGACTTNTNAAAACATACCCTTCTGGTATCTTGTCTGTGGTGTCTGATACGTGGGATTTGTGGAAAGTGTTGACTAATTATTTACCTCAATTAAAGGAAGAAATTTTAAGTAGAGATGGTAAATTAGTGATACGACCTGATTCTGGTGATCCGGTAGATATCATTTGTGGATGTGATCACAATGATCCTATTGTTGCTAAGGGTGTGATTGAGTTACTTTGGGATGAGTTTGGAGGAACTATCAATGATCAGGGCTTTAAAGTACTTCATCCAAAAATAGGAGCTATTTACGGAGATAGTATTACTATAGAAAGGGCTACTCAAATATGTGAAAGATTAAAAGAAAAGGGTTTTGCTTCTACAAATGTGGTTTTGGGTATCGGTAGTTTTACCTATCAATATAATACCAGAGATACTTTTGGGTTTGCAATGAAAGCAACTTATGTAGAAGTCAACGGTGAGGGACGCGAAATTTTTAAAGACCCGATCACAGATGATGGAACAAAAAAACGTAAAATAGAACAT
>NZVW01000156.1 GCA_002697475.1 Aquimarina sp. | reverse complement strand
AATATTTTCAAGTATTTCTATTGAAATAAATGTCGAATGTACAGTCTTGTTCTCTACTAATATTAAACCACCATTGTAACAAATCAGAGGAGTATTTTCTATATCCAGTTCTTTTTGAAGATGAACCATGGCAGCTGGCATTCTTGAGGATATTAGGATTACTGGAATGTTTTCTTTTATGCGTTTTATCTGAGCTTTCGTATCATTAGAGAGCTCTCTTTCAGCATTGAGTAGAGTACCATCAATATCAGAAAAAACAATATCGTACGACATTAATTATCGGAATTTAGTTCTCCAACAAATGTAACAATAGTATCGATAAATTGAGGCATTATTTCTCTCCAGGCTTCATTATAAGATTTGTGATTTTCCATACGGCCTCCTTCAATTTCTCTAAAGATATGATTCATCTTAGGTATGATAGCTTGATTTGCTTTAGGTGCTTTTGAAATAAGAATTTCTGCCTCTGATAACTCTACCTGTATGTCCTTTTCCCCATGGATAATCAAAATAGGCATTTCCAAGTTACTTATTTCTTCCGCAGGGTTATATTTGATCCAGGATTTCATAAAAGGTTGCAGATCATATCTGAAAATAGATCCCAGGGCAGGATCAAAACTGGACGCTTTTCCATATTTTCTTAATTCTGCAAAGGCAATTGCTGCACTTTTATCTAAGCCCGGTGCTTGCTTAGAAAGCTGATCTAAGATTACGAAATCAATAGATTGCCCATTACCTGCTAGTGATATAAATGCATCAGCTCTTCCTTTAGCGCTGATCATACCAATAAGTGAACCCTGGCCATGACCAGCAACAATAATGTTTGTGTATTTTGAATTCTCTTTGAAGTAGTCTATAGTAGCTGTAGCATCGTCGATAAAATGATCAAAGGAAATTTCATTTTCCTTGATCCCAAAACGATCCATGGTAAATAGTCGTTTATCATAACTAAATGATGCTATACCTTTTTTGGCAAGTTCAATAGCCAATTTTTTAAAGGTGTCGCTTTTTGACATTCTGTCATTACCATCTCTATTCACCGCACCGGAATCCATAATGAAAACTATGAGAGGCACAGGTTCATCTTCAGCATATGGAGTAATTAAAGTACCATTTATGAACTTATTTATTTTTACTATCGCTGAGTTGTATTCTTTTTCCTGAGCCTGACTCACGAAAAAGGTCAAAAGTATAAATAGCGATGTTGTAATTCTCATGGATGTATTTATTAAGATATGGGACATCTAGGTAACGTTAAAATTTAAACCATAGTATTTTATAATAAACAAACTAAAAGTATGCCTAAAATTCAATTATTCGCTACAAATAATAATTAGATTGCTAACATTGATAATTTAACGCTTCACTAACATACCCTTTTTTATCTTTGCTGCAAAATTTAAAGAATGAATATTCGTACAATACTAGTAAGTCTATTAGTTTTTAATATGTCTTTTAATGATGCACTAGCCTATGATTGGGGAAAAACAGGTCATAGAGCTACTGCGCAAATTGCTGAAGGCTATCTGACAAAAAAAGCTAAAAAACAGATTGATAAACTACTTCAAGGGCAAGGACTTGCCTTAGTTTCTACTTTTGCAGATGATATTAAAAGTGATAGGGACTACAAAAGTTATAGTCCATGGCATTATGTCAATTTTGAGTTTGATAAAAAATACGGAGAGGAAACACCTAGTGAGTTTGGAGATTTAGTTAGCGGAATTAATAAGTGTGTGACTGTTTTAAAAAATGAATTTTCATCTGAGGAGGAAAAACGTTTTTACCTGAAGATGTTAGTGCATTTTATTGGAGACCTCCATCAACCGCTACATGTAGGTAGAGGAGAGGACAAAGGAGGAAATGATATCCAGGTTAGATGGTTTAATGATGGATCTAATTTACATCGAGTTTGGGATAGCAATATGATTGAAGATTTTAAGATGAGCTATTCAGAATTAGCTTTAAATGCAGAAGAACTTTCTAAAGCTGAAGTGGAAACTATAAGAAATGGTGAGCTTCTGAATTGGATATATGAATCACAGGTATTAGCTAAAAAAGTTTATGCGTCAGCAGAAGTTGGTGAAAAATTAGGATATCGTTACATGTATGATTACTTTCCTGTTGTAAGGGAGCAATTACAGAAAGGCGGTATTAGATTAGCAAAAGTACTGAACGAAATTTTTGATTAAATTCTTATACTGAGAGCTTAGCTCTCAGTATAAGAATTTCGATATTGCTTCGGTGACACATCAAAATGCTTTTTAAAAGTTTTTGTTAAGTGACTTTCATCTGTAAAACCTAATTGATATGCTATCTCAGCAATAGTTAAGTCCGTATGCTGTAATCTTTGTTCAACCAGTTTCATTTTGTATTTTGTAACGTACTGATGGATAGATTCTCCAGTTTTTCGCTTAAAATATGTGCTTATTGAACTTTGAGACATGTTAAATTTGTCTGCCAAAAAGCTAATTTTTGTCTTATTATTATCGTATACGTGTTGTCTTATGTGACTTAGAATTTGATCTATCTTGTTATTATTGTAAGATATCTCTTTCTTACTTGTGTTGTATTTCGTAGAAATGTTACGGACAATAATACTTAATATAGTGCTTATGGCATTAGATATAATCTCCTGATAATAAGCCTTTTCGTTTTTAAATTCTTCAATAACAAGGTTATGGATGTCCCAAATAATATCTCGATCATCTTCGTGACTAATAACATCACCTGGTATAAGGTTAGGTTGATGTAAAAGCTGTTCTATTCTTTTTAACCAATTTTTTCTATCGGGCAAATCAACCCCACCTGAAAAAAGAAGCTCTGTAAACTTAAAATAAGTAAACTTAGACTTATATTCTATTTCAAAATGGTGTCTGTCCTCAGGTGCTAAGAGGAAAATATTATTTTCTTTATAAGGAAATTTGGCCCCGTTAATAGTGTGGTAACCTCTTCCTGAATTCACAAAAATTATTTCAAAATAATTATGTTTGTGAGGTTCTGCTTCCCATC
The DNA here is from genome assembly GCA_002697475.1 of Aquimarina sp. Lineage (GTDB taxonomy): Bacteria > Bacteroidota > Bacteroidia > Flavobacteriales > Flavobacteriaceae > Aquimarina. The sequence goes on along the minus strand of NZVW01000156.1, from coordinate 15,432 downwards.
GATCAAAGGAGTATTGTTGTACAACAAAGACTTCGTGTAGGGTATACCGGCTCATAGGATGATTTTAACATTTTAAAGGTACAAAAATTAATTTAATGTTAAAATATTTGTTTTTACTAGTAAAAATTTATATATAGATTAACTATTTGATTTTTAATTCGTTACCTTATTTTTTTAAGTAAAAAAATCTTAAAATTTTAATAAAAAATTATTATTAATTGGTGTATCCTGAAATATTTTTAATCATTAGCCTAAAAAGGTGCTTATTTAATAATCCTGAATGTTAAATTTATTCTTGGATTTTTTACCTTTTTTGACTTTGGGATTTGATGTAACCAGTATTTTTGAGTTTTTCCTTTCATTAACAAAAGGCTACCATTTTCTAATAGTATTTTCGCTTTTAAATTTTTATCTGTTCGGTGTTTTAAATGAAACCATCTTGCTTCGCCAAAACTTATGGAGGCAATAATAGGCTCTTCTCCTAATTCTTTTTCATTGTCAGCGTGCCATCCATTACTATCATTACCATCTCTGTATAGGTTTAGCAAGCAAGTAGTGTATTTTGTATTGGTTATTGATTCAGCTATGCTCTTTATTTCAGATACTATAGGGCTAAATATGTGTGGTTGCATTGTAATGTTAGAGTAGGTATAGGAATTTTTATTATTAGCATATAATGCTGTAAGTCTGGGTTGAGGATATGTTTTACCAAATACAGTTATATCATCCTGCTGCCATGGAGTTTCTGCTAGTAATTTTTCATAAAAAATTTGAGATTTTTCTTCAGAAAAACATTTAGGGTAATAAGTAATATCTGAATCCGGTAAATCAAATTTTATAGGATCAGGGTTAAAAAGCATCATAATTATTGGATATAGATGGACAACCAATATATCAATACAAATTGTAAAACTAGTCTAAAGATTAAAAGTGACTTCGGTAGATTAAGGGAGGCTTTTTTATTAACAAGCATGTGTACGTGAACAGGAAAAAATAAAAATAGCATTATCATTGCTATGATTATACTTAATTTTTGATATTGAGGTAGTAATAAACCAATAGCAACTAAAATTTCAAAAATTCCACTTGCATACACGATTTCCTTATGGTAAGGTATATATAACGGCATTATTCTCATAAAAGCCTTGGGTTTTATAAGATGAAATATACCTGCTATGAAAAAAGTAATCGGGAATACATAGTAATGCCAACTCATATAATGTCAGAGGTTTTGATCTTTTTCTGACCATTAATTGTATTTTGCTTATTCTTTGTCATGGTTTCTGAGGTCATTTTTTTAAATCTTATAGCAGACCAATCTGCGTTTAAAGAAACGGATATGGATTTTTTTAAGTTAAAGTCGCCTAATATATCCCAAAATTGATCTAAAGACAAATCTTCAGTATATTCTTTAGATTTTTTTTTAGGAAAAGCGAACCATAAGATTACATCATCAATTAATCTTGGATAAAGAATTTCAATTCTACTTTCAATTTGTTTCTTGTCCGTCACAAAGATCAAAGCAAAATCAACTTCTGAAACTTGAATTAAGGATTCCTTAATTTTCACATCTTTAAGGCAATCCAATTCTTTACAAAACCCTTCAGGTTCATTTAGTATAAGGATTTCATCTAAACCTTCAGGCAGCTGCAATTTTTTAAAAAGTGGTGTCATAAAAGATTTCATTAAGGAGTGAAGCCTTTTAAAGATACAAAAAATTGCTTTTATATACCCGTTAAATTTTGATTCTACTTTAAGGTGATCTCTTTATAATCATCAGGTTCTTCAAAGAGTGTAGCATTTTCCTCAAGAAAAACCACATCGCTGATCATAGCTTCACCTAATTTTTCGGTTTTGCCTTTGTCATCAGTCCAACTGTAGAAATCCCATTGTGTAGAAATAGGAATATTATCAATTAAAGCATAGTCCTTATAAACAATCATATGAGGATCACTTTCGGCTTTAGAAATATCATCTCCACTACCATAAGTTACGATGTAAGCCGCAGCTGTGACCACGTTATTTTCAGGATTAACATACACAATATACCAGTCGTCAGGAGCATCACCGGTTCCTTTATCAAAAGTCAGTTTAGCGGTTGCATAATTTTCGCCGTCTAGTGACCTGTCTTGTTTAACTTCCAGTGCAGTACCGGGATCACTTAATTTATAAGGTAGAGCAAAGAAATAGGACCAGGTGAACATATCAAATCTAGCTCTTTTATCACTTGCTTCTTTAGGACATAACATTACTTTGTCTCCATTATAGATCAACTTTGTGCCGTCTTTTTTATCTATTCTTATTTTTGAAGAGTTGGTTAGCATAGTAATTTTTGCATCTAAGATAGTTTTGCCATTAAAATTAATTACAGCATCAAAAGTTATCATTTTGTGATCGAGAAAAGCAGGTTTCTTATGAGCGCTTTCTATGTTTTGTAAAAATTGTTTTTCTAGGCTAAAAGCACCATCACCAATACCGCCATCTGGTTCCACAGGGATAGTATTAAGTGTATCTTCTTTTGTAGTTGGCTCTTCTGAAGTTTTTTTATTGGAGGTATTACAGCTGCTTAGTAGCACTATTAATGCTAGTATACTTAGGTTTTTCATATTGGTTATCGGTTTGTGTTATGATACTAAATTACTAAAACGCGAAACTGTTATATAACATTTATGAAAACTCTAACAAAGTAAAAGACCCGCCTTAGCGAGTCTTTTAAGCTGGTTAATTTTTTTTAGTCATTGTCGTTTGTCTTCCTCCCTGAAATAATATTGCCTTATCCACCATACCATTTTCTACTACAAACTCTACTGCGGCTGGGAATTCTTTAACGAAGAATTTCGTTTCACTCTCCGGATGGATAATAAAGGATGGCTGCCCTGTAGCCTGCGAAATTAATTGGCCATCCTTTAAAGTAACTACCATGTCAAATCCGGGCTGAATTTCATAAGTTCCGGTATATCTTTTTAGGATTTCAGCATCAACTTTAATTTCCTTTTTTTCTTTTGGTAATTCCTTAGAAACCCGCTGTCCTTCGGTTGCATTTATTCTGTCTTTAAAGGTGGCAGTTATTCCTTTAGAAGACTTATTAAATATGATTTCAGAGAAACTATCATCATAATAAAAAGTTGATGCTGATTTAGGTAGTATAATAAATTTTTTCCCACCATCTCTTTGGCTATACAATGTTCCATTTTCAAAACCAATAGCTCTTTCAGCACCATCTTCAAATCTGTATAACCCTATGTATTCTTTAAGTTGCTCTTCTTTTAGACTTATTTTTTCGGTGGTTGAATATGGTTTTCCAAGGGCAATGGCTGCTGCTTCAATGGTGATATCGGTTGGACTATTGCAGTTGCAATTGGTTAATACAGCAATTTGTAAATCCTTTGATGGAACATAAATTTGGTATGATGTATATCCGAAAATTCCACCTCCATGCTCTACTGTTGGTATGCCCTGAATTTCATTCACAGACCAGCCATAGCCATAGTATGTAGGTTTATTGTTGTTTAAAGTCGTATTTCGGTGAGCTAATGCTAAAGTTTCTTTCTTTATTAATTTATTTTGAGTAAGTCCCAGTTGCCATTTTTGTAAATCTTCTACAGTACTCATTAAAGATCCTGCAGCATAAGGTAGCGTCATGCTTAAGTATTCTGCATTACGATAATTATCTGATTTTTGGTATCCATAAGCTCTGTTTTTAATCAGTTCATTTTTATGACCATAACGAGAATTATCCATTCCTAAAGGTTTAAAAATCTTAGTTTCTATGAAATCTTCATAACTGATTCCTGAAACCTCTTCTATGATATACCCTAATAGTATGTAACCTGAGTTGTTGTAACTCCATTGTTCACCAGGATCAAAGTCCATAGGCTCATTTTTAAAAAAGTCAATAAGCTCTTTAGGAGTCATATCAGTTCTAGCTATTTCCTGAAGATTCATAGAAGTATAGCTCTTTATACCAGAAGTGTGATTAAGCAGGTGGTGAATGGTTATTGTTTTGCCTTGAGTTGGATAATCAGGTATAAATTTGGTGATAGGATCATCAACATTTAATTTACCCTGCTCCTGAAGTATTAAAATGGCAACTGCAGTAAACTGCTTTGTTATAGATCCTATTTCAAACACATTATCAGGTTGCATAGGAAAATTGAGTTCCAAATTAGCAAGTCCAAATGCATTTTTATAGATGATCTTACCCTCTTTAGCTACCATAACTGTAGCTCCGGTTTCCTTTTCTTTATAACTTTCGCTAAATAGCTTTGTAAGCTGATCGCCTAAGGATTGTGCTGTGATTGAATTGAAGCATAAACTTAAAACTAGTATAGCTACAGAAATGCCTTTAAATTGATGTAGTTTCATTAAGATGTTGTTTTTTGATTAGATTCTATAGGTTTGACGAACATTTCTGCTAAGTCGTTACAATTTTTTTGGATTTTTTGTAACAATTAAAGATTTTCATTACTAATTAAGTAGAGAGAAGTTTAATCATCAATCACACAGAACATTATGGAAATTAGAAAATCAATTTTAGGAGGGGTGTTGTGCATGCTGCTTAGTTTTGCATTTAATACTGTCCAGGCTCAGGATATCCAAGGTACCTGGAAAGGTAAGTTATCAGTTCAGGGTACTGAAGTTCCACTGATATTTCATATAGAAGAAAATGACGGGAAATTAGAAGCAAAAATGGATAGCCCATCTCAGGGAGCAACGGGCATTCCATTAAGTCAGGTGGAGTTTAAAAACAAAGAGTTAACTTTGGGGCTTGCCCAAGCGGGGATTAAGTATGTAGCTACTTTGCAAGAGCATAAACTAAAAGGAACTTTTTACCAAAGCGGAATGGAATTACCATTAGAATTAGAAAAATCAGAAAATAAATTACCTGGAAACCCTGAGTTAGTCACAGCGGATAATGAATTAATGGAGTTGGTTAAGCTTGACAAAGGAGATTACAAATACACTGTTGAAGATTATTTTGCTAAGCCAAAGGCCAGAAGCTTTCAGTTTTCTCCTAATGGAAAATACCTATCTTATAGAGAAAAAGATGAGAATGGTAAAAACCATGTGTATGTTAAAGAGATAGCTACTGAAAAAGTTACCAGAGTTATTGAAGAAAAAGATGAGCTTGTTCGAGGTTTCGGATGGGTAAACAATGAACGTCTGGTTTATGTGATGGATCAGGGAGGTGATGAAAATTATCACTTATATACTGCTAAAATATCTGGAGGAGAAAGTAAGGATTTAACTCCATATGACGGAGTTCAGGTAAATTTCTTAGAGTTATTAAAAGAAGATAAAGATCATATCATTATCTCTATGAATAAGGACAACAAGCAGATTTTTGAACCCTATAAGATCAATGTTGTTACCGGAGAATTAGAACAGCTTTATAGCAATGATGATGTAGCCAATCCTATCATGGGATATATTTTTGATAAAGATGGAAACTTAAAAGGTTTTTCAAGATTAAGGAATGGTGTTGACATAGATTTGTATTATACTTTTGATGGTAAGAATTATGAGGTCATCAAGAAACTAAACTGGAAGGATTCTTTTTCAATTTTAAGCTTCAATTATGCTTCGGAGAATCCGGATGATGCTTATGTAGTTTCTAATTTAGATACAGATAAATCAAGGATTTATCTGTATAATCTTAAAGAGGATAAGCCTATTAAAATGTTGTTTTCTAATGATGACTATGATGTTTCTAATCTTTCTTTATCAAGAAAAAGAAATTATGAACTAGATTATTTTTTATATGAGGGAGAAAAGAGAAAAGTAATTCCAGTTAGTGATTACTACAAAAAACTACACAAGAAAATAACCTCAAAATTTCCCGATCATCAATACAGTATTGCAGATAAAACAGATGAAGAAGATCAATACCTAATCTTTTTACAGAGTGATAAACTTTATGGAGTTTACTATTCCTACGATGTAAAGAAAGACGAGTTTAAACTTCTTTATAATCTAATGCCTCAATTAAAGGAGAATGACATGGCGGAGATGCGTCCAATTACTTTTAAAAGTAGAGATGGACTTACCTTACACGGCTACATTACATTACCTAAGGAAGCTCTGGCGGGTAAAAAAGTACCTTTAATTGTTAACCCACACGGAGGTCCACAGGGGATCAGGGATTCCTGGGGATTTAATCCGGAGTCTCAGCTTTTTGCGAGTAGGGGATACGCTACACTTCAGGTTAATTTTAGAATTTCAGGAGGTTATGGAAAAGAGTTCTTAGAGAGTGGCTTTAAGCAAATAGGAAGAAAAGCTATGGATGATGTTGAGGATGGTGTAAAGTATGTTATAGATAAGGGATGGATTGATGAAGACAAAGTGGCAATTTATGGAGGAAGTCACGGGGGATATGCCGTACTTAGAGGACTTACTAAAACACCAGATTTATACGCCTGTGGTGTAGATTATGTGGGAGTGTCTAACATTTTTACTTTTATGAAAACGATCCCACCCTATTGGAAGCCGTACTTGAAAATTATTAAAGAAATCTGGTATGATGAGGATATTGCAGAAGAGAAAGAAATAATGAAAGAAGTATCTCCAGTGTATCAGATAGATAAAATAAAGAAACCGTTATTTGTAGTTCAGGGAGCTAATGACCCAAGGGTTAATATTGACGAATCTGATCAGATTGTAAAGGCACTTAGAGCAAAAGGATTTGATGTACCGTATATGGTGAGATATGATGAAGGACACGGTTTTGGTAAAGAAGAAAATTCTATAGCAATGTACAAGGCTATGATGGGATTTTATGCGAAACACTTAAAAAAGGATACCGATACTAAACCTATCAAAGGATAATTTAATAATTAAAATTATTATTAGATAAAAAAGCCCACTCATAGCTGAGTGGGCTTTTATTTATTTTAAGGGTATCAAAAGTCTATTTAATCATCTCAAAACTTCTTTTGATAAAGTTGGTTAACTCTTCACCTTTCAGTAAGTTTTGAGAAAGCCTGGCTAAATCAAGGGATTGTTTTATTAATCTTTCTTTTTTCTTATCGGTTTTTGTCTCTGCAATTTGACCTACGAGCTCGTGATTGGTATTTACTATCAGGTTGTACATCTCTGGCATATTACCCATACCAAACATACCACCACCAGTCTGTTGCATTTCCTTCATTCGTCGCATAAACTCCGGTTGTGTGATCATAAATGGAGCGGCATTGCTATCCATTGCTTCTAACTGAACTGTATATTTTTCAGCCGGAATTACCTTTTCAAGATCAGTTTTCAGTTGTTCTTTTTCTTCATCAGATAATTTAGAGATCGTCTCCTCATCTTTTTTAATCAAATTGTCAACGTGGTCAGCATCAACTCTGGTAAAGGAAATATTTTCTTTACTTGTTTCCAGCTTTTGAATTAGGTGCGAAACGATTGGAGAATCTAATAATAAAACCTCATATCCTTTATCTTTAGCTGCAGTAATATAAGAATGTTGTTCATCTTTGTTAGAAGCATATAAAATAACAGTCCTATTATCTTTATCCGTTTGATTCCCTTTAATTTTTTCAATTAATTCTTCAAAAGTAAAGTAAGTGTTATCAACAGTAGGGTATAATGCGAATTTGTCTGCTTTTTCGAAGAATTTATCCTCAGAGAGCATTCCATACTCAATAACTATTTTAATATCATTCCATTTCTGCTCAAAGTCTTCTCTATTATTCTTAAACATAGAGTTTAGCTTATCCCCAACTTTTCTGGTGATATAACTTGATATCTTTTTAACATTACCATCTGCTTGTAGATAGGATCTTGAAACATTTAATGGAATATCCGGTGAATCAATTACACCTCTAAGCATAGTCAAAAACTCAGGGACAATTCCTTCTACATTATCAGTTACAAAAACTTGATTTTGATATAGTTGAATTCTGTCTTTTTGCATATTCATATCCTGCCCTAATCTTGGGAAATATAAAATCCCCGTTAGATTGAAAGGATAATCTACATTAAGATGGATGTTAAATAAAGGCTCTTCAAACTGCATAGGGTATAACTCCCTGTAGAAGCTTTTGTAATCATTTTCTTCAAGGTCTGCCGGTTGTTTTGTCCAGGCAGGATTTGGATTATTAATAATGTTATCAACCTCTTTAGTAGGAGCCGGATCGTCTTCTTTAGTATCTTCAGGTTTTGGTAAGGTTTCAGTTTTAGTGCCAAATTTGATCGGAATAGGCATAAACTTATTGTACTTTACCAGAAGCTCTCTTATTTTACTATCCTCAAGGAATTCCTTCTCATCTTCATTAATATGCAGAATAATTTCAGTTCCTCTTTCTGTTTTGTTGTGTTGTTCTAGGGTATAATTAGGTGAACCATCACAAATCCAATGAGCTGCAGGCTCATCTTTATACGATTTGGTGATAATTTCTACTTTGTCAGCCACCATAAAAGCAGAATAGAAACCTAAACCAAAATGGCCTATAATTCCTGAGTCTTTAGCTGAATCTTTATATTTTTCTAAAAATTCTTCTGCTCCGGAAAATGCAACCTCATTGATGTATTTTTGTACCTCTTCAGAAGTCATTCCTATCCCTTGATCTATAATATGCAGGGTTTTGTTTTCTTTATCAATCTTTACTTCTATAATAGGATTTCCGTATTCTACTTTAGCTTCTCCAATACTAGTTAAGTGTTTTAATTTTAAGGTTGCATCCGTTGCATTGGAAATAAGTTCTCTTAAGAATATTTCGTGATCAGAGTATAAAAACTTCTTAATTAAAGGAAAAATGTTTTCAACTGACACATTAATACTTCCTGTTGCCATATTATTTTGAATTTAATGTCTTAGTAATAGTTTATTTAAAACTGTGTATGTCAAAAAAAATACCAAGCCACTGATGCTGACAAACTGACATTTACTATTTTCTTTTATAAAAGTTCAGATAGGTCAAGCGGTTGATTTTTATGATTTTATCTTTCAAAAAATATGAAACAACTTTAACAATATTTTTGTTTAACTTTTTTATTTTAAAATTAAACAATATATATCTTTGTAATATAATATTCAGAAAATGGCAGGTAAAAAAGCAACATTAGTAGATAAGCAAACAATTATATCACGCTACATGGATTATGTTTTGGAACATGAATCTTATCCTAAGTCTGTTTATAAGTTCTGCAAAGAAATTAAGATTAAAGAAGAAGAGTTCTACAAATTTTTCGGGAGTATTGAAAAATTAAAAACTTCCATTTGGTCAGAATTTTATAATAATGCTACAGGAGTAATGTATGCTAATAAGGAATATGATAATTATTCCAATAGAGAGAAAATGCTAACGTTTTTCTACACATTTTTTGAATTGCTGACGATGAATAGAAGTTTTGTTCTCTTTGACTTAAAAGAAAACACCGGAGGTTTTAAAAATATTCAAAAATTAAATGGTTTACGTAAGGATATAAGAAGTTTTGCGACTAAACTGATTGAAGAAGAAAATGAAGATAAGCAATTTAAAATTACGAAAAGGCCTGTTTTTCTTTTTGCTGAAGGAGCCTGGATACAAACAGTATTTTTATTAAAATTTTGGTTGGATGATGATTCAGCAGAGTTTGAAAAAACGGATATGGCGATTGAGAAATCTGTGAATACAATTTTTGATGTTTTTGACAATACTCCTCTGGAAAGTGTAATGGATTTTGGAAAATTTTTATGGAAAGAGAATTCTTTCTGGAACTAATAAAAAAAGGCATTGAAAACAATAGATAAAATACCAACATCTAAACTTGGTCGTACTGCGGAACTGGTGAAAACCGGTGTAAAAGTAGGCGGGAACTATCTTAAGTATTACAGTAAGAAGGCTATCAATTCTGATATATCCAGAGATGAGCTTGATGAAAATAATGCTACAGATATCTATGATGGATTGAAAAGTCTAAAGGGCAGTGCTTTAAAAGTTGCTCAGATGCTTTCTATGGAAAAAAATTTGTTACCCAATGCTTATGTTGAGCGATTTTCTCTTGCACAGTTTAGTGTGCCGCCATTGTCAGCCCCTTTAGTAAGAAAAACATTTAAAAAATACAACGGCGAATATCCTGAACAACTGTTCGATGAATTTGCAACTCAGTCTATCAACGCGGCCAGTATTGGACAAGTACATCAGGCTGTTAAAGATGGGAAAAAACTTGCTGTGAAAATTCAATACCCTGGAGTTGCAGATAGCATTAGTTCAGATTTGGCGATGGTTAAGCCCATCGCCATCAGGATGTTTAACTTAAAAGGTAAAGATTCTGATAAGTATTTTAAAGAAATAGAATCAAAATTACTCGAGGAAACAGATTATAGGTTAGAATTAAAACAAAGTAAAGAGATTACTGAAGCGTGTTCTATAATACCTAATTTAAAATTTCCTGAGTATTATGAAGAATTATCCAGTGAGAAGATAATTACAATGGATTGGATGCAAGGAATGCATCTTAGTGAGTTTACTAAAACTAATCCTGATCAATCGGTAGCTAACCAGATAGGTCAGACGCTATGGGATTTCTATATGTATCAAATCCACGTCCTGAAACAAGTTCATGCAGATCCTCATCCTGGTAACTTTTTAGTAGATCAGGACAATAATTTATTAGCGATTGATTTTGGATGTATTAAAATTATACCAGATGATTTTTATACACCTTATTTTGAATTGGCTAAAAATGAAAATTTAAATAACCCTCGTTTTTTTGCCCAAAAGATGCTTCAATTAGAAATACTTCGAGAAGAAGATACTGATGAAGAAGTAGCTTTCTTCTCGAAGTTATTTCACGAATTGTTAAGTCTTTTTACAAGACCATTTAATAGTGAAACTTTTGATTTTGGTGATGATGAGTTTTGGAAGGGTATAACAGAATTGAGTGAAAAATATAGTAAAGATACTGAGCTAAGAAAGATGAACGGAAATAGAGGAAGCAAACATTTCCTTTATATGAATCGTACTTTCTTTGGCTTATATAATTTGTTACACGACCTTAAGGCTAAGGTGAAGGTAAGAAATTTTGAAAGATTCCTTGGTCGGTCAATCGACTGACTTGGTTTGTTTATTTATTGGTTAGGTTGTTTGAAAGGCACGCTGTGGTTGGCGTGCTTTTCGTTTTTATCTACTATATCGATAGGAAAGTAAATTTTTATGAATAAAAGATTTTAAGCCTTCGATTTTAACATTACTTTTATAGTCCCTTAAGTAAATAAACTATAACGAAATGTGCAGCTATAAAAAGTACCTTTTATATCTGGGCACACTGCTTTCTTTTCATATTCTCAGTGCTCAGAATCCAGATTCCCTGAACCTCAAGTTTGAATACATTTTGGATATTGATGATAAAGTAACTTTATTTCAAGAGTTAGATTCATTGTCTGTAGTTATAAAAGGTCAAAAGCATAATAACTTCGAATTATACAGAAATTTATATCCTAAAATACAGCTCAAGAAAATCGAAGTTGCTAAAGAGTTAGATAGCTTTGACTTAGCTGCTTCGACTACTTCAAAATTTTCTTACTTTTATCTGGGTGAAATAGGAAAAGCGGATTCTGCACTAGTTATTGTTAACAATATTATAGGTGACAGTGCTAAATTCAAAAAACCTTTTAATTTAGGTAGTTTGTATCTCAAAAGAGCCGGAACCTATTTTCAGACAGATGATATAAATAAAGCCATAGCAGATTATAAGAGGGCAGAACGTATATTTAGTAAAACTAAAGATTCAATTTATGAAGCAGACGCTTCATACTTCTGTGGACAAGCATTAGAAAGATCAGGTAAACTAGCAGAAGCTTTACTCAAGTACCAAAAAGCAAATCAGCTATATGTGAGCTTAAAAGATACGTCCTACATAGCCAACACTAATTTGGCGGTATCCGGTATTTTTAGTCAATTATATCTTTTAGATGAGTCTTTTAAAATCCGAAAAGAAACCAGAGAAATTCTTTCTAAAAATCCGAATAGACATAAAGCTGCATTAGCATTTCTTTCTGTCAGTGATTCAAGAGACTTTGTAAAGACTAAGGAGTATGACAAACAAGAAGAAGCACTACTCCTTGCATATGACCTGGCCTCAGGGCAGGATGAAAATCCGTTCTACAAGTATACTGTGGCAAGTTACTTATGTAAGTTCTATGCGCGTCAGGGCAATAGAGAAAAAGCTGAAGAGTTTTTTACTATTGTTAACAGCAATCCGGATTTCGTAAATAGCCCATTTGATAGGATTTTTTATTTAAGAGCATTAGCTGAAGTGAATTTGGTTAATGGTAACTATCAGAAAGCAATAGAGCCTTTAAAGGAAGAGCTTGGTATCTTTCAGGGTTTTAAAGATCTTCAAAATCAAGTGTATATACAAAAGGATATATTTGAAACCTATCAGAAGCTTGGAGCTCATAAGGAAGCTGTAGCGCACATGGAGAAATATCTGAAGTTAAAAGATTCAGTTTATGATATTAACAGATCTAATAGTGTAATATATTATCAAACTCTGTATGAAACAGAAAAGAGAGATAAAAGGATAGCTTTACAGCAGGCTAGTATTGCATCTCTTGAGATTAAAGAAAAGGCACAGCGTAATCTTCTGATTTTCGGAGGAATAGGTCTCTGTTTTCTATTTCTTACCATTTATCTATACAGAAATCGAGTTTTACTTTTAAAAAATAAAAGACTCCAGCAATCATTTTTGCAGGAATTACTAAAAACCCAGGAAAGAGTTAGTAAGCGAATATCAAAGGACTTACATGATGGAGTAGGTCAAAGCTTATTACTTATTAAAAATAAACTTGTTCAGAATAATGAAGATAAGACAGTTAAGATTGTTGATGATGTTATAGATGAAGTGAGATCAATTTCCAGAAGTTTGCATCCTTTTAAGCTTGATGAGCTTGGACTAACAGTTACATTGCAGAGTAGTGTGGAGGTAATTGATGAAAATTATGATTTATTTATTTCAGCAGAAATTGACGATGTTGATAATATTTTTGATCCTGAGAGAGAAATTAATGTGTACAGAATTGTTCAGGAAAGTTTAAATAATATAATTAAGCATTCTAACGCGAAGTCAGCAGAAATCAGGGTGTTGAACAAAGAGTCAAATGTTGAAATTGTTATTAAAGATAACGGTAGAGGGTTTGACTTTCAAAAGGAGAGAACATCATATCAAAAAATTGGACTCAAAACTTTAAGTGAAAGGTCTAAATTTCTAAAAGCAAGTTTTAATATTTTAACGGAAGCAGGGAAAGGAACTACGCTAACCTTTAACATACCTAAAAATGCCTAAACCAAGAATCGTTATTGCAGATGATCATCCTTTATTACTTAAAGGCTTAGTTGATTTTATAACAGAGCAAAATAAATATGAAATTGTAGCTTCTTGTGATAATGGAAGGTCAGCATATAATGCTATAGTTAAGGAAAATCCTGAATTAGCCATCCTCGATATTGAAATGCCATTGATGACTGGCGTGGATGTAGCACAAGAGTGTCAGAAAAATAATATGCAAACCAAAATCATTTTAATTACCCTGTATAAGGAGCGTAAATTTTTTGATCTGGCACGTAGTTATGGGGTTTATGGTTATCTTTTAAAAGAGTTTGCGTTAGCAGAATTAAATACGTGTATAGATCAGGTCCTAACGGGTAATCCATACCTGAGTCAGAATATAGAGAAACATTTTAGCATAAGTTCTGAATCTGACAATGGTTTAAATGAATTAACACGGTCAGAATATAAGATTTTAAAGTTGATAGCGGATGATCTGACAAGCCTTCAGATAGCTGAAACTTTAAGTATTTCTGCCAGAACAGTTGAGAAGCATAGGGCTAATATTATAAGAAAGTTAGGATTAGAGGCTAAAACCAATGCTTTATTAATATGGGTACAAAAGAATAAGCAGCTGTTGCATTAAAAATACGTATTTCTACGTATGGTGTAGGATGATGTATCTGTATATATTTGAAATGTAGTTTAATGTTCAAAACAATCAAGTCATTAACGCTGTGTTTACTTTATAGTTGACCGTTTTGAAAAATTTTTATAGTACGTAATTCCAATACGACAATTTTGGAACTATTTTGGGGAAATGAAAGCTGCTCGAATATACGAGCAGCTTTTATATTTTACAAAGTGTTATGCGTGCATACAATATCCTCATAGTTTACTTTACCAAAAGGATCAGAATACATATATTGCGCGGCAGTTTTCTTATAACATATTCCAGAAGAAGACACACATACACATTCAATAAAAGTTTTATATGTATACATCAAAAATTGCCGGTTTAGGTTACTACGTGCCTGAAAATGTAGTAACCAATGATGATCTTTCTCAAATAATGGATACAAATGACGAATGGATCCAGGAAAGAACTGGTATTAAGGAAAGACGCCACATAAAAAAAGGTGACGGTAACAGTACTGCTGTGATGGGTGTTAAAGCCTCTAAAATAGCAATAGAGAGAGCAGGAATGGTCCCTGATGATATTGATTTAATCATCTTCGCTACATTAAGTCCAGATATGTATTTTCCAGGTGGCGGAGTGCAGGTACAGGAAATGCTGNATATTAAAACTGTCCCGGCAATAGATATAAGAAATCAGTGTAGCGGTTTTGTATACTCCATTTCAGTAGCCGATCAATTCATTAAAACAGGAATGTATAAAAATGTATTGGTTATAGGTAGTGAAAATCATAGTGGAGGTTTAGATATGACTACCAGAGGTAGAGCCGTATCTGTAATTTTTGGTGATGGAGCTGGAGCGGCCGTGTTGACTAGGAGTGAGGAAGAAGGTAAAGGTATCTTGTCAACTCATCTGCATAGTGAAGGTAAACATGCAAAAGAGCTTGTCTTAATGGGGCCAAGTACGGAACATTGGGTTCCTGAAATAATTGAAGAGAATCCGCAGGAAGATATTCCATACTATCCACATATGAATGGACAGTTCGTGTTTAAAAACGCTGTGGTTAGGTTTGCAGAAGTTATCAATGAAGGGCTTCAGACTAATAATTTGGGGCCAAATGATATTGATATGTTAATTCCTCATCAAGCTAACTTAAGAATCAGTCAGTTTGTTCAGAAACAGTTTAGGTTAACGGATGATCAGGTGTATAACAATATCCAAAAATATGGTAACACCACTGCGGCATCTATACCCATAGCATTAACAGAAGCCTGGGAGCAAGGAAAAATTAAAGAAGGAGACTTAGTTGTTCTAGCAGCTTTTGGTAGTGGTTTTACCTGGGGTAGTGCAATTATAAGATGGTAGTAGAAACTCTATAATTAAAATAGAAAAACGCGAAGATAGGTCTTCGCGTTTTTTATAAGGTTTTGGTTATTTTCTTTAAAGGCTAATTCAAATAAATTATAACCGTAACTATATTATTAAACGTTACAAAACCTTAAGTGTTACAAAATTTTCGAATATTTTTGAATATTTTAACTTTTTAT
>NZVW01000155.1 GCA_002697475.1 Aquimarina sp. | reverse complement strand
TTTGCTAATGATGATATATTTCAAGGAGAGTCAGAAATAAAAACTTTCCTTTCGTCCCTTTCGTATAACTCAAAACTCATTGATTTACAAAAGCACTTACCTTTCACAGAGGAAGAAAAAAGTAAAAAACTTGAAAGTGAAAAAAAGTATGATGATTTAAAAATAGCACTTTCCCAAAAAGATAAAACATTAAAAGAGCTTACGATTATAAAGCAACAATTGACAGCTCGAAAAAAGAATTTAGAGATAACAAATCAATGGTTTGCCCAAACTCAATTAGAGTCTGTAAACAATTTAATTTCTGATTGTAAGACAAAAAAAGAAATCGCTAAGAAACAAGGGATTGAAAAGTTCAAATCAGAAAAGATAAATAACATTGGTTCTGAAGAATGGAAAGTGTTTATCCAAGCAGCAGAAAAATTTGCATTAAAACAAAAGAACAATGAAACTATCTATCCTGAAATTGGAGATAATTGTTTGTTGTGCCAACAGCCAATTAATGAAGACCTTCAAAAAAATCTAATTCAAAGTTATTGGGCATATATAGCAAGTGTTTCAGAACAAGAAGCAAAAACAGCTCAAGAGAATTTAGATAAAACAAAAGAAGGTTATGAGAAATTAGATTTTAATCAATTTCCAGAATCAGATATATTATCTTCTTGGCTTAAGGAAAACAATGCAGAGGCCTTAAAGTATGGAAAACAAATATTAGAAAATCAAAATACGCTTTCATTAAATATTATAGACGCCATAAATAAAAATGAAACTCGTCAATTTACTGAAATAAAAACAGACCTTTCAATTTTTGATACAGTGCTAAATGAGCTAAATACAAGAATTAAAGCACTAGAAGAAAATGAGCAAAATAAAATCTTAGAATTACTTTTAAAAGAGAAAACCTATTTAGCTCACAAAGAAAAACTTAGTATTCGATATACAGAAATAGAGTCTCTACATAAAAATATCATTTGGGTTCACAAAGCAAATTCTTTTAATAAGCAATGGTATAAAACCCAATCTACAAATACTGAAAAAAGGCTTTCTAACGATTATTTTAATTCCGATTACATTAACGCATTCAATCAAGAGTGTGATAGTTTAAATGGGAAATTTGGAATAAACATTGACGCAAAAAGTTCTGATGCTCAATCAAATAGACAACTTTTCTTAAAAGGAAAAGACCCTTCTGCCATTTTGAGCGAGGGAGAACAAAAGGTAATAGCATTAGCAGATTTTATTGCAGAAACCAACATAACAACCATAAATAAAGGTATTGTTTTTGACGACCCTGTTACTTCCTTAGACGAAGAAAGAAAAAGTACAATTGCTAAAAGACTTGTCGACTTATCAACTCAAAAACAAGTTGTTGTTTTTACTCACGACCTTGTTTTTGTTTCGGGTTTGATAAACTTTGCAGGAGACAATAATATACCATATGAATGTCATTGGATTGAGAATAGAAATGGAATTCCTGGACAAGTCTGGCTTAGAAATTCACCAACATATGAAAGAGTTTATCGGAATGCAGAACCTGTAAAAGCATTTTATAACATTGCAAAAAGAGATGAATGTCCACCAGCAGAAAGAGAATACCAATTAAGAAGTGGTTTTACAGCATTACGAACTTGCTATGAAGTTTTAGTTATAAATGACCTATTCAAAAATGTTGTTCAAAGATATAATGAAAGAGTAAGCGTAGATTCTTTATCAAGCGTATATTTTGATGAGGAATTGATAAACGAACTTTTAGATAGTTTCGCTCAATGTTGCCGGTATATGGAAGGACATACTCATAGTGATAAGTATGCATATTTAAAGCCTGAACCTCAAAACTTGAACGAAGAAATTCAGAGATATGAGGCAATACGAACTAAAATAAAAAGAAATAAAAAAAGCCCATAACAATGGTAACCGTTGCACAAGCCTGTAATTCTTTAAAAAACGACGTGTTTTAAGCCTTTTTAAGAAGTTTTTTTTTATGTTTCGCTATATTGAATTGTAATTTTTAAGAGCTCATCGAAGTTTGTAACTTCGATGCTTTTGATATTAGTGTTTAAGAAAGGAAAAATTGTGTAGCATAAAATTTTGCTGAGCGTAGTAAAGCATAACATATCCAGACGATAAGTTCAAGGGAATTTCCTTGACCCCTAAATAGTTTAAAATTATCCGTATATTGTAATTACTTAATGTAAAAACCTGATTTATAGTTATTTTACTTTAAATTTATTAACCAACAAATTATACACAATGAAAAACTTATTAAAAACTCTTAAGCATACTACAACTATCTGTCTGAGCTTACTATTTATCAATTTCTATAGCTGTACTAAAGAAGAAACCGAAACCTCAGTGGATGAAACTGCGATCACTCAAAAACAAATAGAAAAAGTTTATGAAGAGATCAAATCTTTAGGTGATTCACAAGGTAAGATTGTAACTTTTGAGTTGAGTAATCTTTCTGATCCGGATTACCAACAACATTTTAAGGTCTTAGAGAACTCCAAAAAGATTCTGGATTTTAATGCAGGCGCAGACACCAGTAAATTATTAGGCCCTGGGGATAATTATGTAGTAACTTGTATTTTTGGAAATGGTGAAACAGAAACTACAGAATGTGGTGAAAGTGCAGCGTGCGCAGGAGCAGCAACCTGGAAGTGTCTTGATGAAGGCGGTTGTGCCAGAGTGTGTAACGCCAGGGTAAGATATACCCCAGGCAAGATTATTGAAGAAAAGGTAAGTAAAAAAGAGGCCCTAAATAATTTGTTGCAACAAGTAGAAGAAATAAGTAAGGCAAAGCATATGGAAGCAGCTTCTTTTACGTTAGGTTTATCAAACGATAGATTTTATCTAAAGAAAATAGAAAAGGTAAGTAAAGAAAATATAGTCAAATCAGAATTAAGACCACAAAAAGGTGGTTATCAAGTTGACTGTTGGGGAGGTGACGGAAACTTATTATGGTCAGGTTCTTACAACGATACTTTAAGTGCAAGTCAGGCTATTTTAGATTGTACGGATAGAGACGGAGGTTGTGCTGATATATGTGAAATACAAGCATTTTATTATCCGGGAACCAGCCTTTTTTAATATATTTTAAAAGTTTTTAAAATCAGATTGTAAACTGTCGTGTTTATCATCTGATTTTTTTTATAGTTATTTTTCAATATTTTAACCACACGAAAGGATGCATGCGGTGACAAGGAAAAATTATGATAGACAGCTTTTATGAAAACTGAAATACTTTTATTTATTTCTATAGTATTAACCCTAATCGGATGTTTACTAATCTATATTAAACTAAAAACCTATTTATGGGATTCTAATACGGATTATCTACTCACTATAGGAATTATAATTTTATTAATTACCGGACTCTTAACCTTAGTGACAGTCATTAAAACAACCATAGATTTTTATTTGAGTCAAAGATTTACCTGGTCGTGGTTGTTAAGTCTACTCCTGGCAGCCTCTTATCTGTTATGTTTTATATATTACTTAATTAAAAAATAAATACCTTTTAATTTTATTATTTTGATGAATCCTGATGATATATAAATTTTTTAGGTGCGGGTTAAAAAAAATAGCTAGTGTACCAATGGTAGTAAAAAATTATAATAAAATACATCTACATATCTATCATAAATTGATCCTTATGAAAAACATAAAACCTCTATTAATTCTAACTGCGACACTTCTTTTTTCTTCATTAATGCAGCCTCTTTTGGCACAGGAAAATATATTTATTAAAGAATATCTGGAACGATTAGAAAAATCAAAAGAATATTTAATTCTGGTAGCAGAAATGATGCCTAAAGATAAATATGATTATAAAGCGACCCCAGAGTCTATGAGTTTTGCAGAAAACTTGATGCATATCGGTTGGGCAATGGATTGGCACAGTCAATCACTAATGGGCGGACGCCAAGCTAGAGATTGGAATACTGATACAGAATTGAAAGTAGATACAAAATCAAAAAAACAAATGATTGACAAGATCAGCGAGACTTTTGATAAGACGATTAAATTCATTTCAGATTTTGATCCAAATAAACTTGATGAGAGATTGGACTATTTTGGAGCGGACAGAACAAAAAGACAAATTTTATTATTACTCGCCGACCATATAACCCATCACAGAGCACAAATACTGGTTTATATGAGACTTAATGGATTAAAGCCTCCAAGATATGTTTTATACCAGTAATTAATTGAATTACATACAGGTAATTTAAGAAAAAGGGCGAATTGATAAATCTGCGATTTTCCTCAAAATCGAAAATTCTAGTCTATCTGTCCTATGTCATAAAAAAGGAAAGGGTGTTGAACCCACTCCCATAAATTTGTAACTTGGTACACTCAATCTTAACCTGATCGGTAAACTATGGAAATAGATCATATCTTTATTTTTTCTGACTCTAAAGGGAGAGAGGCGGACCAACTGGTTGAGTTTGGTTTAACTGAAGGGAGTAGTCGAGTACACCCCGGACAAGGAACAACCAATAGAAAATTTTATTTTGAAAATTTCTTTCTTGAAATTTTGTGGGTTATTAACGAAAAAGAAATTCAAAGTGAACAAACCTCTGTTACCAGGCTTTGGGATCGCTCTCAATTCCTTAAGAATGAATATTCCCGTTTCGGTTTATGTCTGGTGAATTCAAATGCTACTGACACTCTTTTTAAACAAAGTGAAATATATCAGCCTGATTATTTTCCGGAAGGAATGTCAATTGATATCATTACAAATGAAAACTACCCAAAACTCCCCTGGACTTTCAGACTTCCCTATCGGGGAGATCAAAAACCACATACAGAACCCACCGAACATCAAAATGGGATTAAAAAACTCACAGGAACTGAATTTGAAATCCCGCCAGACCTTGATGAAGATGTATTTATAAACCACTTTCAAAACTTTGGACATATCAATTTTAATAAGACAAACAGACTCCACCTAACTCTTGAGTTTGATCATTGTAGTCAAAAAAAATCAAAGATCTTTTCAGAATTAAACCTAACCATAAAGTATTAAGTACGCTACCTGAAGTCTATAACTTTATAAAACAACCCCCATCAATATTAAGTTATATATTCACCCTGGCCTCTTTTATATTATTATATTTGAACAAAATCTATCTAAATTATGCGTAAATCCCTATTTCTTTTACTAGCCTTAATTTTATTATGTAGTCACGACTTATATATTAAAATGGAAACTTATTTCTTAAGACCTAATCAAGAGGCTACTCTAAGTCTGTATAATGGAACTTTTGAAAAAAGTGAAAATATCATTACCCGTGATCGTCTGATAGATGCTTCTATCGTTGCCCAAGGTAAAAGAAGTCCTATACAGACAGAAAAGTGGCAGGATAAGGATACTACCATTACTCAATTGCCTTTTACCACAGGAGAAGCAGGGACTTATGTGGTAGGTGTTTCTACTAAAGCCAGAAATATAGAACTCAACGCTGAAGCGTTTAATAGCTATCTGGAGAACGATGGTGTATTGGATATGATTGAGCAGCGTAAAAAGGATAGTGCAATGAATGAGGATGCGGTAGAGAGTTATCAAAAGCATGTAAAAGCTATATATCAAGTAGGTGATACTAAAACTAATGACTGGAGTACTGTATTAGGTTATCCTATAGAGTTTGTACCAAAAGCTAATCCTTATGAAAAATATAGTGGCGAAAAATTAGAAGTACAACTACTTCTTGACGGTAAGCCTTTATCCAACCAACTTGTCTATGCCAATTATATTAAAAATGGGGCTAGCCATACACACAAAAATAAAAATGCTGAACACACCCATGGCGAAGAAACCCATTCACATACTCACTCACACGATGAAAGTACCGATAATCATTCTCATCAAGAGCAAAATAATGGGGAGAATCATACTCATACCAATGGTCAACAACTAAGAACTGACGATCAGGGTTATGCTACCGTAGAACTACCTGAAGATGGTATCTATTATCTACGCACTATTTATATGACTAAGGTTACGGATAGCGAGGAGTTAACCCACCAGTCAAAATGGGCGACTCTGAGTTTTGAGGTGAGTCATAAACATGATGAAAGCACACATACCCACGATCATGATCATGAAGGTAGTTTTCCTACCTGGGTGTTCATATTGGGTAGTTTATTCATCATAGGATTATTGTTCTTAGTGTTTAGAAAACGAAGTTAAGAATGCATGTCAATTTAAAGCGAACACTAACCTTATTGTTCATTACGATACCTCTTTTAGGGTTTGCTCATGAAGTTTCCATAAGCGATCAGGAAATCTTACGTAATGGTGGCTTATGGGCTTATATCCGTGTAGGTGCAACTCACATGCTAACAGGCTATGATCATTTACTATTTTTAGCCGGGGTTATATTTTACCTTACAAACTTTAAGGACATACTGAAGTTTATTACTGTGTTCACTGTAGCTCATTGTGTAACACTTATAGGAGCTACTTATCTGGGCATTAAGGCAAATGAACATCTGGTAGACGCAGTAATAGCGCTAAGCGTTTTTTATAAAGGGTTTGAAAATCTGGGAGGTTTTGAAAAGTTAAAAATAAAACCACCTGACCTGTTGTTTATGGTTGGTATTTTTGGTTTGATTCACGGTTTTGGGCTTTCTACCAGATTACAATCCTTTGAAACCGGAAAGGAGCAATTTCTTGCAAAAATATTGTGTTTTAATCTTGGGGTAGAAATAGGTCAGGTTATTGCGTTAATACCTATTGTTTTTCTCATTACTTTATCAAGAAAACACAAACAGTTTCCAGCCTTTTATAAAGCAGTAAATTGGTATATCGTATTAGCAGGAATAGGTTTGTTTATATATCAATTATATGGTTATTCTCTTGGGCATTCATAAGACATTAGTACTGGAATGTTTTTCATACTGTTATCAACTAATAGAATCCGCTTCCCAAAGTCTCAAATGAAACACCCTTTACTGCCAGCGATTTTTTTTGAAAGGAGCATCAGAATACAAGAACCAGATTTGGAATTAAAAAGTACATTTACACTCTATATAGACAACATATAACATAGACTGTAACAATCCGGCAAAGATGTAATCTTTAGAATAATCATAAACTTAAAGACATGACAAAGCTTATTTTCAGGATCATAATGTTAACCCTACTAGTATCTTGTAAACAAGAAGCAGAGATAACCTCACCAAATCCTCAACAGGAAAAAACAAATCCCATAGCAGACCCTAATCACTTTATAGGTAANCACAAAACAAAGGCTATGGTNNTGGGGGTTTTTCATTTTAGCAATCCCGGTTTAGATAGCTACAAAGCAAAATATCCCGTTAATATTTTAGAGGAAAACAGACAAAAGGAACTAGATACGCTCCTTAGCCAAATAGCAGCGTATAAGCCGACTAAAATTCTTGTGGAATGGAATCGCATTAAAGCAGATAGTATCACAAACGTGAGGTATCAACATTTCTTAAAAGACAGCTTTGATATTAGCGAAAAGAGTAATGAGGTTTACCAAATTGGTTTTAAGCTTGCAAAGAAATTAGGCCACCCCCAGATTTATTGCTCAGATGCCACTGCCGATTGGTTTGGGGTTGAACTGGATTGGGACAATTATGATGAAGATGCTTATTTAAAGGAAAAAGGACAATACGAAAAAGTCAATCGTTATAATTATGAACCTTTTTATGCCTTACACGACTCTTTAAAAGCCACACAATCGTTGACTGAACATTTGCGATTAATCAACACACCTGAAAATAGGTTAAAAGACCATCAGGCTTATTTAACTAACGATTTAGTACAAGGTGCCGGTGACAATTATATTGGAGCGGATGCTGTAGCACGGTGGTATAGACGAAATTTAAGAATATTTGCAAATGCCTATGACATAGCGGATTTTGATAAAGAAGAGAGACTTTTATTGATTTACGGTTCCGGACACGTATGGCAATTGAGACAGCTTTTTAAAGATTCACCCGATTTTGACTATATAGAGCCAAACGACTATTTGACAGAATAGATATTGTCGTTGACATCCGCACAGCGAGGTCTTATGACTTTGTAGTTTACTAAACTCAAGCTCTTTAGATTCAAACAACTAAAGTTTACTGATCTTTTAAGCGTTAAGCACTTGATAGTGTTCAATTACAAAACACCCCCAATGATTTTAAATCACTGGGGGTGTTTATTTTTTTACTCGTTAAATCCCTTAAAGGATCACAGAGAACTATTGTCTAACCCGTACAGGATACGGAGGACGTTTAGGCTCTACAGGTGGATTTTTCTTTAATTCATTTAGTATATACTCAATGGCTTTGTCCAGCTGAGGATCTTCTCCATTAATCACTTTACTCGGTTCTTGTTCTACCTCAATATCAGGAGCCACACCTATATTTTCCACAATAAAACCATCTTTTGTCCAGATAGCTACGTTAGGAGCCGTAACAGAAGCACCATCTATAAACTCAGGGAATCCTAAAATCCCTACAAGGCCACCCCATGTTCTTTTACCAATTAGTGTTCCCACTTTAAACTTTCTGAACATCCACGGCAACATATCACCCCCTGAGCCTGCGGTTTCATCAATCAGCATGACCTTCGGCCCCTGAATAGAAGCACTTGGGGTTTTCAGGTCTTTACCGTATCTGAAATTCCAATGCGACTGGTATGGATTCATTAATAGATTGATATAGTAGTCTGCAATCTGACCTCCTCCATTAAAACGCTCATCGACGATAATTGCCTTTTTATTGGCCTGTGGATAAAAATAACGTTTAAAGTATTCGTGCCCTTCTGTAGTAGTATTAGGTACATATACATAAGCTACCTGACCGTTAGTGGCTTTATGTACTTTTTCTAAATTGCCTTCTACCCAATCCCGGTTGCGTAATTGATATTCATCAGCAACAGGAATTACTTTAAGCGTTCTGGAATCCTTCATATCAGGATTAGGTCCGACCGTAATTTCAATAATTTTGTCTGCGGTATTTTCAAAAAACTGATATAAATTATCCGTTCCCTTTAGCTCTTCTCCTTGTACAGCCAAAAGGTATTCGCCTGGCTTTACCTCTATACCGGGACCTATCAATGGTGCTTTGAGTTGCGGATTCCAATTAAGCCCTCCGTAGATTTTTGAAAATTGATAACGGTTATTATTAATCGTATAATCAGCTCCCAGTAATCCTCCGGGGATATCATCAGGCGTATATAATTGCTCCCCTCCTCCTGCTAATCTGTGATGTCCTACCCCCAGCTCACTACACATCCATTGCATAACTCTATTTAAATCATTTCTGCAGGATAAATGCGGCAGGAATTGCGCATACTTTTCTTTCATGGCTTTCCAATCAGCACCATGCATTCCGGGATCATAAAAATAGTCCCTATTGATTCTCCAGGCCTCGTAGAAAATATTATTCCACTCCTTAACCGGATCCATCTTGATTTTGACATTCCCTATAGCAACGTTTTTAAATTCGCTTTCTGTGGTGCTTTCGCCAGGAGCTATAAGCCATTTATTATTTTTCTGATATAAAACCTTTTTGCCATCTGCTGATAGCTGATAGTAATCAACATTGGTAACTGTCTTTTTCTCCTGCTTCTCTATGTCATACGTAAGCAACTCCGGAGTTTTCTGAAAATCCCTTACGTCCCTGGATAAAAAGCTGATTTTGTTTTCNGCAGGAGACTGCANCGACTCNTAGGAACCNGCAGCTATTGGAAGATCTACTATCCTATGCTGAATGCCTTCAATATCAATGGTAAGAGGTTTTTCTTCTTTTTTATCATCACCTTTTTTAGCAGTTTCCTCTTCCTTTTTTGAGGCTTCTTCTTTAATCTCTTCGATGTCATTCTTTTTAAAGAAAGGAGATACCACGTCTTTTTGCAAAGTCACTACATATATAGAATTGGTCAATGTCATATCCTGATTAGACTGATCAAACCAGTTGACTACCGGACCGGCATCCGTAGAAGCAGTGAAGTACAGATACTTTCCACTACGATCAAACACAGGATCGCTTGCATTACTATATCCGTCTGAAACCGGGTAAGATTTTTTATTTTTTAAAGAATACAGGAACACCTGTTCAAANTTNNTATCTATGATTTGAGTATAGGCNATCCAGTTAGAATCGGAAGACCAGTCACCAAACAAATCCCTGAAAGCTCCGGGAAAATAATAGATATCCTGAGTTATTTTTTCAAGTTTTTTAGTGTCCAGATCATAGATGTAAAGGTTTCTGCCGTTATCAGAAAAACTGATCTTTTTACTATCCGGAGACCAATAGGGAAAGGCATAAAATCCGGTTCCATCAATTTTTATCTTTTTGACATTATTTTTATAATCGGGAGTATTGATATGTAACTCATATTCTCCTGAAGCATCAGAAAAATAAGCTATATGCTTACCGTCAGGAGACCAGGCAGGATAGTTTTCATGGACACCGGGAGAATTTGTCAGATTCACAGGATCTCCAAACTCTTCAGGAACTGTGACAATATCCCCTCTATAATCAAAAACAGCTCTTTTACCTGAAGGAGATATATGCGCACTACGCACATACTGATCTCCTGAAACAAATCTTTCGCGACGCTCCAAAAGATCCGTAGCAATACCTATTTTAAGTTTGGTAGTTGTTTGATCGTTGATATTGTACGTATACAAATGACCTCCCTTTTCAAAAATGATAGTATCACCAAACAATTCTGCATCTAATATTGGAAAATCTGTAAACTGTGTAAGTTGATTTATGGTTTTAGTCTGCTCATCAAAAGAAAAAAGATTGAATTCCCCCTCGCGATCACTCAAAAAGAATACCTTTTTATCAGTCATCATAGGTTTTGTATCGTTGCTACCTGATGTGGGTTTAGGGATTTCAATCATAGACTGATCCCCAAAGGAGAATATCCAAATTTTACTTGCGGTTCCTCCTCTATAATTCTTCCACTGAGAAAATCGATCAGCTATGGGTGTATAGGCCATTTTTTGTCCATCCGGAGCATAGCTCGCATGCCAGGCGTTAGGAATGATCAGTTCTTTAGGATGTCCCCCTTCGATAGGAACTTCAAATAATTTTGAATATCGATTTGTAAAACTGGTACGTCTGGAGGTAAATAAAACCGATTTCCCATCCGGTGAGAACCCTCTTACAAAATCCCAACCGGGATGCCACGTAAGACGTTTGGGGATTCCTCCTTCTGCAGGAACAATAAATACATCTGTATTGCCATCATACTCGGCAGAAAAAGCAATATAACGCCCATCCGGCGAAAATACAGGATGAGATTCTATACCTCTGTCCACGGTTATTCTTTTAGGGTTGGAACCATCCCGATTTGCTGTCCATAAGTCCTGAGCATAAATAAAGGCTATCTTAGATTGACTTATAGCCGGTTGTGCCATCATTTTTGTGTCCTCCGGATCAATGGCTAATGCCCTATCGACAATGAAAAAACAACAAATAAACAATAGGATAAAAGGGAACTGTTTTGATTTCATGATTTGTGTGATTGATTAATGAATTTAAAACTTGTAAAAATAGATGTTCAATATAAAGCAACTTTTAAAAATAGGAAAGCTTTACAGCTTTTGAGTTACAGGTAATTTAACTAGAATTCATAACATAAAAATACTCTTTTCCATACTCTGATTTTTATAGTAACTAAGAATTATATCTCAACTGTAACAAATACAAAATAATATACTCCATAAAGGTAAATAATAAGTATGCTGAAACAATTCTTAATGAGTATTCTAATACTGATTCTAGGCTACTCTTGTACCGAAAAAGTTGATAAAGACCTTAATTCTATAAATGGAAGCTGGGAATCTCTAGGCTCCGGATGGGTTTTACAAATCAAAGACAGCACTACCTATCAGATTTACGATATCACCTCTATTTCGTGTTCGCCTGTTAAGAACGGAGAATTTAAAGAAATAGAAAAATCCATATCCCTGAAAAATGACACATTATCACTGGTAAAAGGCGTTATCACTTATAAGTTCAAACAAATAAATAGACTATCAGACTTGTGTACAACCCAAACCTCAAATAAGGACCCACTATACAATTTTGAGGTCTTTGCAGAAAATGTAAAATCGCATTACGCATTTCTTGAACTTAATACTATTAATTGGGATAGCTTATATCAGGGTCAAAAGGAAAAGCTTTTACAAAATCCAACTGAAGTTCATCTCTATCAAATACTCGAAGAAACATTCGAGGCATTACATGATAATCATGCCTATCTGGAAGCCACAGAAGATATTTATAAAGTGATGGATACCATAGCTATAACCGAAGAAGAAGAAGAAGAAGTACAACAACAAAACAAAAGCGAAAACCTAAAGGAATACGGTGATATTCAAATTGCACGGATGGTAACAAAACATCATCTACAGGAAGAAATGACTACTAATTATGCCTCCTGGCTTCCCTTAATTCAATGGGGAAAACTAAATGATGATATTGGCTATATACAGGTACAAACGATGTGGCTTTATGCAGACCTGAATATTGCTGAAGAGCGGGTAAAAGAAATAGGTTATGTGGATGCCTATGTGGAAGCATTTCATAAAATTTTTGATGATGTATATATTAAAAAAGAAGTTGAAGCAGCATCAAAAATTATGGATCAAGTAATGGATGACCTCTTAGAAATGAAATCTATTGTGATTGATGTTAGATTTAATGGAGGAGGTCAGGATGCCGTTAGTTTTGAGATATTAAGCAGATTTATCGCTGATAAAGAGCTTCAGGTAGCTACGCAGAAATTAAAATATGGTAATGAGTTTACTCCGGTTCTTCCGCTATTTATCAAAGGAAGTGAAAATGCCTATACTAAGCCTGTTTACGTATTGACTTCACAACAGACAGGAAGCGCCGCAGAAGCCTTCTCTATTGCCACTATGGCTAGACATCATATCAAAAGAATTGGTTCTTCAACATCAGGAGCTATGTCCACATCTTTGGAAAAAAAATTACCTAATGATTGGATATTTGCCATTTCTAATGAAGTGTATATGGATAACAATGGTAATAACTATGAAAATATAGGCATACCTGTAGATTATGAGATGTATTATCCTAAGGACCGCCAAACTTTTTTTAGGAGCATAGCTGATGATTTAGAAGCTGATAAAATGAAGATATTACAGGCCATTAAAAATGTAGAGGAAAATAGATAGTCTTAAAAACTAATATCCTTTCACAAGTAAGAACTTTTGATAATGATCATAATTTAGAATTATAGCCGAGTTTATGGATACTACTTATGAATTCCTAGACTTTTAAAATAAGTAAGTTGTCCAGCTTCCACCTATAAAAATGTTCAGCCTAAATATTTGGCAGGAAAAAACTTAACTTTATTCTCACAACTAAAATCTAAGCAATGAAAAAAATCGTACTTCTTTTTGGTGTCTTCTTTTTCATCATCAGTTTTTCAATACAGGGACAAACTCAAAAAGATTCTTTAGAAATAGAGCAGGTAGCTTTAGATTATATTGAATCTCAACATAATGTAAAGCCTGAGCAATTTGAGCGGGCAGCTCACCCTAGAATGGTAAAAAGAACCTTTTGGATGAATAAAAAATCAGGAAAGGAATATCTAAGGGAAACTTTTACGGATGCTATGATATTACTTGCTGAAACGTATAATCAGGATAAAGACAAATTTCCTGCAAACCCAAAGAAGGAAGTTATAATTCTGGACATCTTTGATAAAATAGCTTCAGTAAAATTAATAGCTGACGATTGGGTGGACTATATGCATATTGTAAAACTTAATGGGAAATGGCAACTTGTTAATGTTTTATGGCAGTTTAATGATGCTACTAAACATTAATCGTAACTAAAATAGGATAGTATAAAATTTTATACTCTCATCATTCGTAGTTCTTTAAAGTACCCCAAACAGGATTAACATTCAAAATTAATTTACAGGTTCATATCTCTAATATTATGATTAAATAGTACTTTTGCTAGCACTTACCTTTTACAATACATGAATACAACTGCAAAACTTCTAAGAGATAATGTCTTGGAAATTATGGAACTCTGGCAAAATAAAGTCAAGATAGATGTATCAGCAGCTAGAGATGCAAATGCAATTGCATTATTTGACCACCTGCCCAACATTATCAATGATATTGCAGATATCATGGACCGATATGAGGATATTAAGGATATCGATACTGACAAAAAGTATTTAGAGATTATAGAAAACAGTCTGCATCACGGCAGAAATAGGGCCGCGAGCACTAATTATACGGTGGAGCAAGTAGTTCATGAGTATATAATTTTTAGTAGAATATTAAGCACATACATCCATGATCACAATATTTACGACCCTAAGACCTCTGATTTATTAAAATATGTGATTGATACAGCTATACTTAAGTCTGTTTCTGCGTTTTCCCGTTCGATACAAGAAATGCAGGAAAAACTAGTCGGTACGATTGCTCATGATATCAGAAATCCTTTGTCAGCCGCCAAGCTTTCACTGGAAATGATAGAACAGGATAAGTCCGGCAACTATACAGAAAAGGCAGGAATTGCTGCCAAGAAAAGTGTGGAGAAAGCCTTAAACTTAATAGAAGGTTTGATGAACGGAATTACAGTTAAGGCCGGAGAGGGAATGATGCTTTCTTTTTCAAAAACCGATATACTTAAAGATATAGAATGGGTAGTTGAAGAAAGTAAAAATGTATATACCAATCCCATAATACTACATTCTAATGCCAAAGAAATAACTGGCATTTT
Source organism: Aquimarina sp. (assembly GCA_002697475.1). GTDB lineage: Bacteria > Bacteroidota > Bacteroidia > Flavobacteriales > Flavobacteriaceae > Aquimarina. The sequence goes on along the minus strand of NZVW01000155.1, from coordinate 1,389 downwards.
TGACGGTACAGCCATCAGAAGGCTTCTGGAAAATTTAATCGGAAATGCCGTAAAATATGGGTTGTCTTCAAAAGAAATAACGGTTGCTGTGCGTAATGATGAAGAAACCGTTGAAATAGAAATCCATAATTTTGGGAACCCTATTCCAAAGGAAAAACAAAAACATATCTTTCAATTCATGAATAGTGAAAATAGTGATGCAAAATCTGTAGCAGGAAGTTGGGGAATGGGTCTTACCCTGGCTCAAATAGTAACAGAAGCACACGGTGGAGATATTGATTTGACCAGTGATGAGGAGAATGGAACTTCTTTTAATATTACGCTTATAAAATACGCTAACGAAATAGGAAATAGAAGAGCAAAATTAAATTTTGCTACATAAGATCAATCCAAAGTCTAGTAGAATTCAAAATACAAATGAAGTTTATTTGTCCTATCTGCAGTTCGGGATTAAAAACTTCAAATACGCAAAACCATCATTGTTAATGGCAACTTCATAAAAAACAATTTTACCGATAATCATCATCTTCATTCCTAATGATTCCTAAGAAAATTGAAAATTATCAAGGAATCTTGTAGTGCTCTAATCAACCTACCTACGTCCAAAATGCTATGCCCTTAATATGATATGCAGGAATATGAATATAATATTTGCCATCTTGTCGTAACTGATAGTAAGGTGATGGCTTAGCGGATCTAATGTCGTGAAGCACATTTACGACTATTTGCGGAAGTCTCAAAGTTTCTTCACCAGGTCGACCCACGTAGAGATCCTCTTCTACTTTCCATAAATCTATATCTATAGGGTTAAAATGAAGATGATCTGATGCAGGCTGAATAATCATAGTTTTACCATAGTTTACAAGTTTCTAAAATAAGCCTTTTAACAGACATTTAACCCGTAGAGCCTGTTATTTCTGAGGTAAAAGCTCGACATTTAAAAGTAAAATCATCCTAATGAGTCTCACTAAAGTTACGTTTACCAATACTGCTAATCAAAAGCTTACGGGCAGACTGGATCTGCCTACAGATCAACATCCTCATAATTATGCCATCTTCGCCCACTGTTTTACCTGTACCAAGAACCTGGGTGCTGTACGCAATATCAGTCGGGCATTAACGGCTAAAGGATTTGGAGTACTGCGATTTGATTTTACCGGACTGGGCGAAAGTGAAGGAGATTTTGAAGACACTAATTTTTCTGGCAATGTAGAAGATCTCATCGCAGCAGCTGATTTTTTGAAGCAGGAATATGAGGCTCCAACACTGATCATTGGTCACTCATTAGGTGGTGCAGCTTCGATATTTGCTGCAGCTAAGATTGCGTCTACCAAGGCTGTAGTTACCATAGGAGCACCTTCTGACCCAGAGCATGTAAAGCATCTTTTA
>NZVW01000154.1 GCA_002697475.1 Aquimarina sp. | reverse complement strand
CCAGAGTTTCATTTTGAACCACCAAAATTCAAACCTAGACCAACTACTATTGAATTACCATCTATAGGCTCTCTTACACGTACCCACCACGCCCGTTTATTTTATGAAGGTAGAAAGATACCAGATGATTTTTTAGACAAGGTTTTCTATGCAGAAGATTTTAGATCAGGAAGAGACACCAGATTACGTAAAAGACCAGGTTAAGGTTGCTCTTCCGTCACTAATTTAATTTTTAAATTTTAAACAAATCAAATGAGTCGTTACCATTCTTGATACTAATTGAGATGATTATTGGCGAATTCCATTTGACCATTAAAAACATAATAAATACAAACAAATGAAACAGTTTATAATAGCGATAGTACTTTTAATTTTTAGCAGCAATGTGTTTGCTCAAAAAAATTACAACCAATCCTTACAGGGAATCAAAAAGGTGGTGATAAGATCTGAATCCGGAGTAGAAATTAAGGCTCATGATAAAAATGAACTTTTGATTATTGGTGAGGATCGCGAGATACCTGAAAAAGCAAAAGGTTTAAAAGCGGTTTACGCAGGAGGAAGTGACAATACAGGCTTTGGTCTGTATGCAAAAAAAGATGGAGAGACGCTAATCATCACCAACTTAAAGAATACATATTCATCTAAACTGGAAATATTTTTGCCCCAAACTGTAAACTTAGCTGTGGAGCGTAGTAATTTAGGTAGTATTTATATTAAAGGGTTTGCTGCAGAGATTGAAGCGGATACTAATGTAGGGTCTATAACTCTTGAAGATGTTACAGGTCCGGTAGTAGCAAAATCCTCTACAGGAGTGATCAATATAATATTTTCTAAGGTTAGTCAAAGTTCTCCCATATCTATCATATCCGCAACCGGAGCAATTGATGTTAGTCTACCTTCTTCCACCCCGGCTAATCTGGAACTAAAAACAGCAATGGGAGAAATCTATACCGATTTTGACATTAAATTTCCTGTGAAGGATGAGGATATGAAAATTATAGCTGGAAAGAGAGCAATTAATACACAATTAAATAATGGCGGGGTTCAAATTAGTTTAAGATCCTCTACGGGCAATATATATCTTAGAAAGAAATAAAAAGGTCATCATCAATCAAAAATCAAACAGTTATGAAAGCAATTTTAAAAACACTATTAGTGTGCTTAGTCTTTAGTCAATTACAAGCGCAAAAAACATTTGAAAAAACAATCGATTTTAATTCAGAGAAAATTTTAGCGGAGTTCAAATTTGCTGATGATATAGAAGTTAAAACCTGGAATAAAAAACAAGTATATATTAAAGCAGAAGTTGATATTAATGGAGATGAATATACAGATTACTTTAGCCTGAAGGTGGATAATAGCTCGTCAGTTTTGCAGATTGAATCAGATTATGGTGAACTTTTTGATTTATGGAAAAGAGAAAAAGGTTCTAATAAGAAAAACAATTGGGATCCGTGTAATAATCTTAATATCGATGCTAAATATACTGTGTACGTGCCGGCTAATTCAAGTTTTAGAATTAAAAGCATTTCAGGGAATGTCACCTCTCAGGATTTTAACGGACAGCTTCAGGTAGATATTATAAGCGGCAACATCGATATCAAAAATTATAATGGTAATTTGGAGTTAAAAACAGTAAGTGGAGATATTGATATAAATATTGCTAAATCCAGACTAAAAGCAGAGACTGTAACCGGAATGATATATTCTGATAAGGAAATGGAATTTGACCAAGGGAAAAACAGGATAGTAGGAAGTAAAGTTACAGGTAGTTTTGGGGATGTAAAAAATGATCTGGAATTAAAAACGGTAAGTGGAGATATTTTTATCCGAAAGCAATAATTTTTTAAGTGTAAAAAATGAAAATAACTACCTTAGTCAAATGAGGTGGTTATTTTTATTTTTAGGAGTATTTATATTTAGAAATGAGATTTATTCTCAGTCTACTGTAGATAAAACTATCGATGCAAACGAGCTTCATCAACTGGAAATACATCTTGATAATACCTTTCAGATCGAAATAGTCAATAATCATAAAAACCAAATTGTCTTCAGTGCCATTGCTGAGGGAGAGTTTGAAGATAAGTTACTAATCAATGCAGAAAGAAATAATACAACATTAATTATAAAAGAGGCTCAGCAACCGTTTGTTCGTAATTATAATGATAAACTAAGTGCGCATAAAGTTCATGCAATTAAAGTAGTAATTGAAATACCCGATAATTTAGAAGTATTCATTAACTCAAGAAATGCTTCCATCTCCGTGAGCGGAAATTATAAATTGCTTGTAGCTGAATTATTTTCAGGTGATTGTAAATTACATTCTTTTATGGGTAATGCAACTATTAATACCATAAATGGTAACATCGAGGTACAGACATTGGACGCGGTAGTTTCTGCAATATCAAAATTAGGAGAGGTACACAAGGAGCATTTAGGAGGCACCCATGTAATAAACCTAAATTCCGTAAGAGGAAATATTAATGTGATTGGAATTGAATGAGTTCATTATTTTGCTTAGAACAACTAAAATAAAAAAGCTATTTTTGTCCGTCAATCAAATTAAAGTAGCAATACAGTAAAGATGTCTTTAAAAAAATCTATCATAGTGATCATTTTAGTTTTACTAATTGATCAAATCTCAAAAATATATATCAAAACTAATTTCGCACTTCATGAAGAAGTATCGGTATTTTCTTGGTTTAGAATTGTATTTGTAGAAAATAAAGGAATGGCCTGGGGTGTTGAGTTGCCTGGCAGTTATGGCAAATTAGTACTTACTTTATTTAGACTGGTAGCCATATGTGGAATAGGATACTGGTTATATGATTCCGTAAAAAAGAATAGTCCAGCCATATTGACTTTTTGTATAGCCTTAATATTTGCCGGAGCATTTGGTAATATAATTGACTCTGTATTTTATGGAGTGTTATTTAGTCAGAGCACACAGATTGAGGTAGCCACTTTCTTGCCTGAAGCAGGAGGATATGAAACAATTTTCCACGGTAAAGTGGTGGATATGATACAATTTACCTTCTATGATGGAATTTTGCCTGAATGGATACCTATATGGGGAGGAGAACACTTCTCGTTTTTTGATCCGGTCTTTAATATTGCGGACTCGGCTATTAGTATAGGTGTTTTCCTTCTGATTGTATTTTACAAAAAAGCATTTCCTAAGCACAGTTAATTTAATATTTTGTCAAAATCATCAAGATTTAAGGGTTTGGTAATGTAGTCTGATACAATGTCTATAGACTTAGCTCTGTCTATATCTCTTAGGTTTATGGAAGAACTGACTACATAAAGGTTTGTCCTCTCTGGCAGCTTTTCATTAATAGCAGCAAATTGGTCCAGAAACTCCCACCCGTCCATAATAGGCATATTTAGGTCTAAAAGTATAATCCCAGGGATCTGATTGGCATCACCGTGATCTACTAAAGATTGAAAGTAGTCCAGAGCTTCTTTTCCATTTTTAAAAACCAGTACAGATTTAGATATTTTTTTTAATTCTAAAATTTTAGTGATAAGATTAATGTAGATGCTATCATCATCGATGATGCAAACGGTTTCAATATTTTGGGGCATAATAAAAGGGTTAATAAACGTATCTAAGATATAGAATAAAGCAATATCTTTTGGAACTTTAACTATGTGTTAAAGTTGTATACTTTTGTAGGAGTAACACAAAAATTTAAGGGGATATCATTATCGCTGGTGTCACTAATATTTTCTTCAGCTTCAAAAAAAGAAACACCTATTTTAATAACATCAGGGTTACATTTTTTTAAGAAAACATCATAAAACCCCTTGCCATAACCTATTCGGTTTCCAATACTGTCAAACGCCAATAGTGGAATAAATACTACATCGAGTTTATGGACATCTATACTAATGCCATCAACTGGTTCCGGAATGCCGTAATTGTTAATTCTAATTTTTGTAGTATCTGTAAGTAAATAATGCTCCATTTCCAGGTCATTAAAGTTGCTTTTTGAGATAACTACATTCTTATCCTTACCTAAAAGTATATTTAGTATGAATTCAGTTTCTACTTCTTTTTGTTTTTTTATAGAGAGAAATAGATGATAGAACTCTTTGTCCCATATTTCAAGGGGCACTAAATTATTAGCAATTTTTATACTTAGTTCCTCAATATCAGAATCCGTAAGTTCAGCTCTGAGCTGCTTATATTTTTTTCGCAGATTTTTTTTGCTAGTGGCTTCCATCAATTTCCTTTGTTATTCTGAAAATTGCATCTCCTTTATAAACAATTGGTGATTCATTAAGATTGATTACATATCCTTCATAGGGAGATTTAACTACGTGCCTCTTAGTTCCATAAGGGTCTGTAATTGTAGCTAAAACTTCTCCTTTTTCCACATGTTTTGAAATGGGAATTTTAAGATGTAATAATCCACTGTATTTAGCTCTTATCCACTGACTACTCTTGATGATTATAGAACGTGCGTGAGGTATAGGAGCTTCGAACTTTTTATTCAGCATACCGAGATGCTTAAGTATCCTCATAGTTCCCTCAACACCTTCTCTGGCTATTTCTCTACTACTACTTTGAGATTTTCCGCCTTCAAATAGCAGGATATCAATACCTTTTTTAGCACATGTTGCTCTGTAGGAGCCTTCTAAATTTTTAGAATATAAAATGAAAGGAGCATTAAATATTTTAGCATAACTGATGAGTTTTTCATCATCAGGTACTACTCTTATGTGTGGTGCGTTAAATCTACTTGCTCCTCCTGTATGAAAATCAAGACAAAAGTCTGCAGCAGGCAAAATTTCATTGACAAATTGATAAGCAAACCTACTAGCTAGAGATCCGTTTTTAGTACCTGGAAAAACCCTGTTAAGATCTCTGCCATCAGGAAAAGATCTGTTCATACTCAGGAAACCAAAGACGTTAAGTAATGGAATGCAAATTATACTTCCCTTAGAAGGTTTATTGATTCTTTTGGCTATGATTTGTCTTACAATTTCAACACCATCAATTTCATCCCCATGTATTCCTCCAGTGATTAGAACCACAGGACCCGGTTTTTTTGATCGTTCAATAATAACCGGAATCTCAACCTTTGTAGAAGTATATAATTTAGCAATATTAAAATTTATAGTCCTACTGGCACCTAGGGGTATATCTTCTCCCAGAATATTTAATATGTCATGTTTAGACTTAGACATTAAAGACTTCTTTCTATAAAACGAATGATAGACTTGGCAATATCTTTTCCGGTAGCTTGCTCTATACCTTCTAATCCTGGTGATGAGTTAACTTCTAAGATGAGAGGTCCTCTTTCGCTCTGTAGCATATCTACGCCCGCAACTCCTAATCGCATAGCTCTGGCAGCTTTTATTGCAGCATTTTCTTCTTCATCAGTTAGCTCAATAATTGAAGCAGTACCTCCTCTATGTAAATTAGATCTGAATTCACCTTCCTTACCTTGTCTTTTCATTGCACCCACAACGTGACCATCCACTACAAAAGCTCTGATATCTGCGCCTTTAGCTTCTTTTATATATTCCTGCACAATTACTCTGGCTTGTAAACCATTAAAGGCTTCAATAACAGATTCAGCAGCTTTGTTTGTCTCTGCTAATACCACTCCCAATCCCTGAGTACCTTCTAAGAGTTTGATGATCAGAGGGGCACCTCCTACATGATCTATAACACCTTCAACGTCTCTACTATAATTAGTAAAAACAGTTTTAGGCAAACCTAATCCTGCTTTGGATAGAATTTGTAAACTTCTTAATTTATCTCTTGATCGTATAAGGGCCTGAGATTCTACTGTAGTAAAGACATTCATCATTTCAAATTGTCTTACTACGGCTGTACCATAATACGTAATGGACGCACCAATTCTAGGGATAACAGCATCTACATGATCTAGTTTTTTCCCTTTATAATATATTTCAGGTTTCTTTTTTTCAATAACTATATCACAACTTAATGGGTCTATGACCTGTACGTTGTGTTTTCTCTTAATGGCAGCTTGTACAATCGCATCTGTAGAATACAATTTACTGCTGCGAGAAAGAATTTTAATGTTCATTTAAAGTTTGATTATAAGATTGGTTTTCCAATTGAGGGTCAACAATAAATTTGCCACTTAAGAATTTTCTTCCTATTAAAACAGGAAAACGCATATCTTCTCTTGAAGATAAGGTCAAAGTTATTGGGTGAGTTTCTCCAAATACCGTTATTTTGGTTTTGACAGCATATCGAACCTCAACCTTACCATTGCTACTCTTAACAGCGGTTATATCATAATTACTGAAGGTAAATTTTTTTCCATTATATTCAGGATGAGTGGCATCAAGGAAAGAACATTGTAAAGTTTGATCAATTTCTATAATATCCACACAATGGATAGAGGAAGTATAAGCACCGGTATCAACCTTTGCATCAATACCTTCCAGATCCAGCAAAGGAAAATCAACTTTATCAGTCCTTCCTATTATTTTTTTCTTTACTTCCAAGTAATTATAATGTATTGGTACCGCTAAAGTAAGAAAAATACAGATGCTTTCTAAAGATTAAGCATTAATTAATGTAATACACAGTCAATACAAACAGGAGTATTTTTTTAACAAAATTTAAAAGGTTTTCATACAGTACACTATAATAGTAATGACTTAAATTTACGGTAACATTATGCAAGAAGCTTCATTAGAAATACAAATTAAGACATTACCGTCAAGTCCGGGAGTTTATCAGTATTATGATAAGTCAGATAAATTACTTTATGTAGGAAAGGCTAAAAATCTAAAAAAAAGAGTGTCTTCATATTTCACAAAAAGCCACGACAGTTACCGGATTAGTGTATTGGTTAAAAAAATTAGAAACATTAAACACATTGTGGTTGAAACTGAAACCGATGCTCTTCTTCTGGAGAATAATTTGATCAAAAAGCATCAACCCAGGTTCAATGTAATGTTAAAAGATGATAAAACATATCCCTGGATTTGTATAAAAAAAGAACGTTTTCCCAGAGTGTTTCTAACTAGAAATTTTGTGAAAGATGGCTCAGAATATTATGGGCCTTATACCTCAGTAAAAACGGTTAATGCTCTTTTGGATCTCATCAAAGGCCTATATCCTTTGAGAACGTGTAACTATGATTTATCAAAGCAAAAAATTGACGATGGTAAATATAAAGTATGTCTTGAATATCATTTAGGTAATTGCAAAGGTCCTTGTGAAGATTTCCAATCTGAGGAAGAATATCTTGAAAATCTGAATGCCATCCGGCAAATCGTAAAAGGCAACTTTAAAGATTCTTTGTTCAGGTTTAAGCAAAAAATGATGGAGCATGCCGAGAAAATGGAATTTGAAGATGCTCAGCGTGTTAAAGATAAAATAGCTATCTTAGAAAGATATCAGGCAAAATCTACTGTTGTCAACCCTAATATCAGTAATGTTGATGTGTTTACCATTATATCAGATGAAGCCTTTGGATATGTTAATTTTCTACAGCTTTCATACGGTGCTATTGTTAGATCACATACCATAGAAATGAAGAAAAAGCTTCAGGAAGCTGACAAAGAACTTTTGGAATTGGCCATTGTAGAGATCAGACAGCGATTTAGTTCTAAATCAAAAGAAATCTATACACCATTTAAGGTAGATGTGGGAGAAGATATAAAAATTACCGTCCCTAAATTAGGGGATAAAAAGAAAATAGTTGACCTCTCATTAAGAAATGCAAAATATTATAGGCAGGAGCGATTTAAGCAAATAAAAATAATTGACCCTGATCGACATGTGAAACGTTTGATGTCCCAGATGAAAAAGGATCTTCGACTGCCAGAAGAACCAAGACATATAGAATGTTTTGATAACTCAAATATTCAGGGTACTAATCCAGTAGCCGCTTGTGTGGTTTTTAAAGATGGTAAACCTAGTAAAAAGGATTACAGAAAATTTAATATTAAAACCGTTGAAGGCCCTAATGATTTTGCTTCAATGGAAGAAGTAGTATACAGAAGATATAAGCGCCTGCTTGACGAGGAAGAACCATTACCCCAATTGGTAATAGTAGATGGAGGAAAAGGTCAGTTATCATCTGGATTAAAGGCCTTGGATCAATTAAACATAAGGGGCAAGGTTACCATTATTGGTATTGCCAAGCGACTGGAAGAAATATATTATCCCGGAGATTCGATCCCCTTATACCTTGATAAAAAATCAGAAACATTAAAAGTAATTCAACATTTAAGAAATGAAGCGCATAGGTTTGGGATAACCTTTCATAGACAAAAAAGAAGTAAATCCGCGATAGAAACGGAACTGGACAACATCCCTGGCATTGGAGAAAAAACAGTTGTAGAATTATTAAAACAATTTAGATCCGTAAAACGGATTAGTAAGGCTAGTCAAAAAGAATTAGCTGAAGTTATTGGAGATTCCAGAGCAACCAAAGTATATAATTTTTATCTTTCTAAAAAAGCGAAGTAAATGAGTATTCCACAACATATAAAAATTAAGCTAATTAGTCTTTTCTTACTTTTTATGAGTTTTGGATTTTTGACCGCTCAGGAAGAGAATAGTTTGTCAAAAAAAATAGATAGTTTACCTAAGGATGTTAAGGTAGGATTAGTACTAAGCGGGGGTGGAGCTAAGGGGTTGGCACATATTGGAGCGTTAAAGGTTATAGAAGATCTGGGAATAAGAATTGACCATATAGGCGGAACCAGTATGGGTGCTATCGTAGGCTCATTATATGCCTCAGGTTACAACGCCAAGCAACTGGATTCTATTTTTAGATCTGCTGATTTTGATGCTTTTATACAAGACGAACTACCTAGACGGGCTAAGACATTCTACGAAAGGGAAGACGCTGAAAAATATGCAATTACTTTGCCTTTTGATAATTTTAAAATTGATTTGCCCAAAGGATTATCTAAGGGGCAAAATTTTTATAATCAGTTTTCCAGATATACACAACACGTTAATCGCATAAGAAACTTTGACAGTCTCCCTATACCATTTTTTTGCATGGCTACAAATATTGAAAATGGTTCACCAGTACTGTTAGATAAGGGATACTTGCCAGAGGCTGTGTCGGCCAGTAGTGCTTTACCTTCAGTATTTAGTCCTGTTGAGGTGGATGGTGTATTAATGACTGATGGAGGAGTTACTAATAATTATCCGGTTAAAGAAATTAAGCAAAAGGGAGCAGAGATCGTCATAGGTATAGATGTACAGGACAGCTTAATGCTTAGAAAAGAGCTAAACTCTGTAACTAATATTATGTTGCAGATAAGCAATTTCAGAACCATAAACGATATGAAGGATAAAGCTCCTAAAACAGATGTGTATATTAAACCGTCAATAAAGGATTTTTCCGTTATATCATTTGATCAGGCCGAAGATATTATAGCAGCAGGAGAAAAAGCAGCTTTTGATCAATATGAAAAACTGAAGCAAATTAAACAGATGCAGAAAGAACCTCCTAGGAATATCGAAGTTGAGAGTATTTCTGATAGTCTAAACATAGATATTATGAGCATTACGGGTAACAATGCTTACACCAGGTCATATATATTAGGTAAGCTGAAGTTAAAATCACCAGCCAATACGACTTATCAAAAACTTAATGAAGGTATTAATAACCTTTCTGCAACCGGAAATTTTGATAGAATAAGCCATCGTTTGATTAATACCGATGGTGGTAATGCTCTTTTATTAAATGTAAAAGAAAGTGACAATAAAATGCTCTTCAGGTTTGCTTTACATTATGATGATCTTCTTCAAACTGCTGCTCTTATCAATCTTACCAGAAAGAGACTCTTGTTTAATAATGATATTTTTTCTTTCGATTTGGCATTGGGTGATAATATCAGGTACAATGTAGATTATTATATAGATAAGGGGTATTACTGGAGTATAGGGCTCAATTCCAGATTTTACAAATTTGATAAGGATATTGATGTAGATTTTTTAAGTGAATTTGGAGAAGCTCCTGATTTGGTTGGAATAAACAGTATTAATATTGATTATCAGGACTTCACTACAAGTCTTTATTTTGAAACTTTATTTAAGCAAACATTTTCATTAGGAGTGGGGGCAGAATATAAAAGATTAAGAATTTTATCTGATACCTTCGGAGAGGATGATGATCAAATGCCTAGAACTGTTTTTGATGATAGTGATTACTGGAGTGTATTTGGTTATCTGAAATTGGACACCTATGATAATAAATACTTTCCTACCAAAGGTTTTCTTTTTGATGGGGACATACATGCATACCTTTTTTCATCTGACTTTTCTAATAACTTCTCACAATTTTCCATTGCTAAAGCTACGTTTGGATATGCTACGCCTGTGACAAGGAGACTTTCGTTTAATCTAAACCTCGAAGCCGGAACGAAAATAGGAAATAACAATGTGCCTTCTCTGGATTTCCTGTTGGGAGGTTTTGGAGCTAAAATGATCAATAACTTTATTCCTTTTTACGGGTATGACTTTATTGGAATAACGGGAGAAAGTTTTGCAAAAACCCTAGTAACGCTGGATTATGAGATTTTCAATAAAAACCACATCAATGTATCTGCAAATTTTGCCAATGTAGGCAACAAGTTATTCACTACAGGGGACTGGTTAAGTTCACCTGAGTATACCGGATACGCTTTCGGTTATGGTTTGGAGACATTTGCAGGACCCATACAGGTTAAATTTACCTATTCTCCAGAATTAGATGAAAGCGAATGGTTTTTTAGTGTAGGATTTTGGTTTTAGGATTTAACATTTTTCGTTTATATCTTAATATGAACTTATAAAAAAAGAATAAATTTTTTACGATATTTGTAGAATTATGAGTCTATTCTGGCAGGATTTATTATTACTATTACACTACCTTATTAAAAGAAACCCTGAATAAGGAGGTTGACTATTTCGCACTCAGAATTCTGTATAACCTTTTATAACTAAAACTCATGCCTTTCTATCATTCCCTGGGAAAAATCCCACACAAACGACATACAATATTCAGAAAGCCTAATGGAGATCTGTATTACGAACAATTATTCGGTACTATAGGTTTTGATGGGATGTCGACTAATATGTATCATAACCATAGACCTACTCAAGTCAAAGAAATTAAGGGCAAGTATGATATTAGTCCAAAGGTCGCTATCTCTAATAATATACAATCCTACCGTTTTCACGGTTTCAAAGTAGAACCTGAAAATGATTATTTAGAAAGCAGAAAATGTGTACTGACTAATAGTGATGTCAATATCATATTAGCAGCACCACAGAAATCGACTAAAGATTATTTTTATAAGAATACTGATGCTGATGAATTGATATTTGTGCATCGGGGTTCAGGTAAATTTAGAAGTCACTTAGGAAATTTAGATTTTAAGTATGGGGATTATATTTTGGTTCCAAGAGGGACAATTTATAAAATGGATTTTGACTCAGAAGATAATCGATTATTTATAGTAGAGTCCAGAAGACCTATATATACACCTAAGAGATACAGAAACTGGTTTGGTCAGTTATTAGAGCACTCTCCATTTTGTGAAAGAGATCTGAGGGCACCACAAGAGTTAGAGTCTTATGATGAAAAGGGAGAGTTTTTGATGAAAATCAAAAAGCAGGATGAAATCTTTGAAATGGTTTATGCCACACATCCTTTTGATGTAGTGGGTTATGATGGTTTCAATTTTCCGTATGCTTTTTCGATTCATGATTTCGAACCTATAACAGGAAGAATACATCAACCACCACCGGTACACCAAACTTTTGAAACCGATGCTTTTGTAGTCTGTTCTTTTGTACCCAGATTATATGATTATCATCCTGAGTCTATACCTGCTCCATATAACCATAGCAATATAGACAGTGATGAGGTTTTATATTATGTCGATGGAGATTTTATGAGTAGAAACGATATTGATGCAGGTCATATCTCATTACATCCTGCGGGTATACCCCACGGGCCACATCCTGGAGCCGTGGAGCGCAGTATAGGAAAGGANAAAACGGATGAACTNGCAGTAATGGTTGATACCTTTAAACCTTTGATGGTTACGGAAGAAGCAATGAAGATTGCTGATGAAGATTACTATAAATCCTGGCTCGAATAATATGGTAGCTAAACATTTATTTATTTCACCTCAGGCAAGAGCAATGTGGTAAGCATATAGGGATCTATAAAAGAAAGCATACTTAATTGATAACTGATAAAAATTACGTCAAAAATGAATACCAATATAACACCAGATAATTTAGAAAAAGTAGTACCACAGGCAGAGGATTTTTTGCCCTTATTAGGTACAGATTACGTAGNACTTTATGTTGGTAATGCTAAGCAGGCAGCTTATTATTACCAAACAGCATGGGGGTTTCAGCCCGTGGCTTATGCAGGGCTTGAAACTGGAATAAAGGATAAAGTTTCTTNCGTAATGNAGCAAGACAAAATACGAATAGTATTGACCTCTCCTTTACAACCTGATGGTGATATAAATCGCCATATAAATGCCCATGGAGACGGTGTTAAAGTCGTGGCTTTATGGGTAGATGATGCTACTAAGAGTTTTGAGGAAACCGTAAAAAGAGGAGCTAAACCTTACATGGAACCTGTAAAAGAAGAAGATAGTCAGGGTTATATCATTAAATCCGGAATTCATACCTACGGGGAGACAGTACATATATTTATAGAAAGAAAAAACTATAACGGAGCTTTTTTACCAGGATACAAAGCTTGGGATAAGCCATATAAAACAAGCGATGTGGGTCTTAAATTTATAGATCACATGGTGGGTAATGTAGGCTGGAACGAGATGAACAAATGGTGTGAGTTCTATGCTAAAGTAATGGGGTTTGCACAGTTGGTGTCTTTTGATGATAAAGATATCTCTACAGAGTATACTGCTCTGATGAGTAAGGTAATGAGTAATGGCAATGGAAGAATTAAATTTCCAATCAATGAGCCTGCTGAAGGAAGAAAAAAATCACAGATCGAAGAATATATAGAGTTTTATAATGGAGCTGGTGTGCAACATATTGCTGTTGCCACAGATAATATCATCCAGACAGTTTCTGAATTACAAAAGCGGGGAGTTGAGTTCTTAACCGTTCCATCTACGTACTATGATACTGTTTTGGATAGAGTAGGTGAAATTGATGAGGATTTGGAACCACTAAGAGATTTAGGAATTCTTATCGACAGGGATGATGAAGGATATCTTTTACAAATATTTACAAAACCTGTATTGGATAGACCCACAATGTTTTTTGAAATTATACAAAGAAAAGGGGCACAATCATTTGGTAAAGGAAATTTTAAAGCACTTTTTGAAGCTATTGAAAGAGAACAGGAACAACGAGGAACGCTTTAATAAATTAATTTTTGGTTTTAAGAATACCATAATTTCAGGTGTTTTGAAACTTATAAAATTGACATATTATAATTATTCAACAATATTTTTGTTAAATTCCATAATAAAAAAACGTTTTCGGTTGATAATTATTCAAAAATGTTTGATATTTGCCAACGTAAGTGGAGTGGTTACCGCTTATACCAAAAACAATAATTATTCTCATAATTTAAGTTTTTAGTTGGTTAATAAAAGTAAAAGAGAGCTGTGGTGGCTCTCTTTTTTTATATGTAAACACAAGTCTTAATCGTATTTTAATTTTTAAGTAAAGTGATTTATAGTACTTTTGGAATGGATATTGTTTATCAACATATTACACCTTAAAAAAACGAATAAAACCCAAAGACTATGAGAGTATTACTTATGCTGGTAATAATGATGATATCAATTCCTGGGATAGCTCAGGATAAACATAAAGCTTTTGATACAGGAGAGTGGTTTCAGTTTAGAATTCATTATGGAGTATTCACTGCTAGTTATGCTACTTTAGAGGTTAAAGACGACTATATAAATGGTAAACCTGTATATCACGTTGTGGGAACAGGGAAGTCCTCAGGCTTTTTAAGTCTCTTTTTTAAAGTAGAAGATTACTATGAAACCTATATTGATAAAAATGAAGTTAAGCCCTATCGCTTTATCCGAAAAATCAATGAGGGAGGATATACTAAGGACATTGAAATTAATTTTGATCACGATCAAAATCAAGCTTTAGTTCATAATAAAAAACATAAAACCAAAGAAACTTTTACCATAGAGGAAAAAGTTCAGGACATGATGTCCTCTTTCTATTACCTAAGAAATAATATAGATCCACGAAGCTTAAAAAAGGGAGACTCTAAAGTTGTGAACATGTTTTTTGATAATGAAAACTACAAATTCAAGCTTAAATTTCTGGGGAGAGAGGTTATTAAAACAAAAATGGGTAAAATTGCATGTTTAAAATTTAGGCCTTACGTTCAGGCAGATCGTATATTTAAAGAAGAAGAAAGTATGACTGTATGGGTTAGTGATGATGAAAACAGAATGCCGGTAAAAATAAAAGCAGATATTCTTGTAGGATCCATTGTTGCTGATCTTGATGCGTTTAAGGGACTAAAACATCCTTTTAAAATTATTGTAGATTAATGAACGAACCAATCAAGC
The DNA here is from genome assembly GCA_002697475.1 of Aquimarina sp. Lineage (GTDB taxonomy): Bacteria > Bacteroidota > Bacteroidia > Flavobacteriales > Flavobacteriaceae > Aquimarina. The sequence goes on along the minus strand of NZVW01000154.1, from coordinate 16,739 downwards.
CTGAAATAGTTGATAAAATCAGGCAACTTGAAACAAAATTTAAAAATTCCGGACAGGATCTAGGTTCATATCTGGATGGTTTATTACATGACCGATATCTCACTTATTGGGATTATATACATTTAGATACCCTTTTAAGCTTACAAATACCCAGAACGCATTTCCCTGATGAAGAGATTTTTATTGCGTATCATCAAATTACAGAATTGTATTTTAAACTCATCATACANGAGCTAAAGCAAATTATAGATGATAAGTTGCAGACAGCATCTTTTTTTATAGAAAAACTGGAGAGAGTTAATAGATATTTCAGGATTCTGATTAATTCTTTTGATGTTATGATCAAGGGCATGGATAAAGAGCAGTTTCTTAAGTATAGAATGTCATTGCTCCCTGCAAGTGGTTTTCAATCTGTGCAATTCAGGCTCATTGAAATTTACTCCACACCTTTATTCAATTTAGTAAATGCTAAACAAAGAACTGATTTTAATGAACACAGCGCTTTAGAGGAAGTTTATGAGCATTTATATTGGAAATCCGGTGCGACAGATATGAAAACCGGAGAAAAAACCCTTACACTTAAGCAATTTGAGTATCGTTATACTCCTAGAATGATGAGGATTGCAAAAGAGGTTAAATCCAGTACCATCTATCATAAATATTTGGATCTGCCTGAAAAGGAACAAAATAATATGGAGCTTATCAAAGCTTTGCGTACTTTTGACACCAATGTAAATATTAACTGGTTATTAATGCACATGGGTGCCGCCTATAGATATTTAAACAAGGACAAAGGTGAAGTATTGGCAACAGGGGGTACAAACTGGAAAAGTTTTTTACCACCAAGTTTTCAAAAAGTTCATTTTTTTCCAAATTTGTGGAACGAAGAAGAAAAGGAGAATTGGGGACAACAATGGGTTACCCATCAATTTAATAGCTCAAAATAAATAATAAGTCAGTTGAAGAAATTTGGTTACATACTACTAGCGATAGTTGTATTAATTTCATGTCAGAAAGAGAAAGAGAAAAAGGTAATTGAACCAGAGGTTGAAGTAATCAAAAAAAAACCACCGGTTGTCAAAGAATTTGGCTTTAATATCGATCACTTTACTGTGGTTAAAGATACTATTAAGCCAGGGGATAGCTTTGGTGAAATTTTAGACAGTCACGGTGTGGACAGAGGAAGGGTTTTTGAGATTACAAATAAGATAAAAGATTCTTTCAATGTTACCAGAATTCAAGCAGGAAAGCCTTATACCTTGTTTAAATCCAAAGATACTTCTGCGAAGGCTCAGATTTTTGTGTATCAGAATAATGATATAGATTATACGGTAGTTGATTTTAGAGACAGTATCATTGCCACTAAGAATAAAAAACCAGTAAAACTAGTAGAAAAAGTAGCCTCTGGGATTATTGAAAGCAGTCTTTTACAAACGTTTGACGACATTAACGTAAATAGTCTGGTGGCTTACAAAATGGCCGATATTTATGCTTGGACTATAGACTTTACCAGACTTGAGGCAGGGGATGAGTTTAAAGTAATATATACAGAAAAGTATATAGAGGACTCCATACCTGCGGGTATTGAAATGATCAAAGCATCCTACTTCAAGCATAGAGGCAAACCTATTTTTGCATATAGATTTGCACACGATTCATTAGAACAGGGATTTGATTTTTATGATCAGGAGGCAGATAACCTTCGCAGGGCATTTCTAAGAGCTCCTGTTCAGTTTAGCCGTATTTCTTCAAGATATAATTTACGTAGAAGAATCAAGTATTACGGTAATAAAATACGTCCTCATAAAGGAACAGATTTTGCCGCACCCATAGGCACTCCTATACTCGCCACGGCTGATGGTATTGTAACCAAATCAGAAAGAAAAGGAGGTAACGGTAAATATGTTAGAATTAGGCATAATGCCACTTATGAAACGCAGTATCTTCATATGAGCAGACAAGCTGTTAAAGTAGGTCAATACGTAAGACAAGGCGAAACGATTGGTTACATAGGGATGACAGGGAACACTAGTGGTCCACACGTTTGTTACAGATTTTGGAAAAACGGTAAACAAGTTGATCCTTTTCAACAGGATTTACCAGCATCAAAACCACTAGATGAGAAATTAAAACCAGAATTCTTTGAATTTATTAAACCGCTGCAGCAAAGATTAGACAGTGTCCAACTAAAAAAACCAGAAATTTTATAAAATGGCATTACCAACTATAAACCCAACCACCACAAAAGCCTGGAAAGAATTAACCAGTCATTATGAGAGTATTAAAAACAAACATCTAAAAGAGCTATTTAAAAACAACCCTGAGAGAGCAACTGAGCTGTCGATTGAGTGGAATGACTTTTATGTAGATTACTCTAAAAACAGAATAGACAATACAACGATTGAACTGCTGCTCCAGTTAGCTGAAGAGACAAAACTTAGCGATGCAATTGCTTCTTATTTCAATGGAGATATCATTAATGAAACTGAAGGCAGAGCAGTTTTGCACACAGCCCTTAGAAACTTTTCGGATAAAGAAGTTAATGTTTCTGGACATAATATTATTCCTGAGGTAGCAGATGTAAAACAAAAAATAAAGGATTTTAGCGAACGTGTAATTAGCGGTACTTTAAAAGGGTATACTGGTAAAGCATTTACTGATATTGTCAATATAGGTATTGGAGGATCTGATCTTGGACCTGTAATGATCACTGAAGCATTAGAATTTTATAAAAATGATCTTAATCTTCATTTTATCTCTAATGTAGATGGAGATCACGTTCATCAAAATTTAAAAAACCTTAATCCTGAGACTACTTTGTTTATTGTGGTGTCTAAAAGTTTTGGTACTCAGGAAACATTATCCAATGCTATAACTGCAAGAAAGTGGTTTATGGATAGCGTTAGTGAAGAAGCTGTAGGTAAACACTTTGTAGCAGTATCAAGCAATGTACAAAAGGTAGTTGATTTTGGCATTGAAGAAAAAAACATATTTCCTCTATGGGATTGGGTTGGAGGGCGTTTTTCGCTTTGGAGTGCTGTAGGACTTTCTATCAGTATCTCAATAGGTTATGATAATTTTGAAAAATTACTTCAGGGAGCACATGAGATGGACACTCATTTTAAAAATACTCCTTTTAAAAAGAATATACCCGTCATTTTAGGATTGCTTAGTATATGGTATAACAATTTCTTCAATGCAGAAAGTGAAGCCATCATACCCTACTCTCAATATTTACATAGACTACCGGCATACCTGCAACAAGGTATTATGGAGAGTAATGGTAAAAGTGTAGATCGTAATGGCGATGCAGTAAATTACCAGACAGGTACAATTATTTGGGGAGAACCTGGAACCAATGCCCAGCATGCTTTCTTTCAATTGATACATCAGGGTACGAAATTAATTCCTGCAGAGTTTATTGGGTTCAAAAAGACATTGTTTGGTGATCAGGATCATCAGGATAAACTTATGGCTAATTTCTTTGCCCAGACAGAAGCTTTAATGAATGGAAAAACAGCGGCAGAAGTACAAAATGAATTAGCAGATAAAAATTTATCGCCAGCAATAATTGATAAGCTGTTACCGTTTAAGATTTTTGAAGGAAACAAACCTACTACAACCTTGTTAATTGATCAATTAACTCCAAAATCATTAGGAGCCTTAATAGCGATGTATGAACAACGAATTTTTGTACAGGGAATTATCTGGAATATTTTCAGCTATGATCAATGGGGAGTAGAATTAGGGAAACAACTTGCAGATAATATACTTTTAGAAATCAATAACAATCATATTAACGATCATGATTCTTCCACAACAAATCTGTTAAAATATTATCTAAAATAAAATATTTCGGTTAATAACTTCTTGATAAGAATAAAGTTCTTATAATCAGTTACATAAACATAAATTATAACTTGTATACCGTCATTATTTTACGGCTAATAATTAACGTTAAGATAATGTAAAATTGCTGAAAGATTCGTTCTTTTGCGCCGAATTTATTAACTCAATATTTTTATAATGAAGAAGATTACATTTTTATTTATTGTAATTCTTATGGCAGCGGTCTCTCAGACCTTTGCACAAGGAGTAACTAAATCATCGATAAATGGTCAAGTTACTGATAACAATGGAGAGCCTCTTCCAGGTGCCAATATAGTGGCCTTGCATTTGCCTTCAGGAACTCAGTATGCTGCTATTACCGATTTCGATGGTTTTTATCGTATCTCTAACATGAGAACTGGAGGTCCGTATAGAATCAACATAACTTATGTTGGTTTTTTAAGTGTTGTTAAGGATGATGTTTATCTACAACTTGGTGACTCTAAAAACATGAGCGTACAAATGAAGGAAGAAGCTAATGTTTTAGATGAGGTAGTTATTCAGACTACTAGAAACAACATTTTTGATTCTGGTAAAACAGGTTCTGAAACTACCGTGACAGAGAAGCAAATATCTACGTTACCTTCAGTTTCTAGATCTGTTGCTGATTTTGTTAGAATTACACCGCAAGCTCAGATAAGTGAAGGAGATGATGGTTTTTCTGTTTCTTTAGCCGGACAAAATAATAGATACAATGCATTGTATATTGATGGAGGAGTTAGTAATGATGTATTTGGTTTAGCTGGTTCTGGTACCGATGGTGGTCAAACCGGAGTTAACCCATTTTCTATCGATGCTATTGAAACTTTTCAAGTTAATATTGCTCCATTTGATGTAAGACAATCTGGATTTTCCGGAGGAGCAATTAATGCAATTACAAGATCAGGAACTAATAATATAGAGGGATCTGCGTATACCTATTTTAGGAATCAAGATTTAGCTGGTAAAACGCCTCCTTCTTTAGTTGATGATGGAGAATCAAGAGAAAAATTAGCTGATTTTTCCTCTAGAATTTATGGTGTAAGAGTTGGTGGACCTATAATCGAAAATAAATTGTTTTATTTTGTGAATTATGAGCGAGAAGAGGCTGAGACACCTCAACCATTTAACTTTAGTAATTATCAAGGTGACTCTAGTTTAGCTCAAATACAAGATTTGTCTAATTTCCTTCAAACTACCTATGGTTACAATCCTGGAGGATTTGATAACAATACAAGATTTTTGGATAGTGATAAATTAACATTAAAACTTGATTGGAATATAAATGAAAATAACCAATTAAGTGTTAAGCATAACTATGTGAAAGCTGAGAATCTTGAAGCGAGAAATAGTGGAAATAGAAATATAGGATTCATAAATGGTTCTGAATATTTTGAGAGTGTAAAAAATGAAACTACGCTTGAGTTTAACTCTACTCTTGGAAATTGGGGATCTAACAATCTTTTAGTTGGGTATAAAACTGTAAGAGATGATAGAGATCCTTCTGGAGATCCATTTCCATCTGTTGATATTAGAGATGGTGGAGGAACTATAACTTTTGGAGCTGAGCCATTTTCTACTTCGAACTTACTAGATCAGGATGTTCTAAATATTGCAGATAATTTTGAAATATATAGCGGTAGACACACTATAACTATTGGTACTCAACACGAATTTTCTAAAATAAAGAATTTATTCTTTTCTTTTAACTACGGAGATTATACTTTTAATAGTGTTGATGATTTTTATAATGGTATAATTGATGAATATCAAAGAGGGTATTCATTAGTGGGAGGAAACGCTGTTGGTGACGAATCTGATGGAGCTTCAGAATTTAAATTGTATCAACCAAGTTTCTATGTTCAGGATGACATTAGTATATCTGATAATTTTAAGTTTACAATGGGACTTCGTGTGGATGTACCTATATTTGAAGATGGCGCAACCAATTTAGACTTTAATACTAGAACCATTCCATTATTAGAAGCAGCCGGAAAAGATTTACAAGGAGCTGAAGTTGGAAAAAGAATTAGACCATCTGCTCACATTTCTCCGAGATTAGGTTTTAACTGGGATGTTAATGGAGATAGAAAGACACAAATAAGAGGAGGTATGGGTATATTCACTTCTCGAATTCCATTAGTATGGCCAGGTGGTTCTTATAATAATAATGGTATTACGGGAGGTTTTACGGGAGGATTTAACTTAGATCCATCGACAATTACCTTTAATCCAGATATTAACAATCAGCCTGTTGCAGTTGAACCAGGAACTGGCGGTGTTGCTGGAAATATTGACTTATTTGTACCTGATTTAAAATTACCTCAAGTAATAAAGTATAATATTGCAGTAGACCAAAAATTACCAGTTTGGGGATTAATCGCAAGCGCAGATTTCTTATATACTGATGTTATCACCAACATCTATTACGAAAACTTAAATATTGCAGGCCCTGTGGGAACTTTGAATGGAGCTGATAACCGTCCTTATTATAGTGATAGTTTTGGTGATTTAATTGATAATACTTACGGAAGAATTATTTTAGGTTCTAACACTGGAGAAGGTTATTCTTATAATACATCGGTAACTTTAACTAAACCACTAGAAAATGGCTTTAGAGGTAGTTTCTCGTACTCATATGGAGAATCTGAGTCGATCTTTGATGGTACATCTTCTCAAAACAGTTCTCAATGGAGAAATATCCAGACTGTTAATGGTAAAAACTCTAATATAGATTTAGCCAGATCGGATTTCTCTCAAGGTTCTCGTTTTTCGGCAAATGTTAGTTATGAAAAAGAGTACTTAGGATTTATGAAATCTACAATAGCATTATTTTATGAGGGAACTCAAGGTGCTCCTTACTCCTTCGTATATAGAGAAGGAAGAGATCTATTAAATGATGATTCAAGAGATAATGCCTTAATATATATTCCTAGAAATGCAAGCGAAATCAATCTAAGAGATGGAGAAAATGGTCTAACATCTGCTGAGCAATGGGCGGCATTAGATGCATTTATTGAAGGAAATGATTATTTAAGAGAGAGAAGAGGTCAGTATGCTGAGCGTAATGGGGATAGAGGACCTTGGAGCCATACTATCGACTTGAAGTTTTTACAAGACTTTTATATCAATACTGGTAAGAATAGAAATACTTTACAACTTTCTTTAGACATCTTTAATTTTACTAACTTACTTAATAAAGATTGGGGTAAAAGAAAGTTTATACCAAGTAACATAGGATTATTGGAAACTGAACAAGCGGGACCAGATCCAGAGTTTAGTTTTAATCCTGCATCTTTTGAGGGTGGTATAGAACAACTGGATGATAGAGGAATTCAGTCTTCTAGATGGCAAATGCAAGTTGGTTTAAGATATACTTTTAACTAAAACTTGAATAATAACTAAAATACAAAACCTCATCTATTTTTAGATGAGGTTTTTTTATGGAATATGATTACCTTTGAGTTCATCTAAACAATCTACTATGTACGAAGCTATTCAAATCGTTCATTCTTACTGGGCTTACCTTGTGGTGTTAGTAGTTACACTAGCTACTATAAATGGAATTTTTGGCGTTATAACTAAAAGAGAATATGCGCCTAAGGATTTCAGAATATCATTATTTGCGTTAATCGTTACGCATCTTCAGCTATTAATAGGAATTATCATTTTCTTTGTTTCACCAAAAGTTTTATGGTTTAATAGCGGTGTTTCTGCTTCAGAGATTATGGGTGATCCATTGCTTAGACTTTATAATGTAGAACATCCTTTTACTATGATTCTTATGGTTGTATTCATTACAGTAGGATACTCTAAACATAAAAAGAAACTAACTTCTACACCTAAATTCAAACAGATAGCTATATTTTATACCATAGCATGGATATTGATGCTAAGTAGAATTCCGTGGTCAGAGTGGTTTTAAAAATCAAATCAATTAATTTTTAAATTTCAAGCTTAAAATTCCAAAATTCAATTCTTGACAAGGTGAACAAATCAAATGTTTACAATCTTGAGGAAAGAACTTATTTATTTGCAAAGGAATGTAGATTGCTAATTAATATGCTACCTAAATCTTTGTCTAATATTGAGGACGGTAAACAATTGATTAAATCCTCTGGTTCGGTAGGAGCGAATTATATTGAGGCAAATGAAAAATTGGGGGATAGAGATTTTAAATTTAGACTCAAAATCGCTAGAAAGGAGGCTAAAGAATCACAATTTTGGTTAATATTATTGAAAGATTTCAACCCGGATCACGCGGAAATAATAAGCAACCTGATTGAAGAAAGTGAACAGCTTAGAAAAATATTTTCATCTATTATACTTAAATCTTAAGCTGAAATTTGGAACTTGATAATTGAATATTTCACTTCCCATAGGCAGTTAATACCAGTTTTCTAGGTCCTCCGTGATTTCTATGTTCACATAAATAGACACCTTGCCAGGTACCTAGATTTAGCTTGCCATTTGTTATAGGGATTAGAATTGAATTTCCTAGTAATGATGCTTTGATATGCGCTGGCATATCATCAGGACCTTCGTAGGTGTGTATGTAATAGGGAGTATTTTCAGGAACATATTGGTTAAAGTGGCTTTCAAAATCTGCTCGAACAGTAGGGTCTGCATTTTCGTTAATGGTTAAACTGGCAGAAGTATGCTTAATAAATACCTGCAGCTGACCTGTTTTGATATCCTGAATTTCAGGAAACTCAGAGATAATGGTTTCAGTAATCAAATGAAACCCTCTTTTAAAGGATTGGAGTTGTATCTCTTTTTGAAAAAATAACATCTTTTATAGCCTAAAGTTATCAAACCCTAAATTAAACTAAATTTTACGGGATATAGGTCTCTTTTTCAAAATCAGGGCTTTACATTTGCTGTTTTTAAAGGAATACTATGGATTTATCTAAAGTAAAGCTTGTAGCTACTGATATGGATGGAACTTTGCTCAATTCAGAGGGTAAAGTAAGTGAGCAGTTTTTCAGGCAGTTTGAACAATTACAAAACTTAGGAATAACCTTTGTAGCAGCAAGTGGAAGACAATATTATAGTATAATCCACAAACTTAGACCTATAAAGGATGATATCTTTGTGATTGCAGAAAATGGCGCCTTAACCATGCACGGTAATAAAGAATTACAGAAGACGGTCATTGATAGAGATCTATATCTGGAACTTTTGGATCTCACTAAAGATCTAGAAGGCTCTCAGGTTATTCTATGTGGAAGAAAGAAAGGCTATATCGAAGACTATGGACAGGATTTTGTCAATATGTTTACAGAGTTCTATGATCGTTATGAAATTGTAGAAAATCTGGCTGATGTAGTTGATGATGCCTATTTAAAAATAGCGATCTGTAATCAGAATGGATCTGAAAAATATTTATATCCGGCACTAAAACATTTAGAGGATAGATTAAAAGTCAAAGTTTCTGGTGAAATTTGGCTCGATCTTTCCCATAACGATGCTAATAAAGGTCATGCGCTGGGGAAATTACAAGAAAAGTTAAATATCACACCAGAAGAGACCGTTGTTTTTGGTGATTATAATAATGACCTGGAAATGATGTCTAAGGCCACTTTTAGCTTTGCTATGGAGAATGCGCACCCTAATGTTAAAGAGGTGGCGAGATACATGACAAAAAGTAATAATGATTTTGGAGTAGAGGCAATTTTAGAGAAAATAATTAATAGTAAACTATAGTTCAGTAAACAGATTAACTTTTGTATTATCTAGCTGATCTAAATCTATTCGAAACATTTGGGATGATGGGAGCATAGATATATTATCTTTTTTATATCCTCCTAACACATATAGACTATTTTCATGGTAATGCATCGTTGCACCTTGAATAAATAAATCACTTAAATATTCCCTTAGCAAGGATGTTTTACTATCAAAGACAAAAAATTTTCCATCGTCTAAAAGATAAATAGTATTATCTGAGCTGGCTACACCGGGATCCCTAATTTCTTCAGGAAGTTTACCCTTGCTCACCCATTTGCCCGAATTTAAATCAAAGATGTGTAAAAAGGATTTTTGATTATTTTTTAATGAAGCTAACTCAAAGACATATAATTTATCCTCTAATAATACGGTTTTCATTTCTCCTTTAAAAGGAGTGTTGCCTATTTCATACCATAAACCTGTTTTTAAATTCAGACTATGAATTTTATCAGAGTAGACCTTAAATCCGTTATTTTTTATTTTTAAAGAGCCTCCTAACAATATAATTCGATCCTTATATAAAAAGGATCCAGGGTTAACTGCCTGATGAGGGTTAGTATCATCAATTGCTATAGAATTATCCGTTAAATGAACAACTTCGATCTTCGGGTCTAGATACTCATATCTTATATTCGAGGATAATCGTTTCCCGCCAATTATGTATACTTTATCTTGATAAACATGGAGCTTGTGGTATGCCCTTCTTCTTAATGTTAAAGGAAGCTCCTTCCATTTCCCTTTTTTTATGTCAAAAAAATTTATCTTGTCATTATAAACTTTATTGGTTTTTGTCGTGTATCTCATTTCTGTGAGAAATTTATCTAAAGAAGCTTGCATATCTGCAAATGATGGATTTAATTGAAAAGCTTTGAGGGCAGGATCATTCCGTTCAGAAAGATCTCCTCCTGAAATATAAATTTTTCCCTCTTTTAGATCAGATCCAAAAGCAAAAACAGATAAATCCATGTTCTCAAGTACTTCAAATTTAACTTTGGGATGCAGCTTTCTTTCAGTAACAAATTCAATGTTTTCTAATTCTTCAACTTTTGGAGATAATTCTATAGTTATTCTTTGTCCGTTTAACGTATTAACGGGAATAGTTTTAGATTCATAACTGAGGTGAGAAATATATAGCGAATCTCTTTGTTGTAGGTCCAGATCAAGTTTAAGCGTAAATCTACCTTTATTATCAGATACGACTCCTTTTTTTGGATTTAGGATATAAATATTGGCGCCTTCGATATGCGTATTATTTTCTTTATCAATAATTACGCCTCTAAAGGTTTGGGAAAAACCATAGAATGAAATAAGATATGATATAATAATAAGAAAATGGCGCATAATCTTGAGTGTTAAATAGATATTAATATAACTCAAAACTACTTGTCAAAACAAAATCTTAACCAGTCTTTAACGTCTGCTTACCAACTGTTTAATCATTCAACTTTAATACAGCCATGAAAGCCTCCTGAGGGATTTCTACGTTACCCACCTGGCGCATACGCTTTTTACCTTTTTTCTGCTTTTCTAATAGTTTTCGTTTACGGGAGATATCACCACCATAACATTTAGCCGTAACATCCTTACGTAGTGCTTTAACAGTCTCTCTGGCTATAATTTTAGCTCCAATCGCTGCCTGTATAGGAATATCAAACTGTTGACGTGGGATCAGCTCTTTAAGCTTTTCGCACATCTTTTTTCCTATTTCATAGGCATTATCCTGGTGTAGTAATGCAGAAAGCGCATCAACTGTATTGGCATTAAGTAAAACATCTACTTTTACCAGCTTAGAAGCACGCATACCAATTGGCGAATAATCAAAGGAAGCATAACCTTTTGAAACCGTCTTCAATCTATCATAAAAATCAAATACAATCTCCGCCAGTGGCATATCAAAAGATAGTTCTACACGCTCTGTAGTTAGATATGTTTGATTTGTTATTTCACCTCTTTTTTCTATACATAATGACATTACAGGTCCTACAAAATCTGCCTTTGTAATAATGGTTGCCTTGATATAAGGCTCCTCTACACGGTTCATTTTTGAGGGATCAGGTAAATCTGAAGGGTTATTTACGATAATAGGCACTTCAGGTTCTTTGTTGGTAAACGCATGGTATGATACGTTAGGCACCGTAGTGATCACCGTCATATCAAACTCACGCTCCAATCTTTCCTGAATGATCTCCATATGTAACATTCCTAAGAAACCACATCGAAACCCGAAACCTAATGCCGCAGAACTCTCAGGTGTAAATACTAGTGATGCATCATTAAGTTGTAATTTTTCCATCGATGATCTAAGCTCCTCATAATCCTCTGTATCCACAGGATAAATACCTGCGAATACCATAGGTTTAACGTCTTCAAAACCTCCGATAGCATTTTTAGTAGGCTCTTTAGCGTCAGTGATTGTATCACCCACTTTTACCTCTCGAGCATCTTTGATACCTGTAATAAGATATCCCACATCTCCGGTTCTCACTACTTGTTTAGGAACTTGCTTTAGCTTTAATGTTCCTATTTCGTCAGCAAAATAATTCTTGCCTGTATTAACAAACTTAATCTGTTGTCCTTTTTTAATTTCTCCGTTAACTACTCTAAAGTAAGTTTCTACTCCTCTAAACGGATTATATACAGAATCAAAAATCAACGCCTGTAATGGCTCGTCCTCTACACCTTTAGGTGCAGGGATACGCTCTATAATGGCTTCCAGTATTTCTTCGATTCCTATACCTGTTTTAGCACTTGCCGGGATAACATCATCAGGGCTGCAGCCTAAAAGATCAACAATATCATCCGTTACCTCTTCCGGGTTAGCACTCGGTAAATCAACTTTATTTAATACAGGAATGATTTCAAGATCATTCTCTAGTGCTAAGTAAAGGTTAGAAATCGTCTGTGCCTGGATACTCTGAGCAGCGTCAACAACCAGTAATGCTCCTTCACAGGCAGCAATCGATCTGGACACTTCATAAGAAAAATCTACGTGTCCGGGAGTATCAATTAAGTTAAGGATATACTGTTCTCCTTTGTATGTATATTCCATCTGTATCGCGTGACTTTTGATCGTTATTCCACGCTCACGCTCCAGATCCATATTATCTAATAACTGCTCTTGCTTCTCTCTCTCCGTTACTGAGCCTGTAAAGTCTAACAGACGGTCGGCCAGTGTACTCTTTCCGTGGTCAATGTGAGCAATAATACAAAAGTTACGTATGTTCTTCATGCTATAATCTTCAATTACTATTTTAGGGCGTTTCCCTACGGGTCGGGCTATACGCGCTACAAGGTAGCCTGCTTCTATCCCTCACGCATCATCCTTCTTATCCCCTGTTTGCAGAGGAGTTACCCTATCATTTGACTTGCAAATATAGTTGATTTTATAACCATTATACGATCTATCTAATTTATTTTTAGATCACCCTAAATTTCAATTTATAAAGGCGTAATCGCGTGTTAGATAAGAATTTGTATTTTTGCAAAAAAATAAAATTGCCGTGGCAAAAATAGGAGACATAGATGTAGGAGATTTTCCATTACTATTAGCCCCGATGGAGGATGTAAGTGACCCTCCCTTCAGAGCTTTATGTAAGGAACAGGGAGCAGATGTTGTATTTACAGAGTTCATTTCCAGTGAGGGATTGATACGTGATGCTGCCAAGAGTGTAATGAAGCTGGATATTTATGAAAAGGAGCGCCCGGTTGGTATACAGATCTTTGGTGCTAATCTGGAGTCTATGTTAAGATCTGTGGAGATTGTAGAGGCTTCCGGTCCGGATATTATTGATATTAACTTTGGCTGTCCTGTAAAAAAAGTGGTAAGCAAAGGAGCAGGAGCAGGAATACTTAAAGATGTCGATCTCATGGTTTCCCTGACTGAAGCCATGGTCAAGCATACCAAACTTCCGGTTACGGTTAAAACCAGATTGGGTTGGGATCATGATTCTATCCGTATAGTAGAAGTGGCAGAGCGATTACAGGATGTGGGGTGTAAGGCAATTTCTATTCACGGGCGTACCAGAGCACAGATGTATAAGGGTTCAGCAGATTGGAAACCTATTGCAGAGGTGAAGAATAATCCCAGAATGCATATCCCTGTTTTTGGTAATGGAGATGTAGACACACCTGAGCGTGCTGTGGAAATGCGCGATCAATATGGGCTGGATGGAGCTATGATTGGTAGAGCCAGTATTGGATATCCATGGTTTTTTAAAGAAGTTAAGCATTATTTTAAAACAGGAGAGCATTTGCCTCCACCTACAATAGAGGAGCGTGTAGATGCAGCCCGCAGACATTTACAAATGTCTATCGACTGGAAGGGCGAAAAGCTAGGGGTTTTTGAAACCCGAAGACACTATACGAATTACTTCAAGGGAATTCCACATTTTAAAGATTATAGAACCAAAATGGTGACCAGTGACCATCCTGAGGATGTTTTTGCTGCTTTTGATGAAGTTTTAGAAAATTTTTCAGGATTCCAGTTTGTGTAATTTCTGTATTTGAAAAACGTTTGCGCGAGGGATAGCAGCAGGCTACCTTGTAGCGCGTATAGCCCGACCCGTAAGGGGCGCGCACTTACAGATGTTACTTAACGCTTACTAGGTTTTGGCTTATTCTACTTGAAGCCAATAAAGAGGCGATAAACCCTATAGTGGTTATTGTAAAAAAGACAATTACAAAACTTAGTGGAGTAATTCTGGTTGGATAAGCCAGAGACGGTGTAATCATTAACAGCTCGTAATGTTGCTGTAATAAAATTATAGTCAACCCTAAAGCCAGCCCTAAAAAAGTACCTAATACAGTCATTAGAGATCCTTGCAAAAGAAAAACGCGTCTGATGCGATTAAGATTCGCTCCCAGACTATACAATGTTCTTATATTTTCCTTCTTATCTATAATCATCATAATAATAGCTCCGGCTACATTAAACAATGCAATGACAGCAATGAGGGTAATAACCAGATAAGAAACCAGATTCTCAGTATTGAGCATTTTGTACAAGGTATCGTTAAGCTGAACTCGGTTTTTTACCTCTACCTTGTTTTCAAAAATCTTGTTGAGCTCATTGATCACTTCTGCTTCATCTACATTGTCTGTTAGCTTTAATTCTATATGGGTTACCTCGTTTTTGGGCAGATTCAATAGCTTTCTGGCCAGATGTATGGTAGAAAAGATGTACTTATGGTTTAGCTCTTCATTAATGTTATAAATACCTGTATTGACTACAGATTCTTTTGAAAAAGCTTTAGTAATATCATTAGGGATTCCTTTTCCGGGTTTTGGCACATAAATATTAAGTAAGCTGGTATAGGTTTGCCCAACTCCCATGCTTAACTCCCTACTAATTGCATTTCCTGCAACTACCTGAAAATCATTATTTGTTAACCAATCTCCGAGAACAAGGATACTATCCGTGTAGATTACTTTAGAATAATTGGCATCCACACCTTTTATAAAAGCGGTCTTTTGCTTGTCCTTATATTCTAAAAACACACGCTCCTCAATAACTTCAGAGTATTCTGCAATTCCTTGCAGCTTGGCTAGTTGTTCTTTCTGGGCAGCTTTAAACTTAAATGTTTTTCCTTCTGTAGGAAAAATTTTTAGATCCGGATCAAAATAGTTCGAAAATTGTAGGCTAAAATCTTTAAGACCGGCAAATCCTGACAGTACAATAAATAAGGACATGGCACCAATGACAACTCCTGCCGCAGCTATACTGGCAATGATATTAATAGCATTACTGCTACCTGGAGAAAATAAATATCGCTTGGCGATGTATAATGAAAAATTCAATATATATGACGTTCTATATTTACGCAGGATTTAAAGATAATAACATTTTATAGAAAAGATTATTATTTCTTTTTTCTTCTTTCTAAAAGATCGGGATTTTCTACGGGATTTTCTGTTCCTTTTAGGGCCTTATCAATATTGTCAATGTATTCCAGTGAGTCATCAATATAATAGGTTACATCTGGCATTCTACGCAACTGGTTTTTTGTTCTCTGCGCCACTAAATGTTTGATTCTCGTCTTAACTGCATTAACTTCTTCGAGAATTCTAGCACCTTCATGATGAGGGAAAACGCTTAAATATACTTTGGCAATGGACAAGTCCGTAGTAACATTTACTTTAGTCACAGAAACTAATATGCCGGTTACACCTGCCTCTCGTAGTGCTAATTGAATTACATCAGCCACATCTTTCTGTAGTACTCCGGCTATTTTTTTTTGTCTGTTTGTTTCCATAGGTGCAAAAATAGTCAATTATCAGATTGTGTTATTTAATTATGACAAAAACCTTTGCTTAAGTATTTTGTAATTTAGCAAACTCATAATTAAATATAAAATGGATCATATCAAAAAAATAGAACACTTAGGTATTGCTGTAAAAGATATTAATGCAGCTAATAAACTCTATGAAAAATTACTGGGTGTACCACCTTATAAACAAGAGGCTGTAGAGAGTGAAGCTGTAATCACTTCTTTTTTTAAGGTAGGAGAGAGTAAGATAGAATTATTGGCAAGTACTAAAGAGGATGGTCCTATAGGTAAATTTATTGCTAAAAAAGGAGAAGGCATACATCATATTGCCTTTGATGTTGAAGATATCCATAAAGAACTAACAAGACTTGAAGCAGAGGGTTTTCAATTAATTAATAAAGAACCAAAACAAGGAGCCGATAATAAATTGGTTGCTTTTATTCATCCTAAAAGTACTAATGGTGTACTAGTAGAACTCTGTCAGGAGAGAAACTAAGATGAATTAAAGTTTCAGGAGACTAGAAAAATGAGAATAATAAGGTTCTGGTGTATTTAGTGATAAAGAAAACGTTTTTTTGTCCGGACAAAAGTCAAAATGCATATCATCTAAGGCATCCCAATCATATTTTTCCATTTCTAAAAGAATCTTTTGGGTGATTCTTTTTCTGAAATCATACTCCAAATGGATTAGATCTTCAGTGATTTCTTTAGGACTAATTTTTCCGTTGAGCCAGGTAACGTTCATTTTTATGGTCGATAAAAGCCTCACAAAAATAATTAATTTTACGGGCTGAATACCGGAAACTTTGGGCAATTTCCATTTATAAATCTATATTTTTGGGGTAAAAAAATATGTAAAATTATCACCAACAGCAA
>NZVW01000153.1 GCA_002697475.1 Aquimarina sp. | reverse complement strand
TGCCATTTTTAACTAACTGAAGACTCATCAAACGATTGTCTACTTTTTCAAATCTGGGACCGGAAAAATTAATAGTATCAATCTCTATCTGGTCTTTATCTAAGTGATCGTATAAATAGCGTAATAATTTTTTAGGATTATCATATTTGTAGTAAGCACCATATATCAGATTTACTCCTAAAATACCTAAAGTATTTTGTTGTAGTCTGGCATCGTTTTCGTGAAAACGTACATGCAAAATTATTTCATTATAATCTTCTGTAGGAGTTGTCTGATATCGTACACCTACCCATCCGTGACCTTTATATTTTTTTGCAAAATCAATTGTAGCTACAGTGTTTGCGTAGCTAAAAAATAATTTGTTAGGATGTTTTTCTCTGGAGATACGTTGCTCTATAAGGTCTACCTCGTGCTTAAGCATTCTCTTAAGGCGTGATTCAGTGACATAACGCTTATCATCTTCAATTCCGTAGATGGCATCACTAAAATCCTTATCGTAGGCACTCATAGCCTTCGCTATAGTACCCGAGCCTCCACCGGCTCTAAAGAAGTTTCGTACAGTTTCCTGTCCGGCTCCAATTTCGGCAAAAGTACCATAGATGTTTTGGTTAAGATTTATACGTAAAGCTTTACTTTTTATGGAGGGGGCAGATTCAAACTCCTTATCTCCCATGATCGTTATAGGCATACTGAATCGGGCTTTTTTTGTTTACTGTAAAGGTACTAATACCTGTATGATTATAAAAAATTAGGGTGCAAATTTTCTACAAATAATCGATGAAATAAACAATTTTAACATTAATTAATCAGTTTTAAGCTCAAAAATAATGGTTACTTTTGCGAATAGTCAATAAATGCAATGAAGGTAACTTTTCTTGGTACAGGGACATCTCAGGGAATTCCGGTTATAGGAAGTGATCATCCTGTTTGTTTAAGTAATGATACTAAGGACAAACGGCTCAGGGTTTCTATTTTGATAGAATGGGATAACTTTAGTTATGTCATTGACTGCGGACCAGATTTCAGACAGCAGATGCTTGCTAATAATATAAAGCGAATTGATGGAATTTTATTTACTCATGAGCACGCCGATCATACTATGGGAATGGATGACATAAGACCCTTCTTTTTTAGACAGGGAGATATCCCAATATATGCTCATCAGAGGGTTTTGAATTCCTTAAAACAACGTTTTGAATATATTTTTACGACAGAAAACAAGTATCCCGGCGCCCCAAGTGTTACTGAAAATGTAATAGATGATACTCCTTTTGAACTTTCAGGAGCTAGAATCATTCCAATAAATGTTATGCATAATCGTTTACAGGTTTATGGTTTTAGAATTAATGATTTTGCTTATATCACTGATGCTAAAACTATAGCGGAGGATGAAATACGAAAATTGGATGGAGTAAAATGTCTGGTGATTAATGCGCTGAGAAAGGAACCACATCATTCACACTTCAACCTTGATGAAGCTATAGCTTTTATACAAAGAGTAAAACCTGAAAAAACTTATTTAACGCATATAAGTCATTTAATGGGTTTTCATGAAGAAGTGGAAAAAGATTTACCTGAAAACATTTTTATAGCATACGATAACCTAAAAATTACAATTTGATATGAAAGGAAAGATTTTTATGTACTTGTTCATATTTTCAGCTTTGTTTATACTGTTTATGTTTATGAATGCAAGAAAAGCTGAAGAATCTTATGAAGCAAAGATTAAAAGTTTTGAAAATAAAATAGAGACTAAACAGCTGGAAATTGATTCTTTGATCAATTTAAATATGGATCTGACCTATTTTAGGCTAGATAGTGATGAAGAGGCGATAGCATATATTGAAGATATGGGATATGACGCCAGAAAATTAGAGCAAACTATTATTGAACAGTTGTTAAGCCAAAACAAAGCCGGTGAAGATAATCCCATAATACCCTATGCAGGTATGAGCGGAAATATGGCCATAAATAAGATTAGATTATTAAACCATAAATGGATTATTGCAGATTTTACTGATGGTGTATACTGGGGACAGTTGTTGATTCAATATGATGTCAGAGAAAATGGTGTTGTAGATTTTGAAGTCATTAAATCTTTTCTCTATCCCAGACAATAATCATATCAATAATACAAACAAAAAGCTGTCTTGAAATAGACAGCTTTTTTTGGTTAAAGAGGCATATTTAAGTTGGTTAACTTATTTCTTCATAAGCTTTCGTTTCATAAATTGTCCATCAATTTCAATGATTGCAATATATATTCCAGGGGTGAGTGGAGATCCGTTTTCTGCGTTACCATCCCATACTACTTTTGATGATTTACTGTTTTGCATATTTTTAACCAGATTACCTGCAAGGTCATAAATCTGAATATCCATCTTTATTTGGTCATCTCCTTGATATGAAAAGTTTACTTCACTACTAAATGTATTAGGGTATACGTTTAAATTATTTTCTATTACTTTCGTTTGAGATGCTTCTGATCTATTCCACCAAAATCTTCCTAAAGGCTGGTCCAGCCATAGCATGATAAATTCATTATCGTCAGGTAATTGCTGCCCTATGTGCCTTCCAATACTGAAGGGATAATTATTATCATTTAGTACACCAATCAAATAAGGATTAAATACCACAACACTTTCTATAGTCACAAAAGGAAATGCAAACTCAGCACCTATACCTACATCACCTTCTAATCCTGGCTCTGAAATCCTACGGATATCTCTGATTTTTAAAAGATCTACATTTTGTTGTTTCTTGATTATTTCCTTATTCTGATCAAGCTCTACTTCGTAGATAGCTTTAAATCCATTAAGGTCTCCCTGGCTTCCATCTCTTTCTATAATAAGACCTCTTTTTTCATTAAACATAATAAAATCTCCAATTGCTGAAGCTTTTGCATCCATAGGATATTGAAATCTTTTGCCACTATACGATTTACTATTTAGATTAAATTCGTGTATCAATAAATTGTTGTTCTCTGTTGTAGTCAGTGGTTTTTCCAATAACGGTAAAAGCATTTTTTTATCTGTCGATAATGCCATTCCTTCAAAACCTCCACTGGATTTCACTTTAAAAGGATTTGTCATTTCTGTGCTTCTATAGGGCCAGTATAAACCGGCCAACCAAGGTGTGTTTTGTCCGTTTTGATCTTGTAAATTGGTTCCATCTCCGGCTTCAGCTACTTTTGGAAAATCTCCAAACAGACAAACTGTTCTGATCTCGGGATATAATTTATGTGTCAATAGTAATGTCCTAAAGTCGAAACTCTGAATATCAGCTCTATCCTGTAAATTATTATTTATAATTACATCAGCGATAGCTCGGGTAAAAGTTTCAGGATCTGCAGTTCTCTCAGCAAAAATATCACCTCTATCATCAACATCTGTTCTTGGATTAATCTTAGTTTCTATATTAAATCTAACTTTTGCAGCATTCATCCACCTTTTTTTTGCTTCAGGATGATTAGATCCTTCTCCTGTTTTGTAATACTCTATGTAAAACTGAACAAAATCAAATAGCTGTTGAAGAGATGGCATAATGTATGGACTCATAAATCCATTATTTTGAGAAAATTCAACTGACACAGGAGATAATGATAGATCATTGGTTTGAGCTGGTCTACCTGATAATATTTTGTCAGCAATAAAAGTATTCTGAATATCAGCTAACGTTAAATCTTTTATCAAAACTTCATTTTCATAATTGTAGGGAGTATCATCTGCTTTACGTGCCTTAGCAGACTCTATATGCGGATCATGATCCAATACAGGTATTCCATCTAAAGTAATACCACAATCTGTTTCTAAAGTAGGCATTAAATTATCCAGTGCAGCTTCCATAGCGGGTATGGTATTTTCAGGTCTAAGGTTTCTTGCTCCTCTATGTCCCTGAGCATCAAAAAGTGTAACATCGATCAGTCCGTTTTCGTCTAAATAGTCAGGACTACCATCTTTATTACCATCAAAATTCTGAACTGCCTGCAGTAAGAGGTCTGGGCGGTCAGATATAATTCCCTGAACCCCTAACTCTAATAAAAGGTTCATATTATCCAGGTCGTTTACAGTATATACTACGACATCGTGTCCCGCTCTGTTCAGAGAAGAAACATCAAATATTTCACTTGATGCTTGTTGCAGGGAGGAAGGAGGATTTTTTCTATCTTCAACAAAAGTATTTTCATTATTATCTTTAAGCATTACAAACCAAGGTGACATTATTGGAGATTTGCTGCCATATGTAAAGGCGTGAGCTCTCATAGCATTCATTACTCTCAGAGCACTGAACTCTTCATTATAAGGGTTCTGTGGAGCTCTTAATTCCAGGTCGGTTTCATCAAAATCAGGTAAAGCAAATGGAGGATCCAAAAGCACACCATTTTTGTTGAAGTGTAATATGAAAGGGCCAAATTCATCTCCTATCCAATAATCACCATTCTCAGTTCTTTGAATAGATTCAATATCAAAATCAGCACCTGTCAATATTCTTTCTTGTGTAAAATGATTAACTATTGCGAAAGGAATTAGACCATTTGGGTCGCTGAGTTCAGTAAAATCGAGCACCTCAATTTTTCCATCTCCTCTTCTAAAGAAAGTTTCAAATCTTGGTTTTATATGATATAATCTTAAATTGTAGTCGGCGGAATTTTCAATACCCCCGAAACCATTATCGGATAGGGCAGTGAAGGTTCCATCAAAATTATTCAATACAGCAGAAAAGCCCTGTACAGGCTGTTTGTCATAAAAAGGAACTGGTTGTTGGTTTATTGTTCCGTTACCAATATACTGTCCGGAGGTAGGCCCTTCAGAAAATGTGTTAGCCGGTAGTACGGCTCTGCCTACTAGAATATCTCCGAACCTTAAAAAGGATTTACCAGTTCCTTTTGGATAGATTTTATCAGTGAAATGCTTGTCTTTTGGGATCTCCAATTTTTGATCTATTTCTTTAGTGTTTTGCGAAAAAATATTCTGTGAACAGAATAGAGCCAGGGTAATCCCGAGTAATAATAACTCATAGGGATAAGATGATTTGTAGTTGGTTTTCATTTTGTGTAATGTTTTAAAAGTTCTGTGTTTATGAGTATACTAAAAGTAAACAGGTTGTATTACCACACTGTTGATTCGATTTAAAGAAATGTTTAGGAATAGGATAGATCACTTAACATTAATGTAATCTTGTGCTGTTACTTGAAGACACAAAAAAATCCTGGAATGCACCAGGATTCAAAAGACTTTGTTTTAAATAAATTGAATTATTTTTTTAAATGATGAATTGGGGTGAGTGCACATATCTTTTTTCTGTAGGTCACTCTTATTTTCATACGATAGGGACCATAGGGAGTAACCATAAAACCAGAAATCCTTTGGTAATTCGTAATTAGATAGGATGAATTTGGTTTTGCTGATGTAGCCAGGTTTTTCCAACTGTCAAGTCTGGAATTTAAAGCATACGCAGGATAGCAGCAATTGTTTAAATCAACTTCAATATTATTTGTTTCGGTAATATAACCTTGCCAGCTACAATTTGAAGGTAGAGGTTCTGTTCTGCAATTATTGAGCATATCTACCATAAGATACTGATTTGGCATATCTCTACCATTACCAGAAATAAAATCGCATCCGTTGTTTATTAAATCATCTGAACATGATCTATCATAATTCGGACAATAGCCATTGTCCGGTCGTTCTTCAGTTTTAAGAATTAATTCTTCTGAGGTCTGATCGGTCTCGTTTATTATTTTTTCTTTTTCGCAAGAAAATAATATAAGAGATAAAAAAATATAGAATACACCCTTTAAGACATGATTTGTGCTAAAATTTTTCATAATAAAATTGTTTAGATTTTTTTTCCTACTCTTTTGAAGGATTTTCGGAATCTCCGGACAAAGCCTTTGATTTTATATCAATACACAGATCATTTTGTTACCCTATATTCAACGTTTATTTTGAAGAGCAATTAAAAACTTTTCATATAAAGTGAACTTCAGCTTCATTTTTCATAATTATCTAATGGTAATATGATATTTAAACAGGTTTAAGTAGTATTGATTTATATTTGAGGAATTGTAAGAAAAATGACCAAAATGATTTTTAAAAATTCACCTTTATATTTAGTTTTAATTTTAAGCTTACTTTTTATTTCTTGTCATCAAAAGGATTCATTTATTGTAGAAAAAGATGGATATATTGAGATTCCCAGAGATAACGGAAAATATATCCTTAAAACCTATTCTGACCAAATTATAGAAACTTCTTTTATTCCTAATGGTGAAGAGTATAGCTCAAATTCACATGCTGTGGTTATGGATACAAATAATAAAGGTTATTTAGGAAAAAGGAAAGATGGTTTTAGCTATGGAAGTAAAGAACTTAGAGCAATTATAAGTAAAGAGCCTTTTTCTATACGCTATGAGTATAAAGGAAAGGAGTTAGTTTCTGAGGATAAAGGCTACATCAAAAAAGATTCAACAGAAATTTTACATTTTTCTATCGATAAAGACGAAGTAATATATGGAGCAGGGAATCGCGTTGTAGGACTTAATCGGAGAGGTAAGAAATATGCTTTATATAATCGTGCACATTATGGTTATGAAACAGAGTCAGATTTGATGAACTTTACAATGCCACTTATTCTATCTTCAAAAAAATATGCTCTGCATTTTGATAATGCCCCAATAGGTCATTTAGACATTGATAGTAAGGGAGATAATACCTTAAGCTATGAGACGATTGGAGGAAGAAAGACTTATCAGGTAATTGCATCAGATGATTGGAAGGATCTGATCAATCAATATACAAATTTGACAGGAAAACAACCTCTACCGCCTCGATGGGCTTTTGGTAATTTTGCCAGCAGGTTTGGATACCACTCTCAGCAAGAAGTTGAGGATGTTGTTAACAGGTTTAAAAAAGATAGTATACCTCTTGATGCTATAATTCTTGATATTTATTGGTTTGGTAAAGATATTAAAGGACATATGGGTAATCTGGAGTTTCTAAAGGATTCTTTTCCGGAACCTAAAAAAATGATTAGTGACCTGAAAAATGAAAATGTAAAAACCATTTTAATCACAGAACCTTTTATACTTTCCACCTCATTAAAATGGGATGAAGCAGTAAGAGAAGGAGTTCTAGGAAAGACCAGATCAGGAGAACCATATACCTATGACTTTTATTTTGGCAATACTGGTATAGTAGATATTTATAACCCAAAGGGTAAAGAATGGTTCTGGAATATATATAAAAAATATACAGCTGAGTACGGTGTTGCAGGTTGGTGGGGCGATTTAGGAGAACCTGAAGTCCATCCTTCGGATTTAATACATGCTAGCGGAAGTGCGGATGAAGTTCACAATATTTATGGTCATGATTGGGCTAAATTGATTTATGAGGGCTATAAAAAAGATTTCCCTGATACCAGACCATTTATTTTGATGAGAGCTGGTTATTCAGGTTCACAAAGATTTGGAATGATACCCTGGTCTGGAGATGTCAATAGAAGTTGGGGCGGATTACAGCCTCAACCTCAGATAGCCCTATCTATGGGTTTACAAGGATTAGGATAT
Source organism: Aquimarina sp. (assembly GCA_002697475.1). Classification (GTDB taxonomy): domain Bacteria; phylum Bacteroidota; class Bacteroidia; order Flavobacteriales; family Flavobacteriaceae; genus Aquimarina. The sequence continues at coordinate 6,610 of NZVW01000153.1, read as the reverse complement.
ATGCATTCAGATCTGGGAGGTTTTGCCGGGGGAGAAAAGTTTGATCCTGAATTGTACACCCGTTGGTTGCAGTATGGAGTATTTCAGCCTATCTTCAGACCCCATGCTCAGGAACATATCGCTCCGGAGCCGGTATTTCATGATGCTAAAACCAAATCACTTGCCAAGAAAAGTATTGAACTCAGATATAGTTTACTACCTTATAATTATACGCTGGCTTTTGAAAATAATCAAACAGGTATTCCCTTAATGCGCCCTTTATTCTTTGAAGAGTCTGATAATAAGGATTTTAAGAACTTAAGTTATGCATACTTTTGGGGAGATGATATGCTAGTAGCCCCGATAATCAAACCAGGTATAGCCTCAATGGATGTGCCTTTTCCTAAAAATTCAAACTGGTATGATTTCTTTACTGACGAAAAGTTTGCAGGTGGGAGATATCACACAGTGAATGTTGAAGAAGATCATATTCCGGTTTTTGTAAAAGGAGGAGCATTTATTCCTTTGATCGAACCTGTAATGAGTACAGAAGATTATTCTTTGAAGAACTTTAAACTTCATTTTTACCATGATCCGGCAGTGAAAAATTCTTTCGATAAATTATATCACGATGATGGAGTTACTCCTAAAGCATATGAGAAAGGAGAATATGAAATTTTAAAGTTCGTTAGTGAATATAAAGAAAATCAACAAGTACTTATTTTAACTAATGAAACCGGTAATAATTTCGTATCAAAGGATAAAATAGTAGAATTGATTGTTCATAATGTTAATAAAGTACCTGCTAAAATCTTAGTTAATGATGAACAACCAGATTATAGATACAATAAAGAAAAAAGAATTTTAAGTCTCTATGTGAATTTAAAGAACCTACAATCTGAAAAGGTAGTCATTAACTTTTAATAGTTTTCATATGAAATATTTAAAATTCATTTTTACCCTGTTTTTTGCTATCAGTTTTGCTCAGGAGCAGAGCGATGAATCTGACGTAAAAAATCAATTTATCAAACATGCAGATATTCTATGGGCTTCTCCCAGAGGTTTTGACCTGACAATGGATATATATACTCCATTAAAAGATGAAGAGAAAGATAATTATCCGGTAATTATAATGTTTCACGGAGGAGGATGGTTAATCAATAGAAAGGAGATTATGTCGCAATCTGCCGAGTATTTGGTTAACCACGGAGATTATGTAGTTTGTAATGTCAATTATAGGCTACTGGGAGATCTAGGAAACTCTGTAAAAATGAATGAAATTGTTGAGGATGCTTTTGGTGCGGTGTTGTGGATAAAAGAAAACATAGAACAATATAAAGGTAATCCTGATCAACTTATAGCAACAGGAGATAGTGCAGGAGGACATCTGGCAACCATGGTAACTTTTTATGGAGATCAATTATCCGCTGAGTCGGATTTTTTTTGTAATTCAGGAGGGTTTAAACCTTCTTATATTCCTGAGAAAGGCTTAAATGAATTTTTAGGTGATAAAAGATTAAAAATGCAAAGCGCTATGATTAGCTATGGAGCTTTTGATGTACTCAGTTTTGCATTATATGGGGGTATGGAAAAACCTTCTAATATATTCTGGCAACTCGGAAATGCTAGTGCCAGAGGGATATTTGGTGACACAATAAATCCAGTCGATCATTCAGAGTTCTATAAGCGAGTTTCACCTGTGTATCATATACCTGATGCTAGTGAAACGGAGTTGCCACCTATGCTTTTTACAGTAGGTGAAAAGGATGATTTAACTACGCCTGAATCCATAAAAAGTTTTATTTCGTTACTTAAAGACAAAGGGCATTCTAATATTGAATATTGGGAACATAAAGGTCGTCCTCATGCGTTTTTAGATTCCGGTGAAAATTTATTTTTAGGTATAAAATTCGAAAAAGACGCGCCTGCTGCACTGGATAGGATGTTAGAATTTTTAAATAATATCTTCTATAATTAATTTATAACTGAAAGAAATTATTGTTTTGGATGATGGATAATCTTGACCGAATTAAAAGCCTGGCAAAAGATTATAAAACTTCATTTAAAGCACATCAGGATTTTATTTTTTGCAGTTTTAAAGAGAAATGAAAATGCTATTTTCAAAATGTTTGTTTTTTGATTTTTTTTTATAATTCCAATCCAAAATAAAAAGCATTTAGTAACGTTAAGTTAATGTTATTAACCAACTTGTTACTTAAATGAAAGTCTTCAATATGAAGTTTTTAAAAATTGGGTTGGCAATATTGATTATCCCTTTTATTTCTTATTTTTTGATAAGGTATTCTATTCCATTGCTTGTTGAGTCAATTTTGGAAGTTGTAGATGGTAGGGAAGAATCTATGGCAGAAATGATATTTGCTTTATTGCAAATATTAATTGGGTATTATTTCATTCATAAAGCTATTCAACTGCTACGTTTTTCTATCAAATAATCCGGGGCACATTTTTAACGAAAAGTCTTATTTCGTATAAATAGTTAAACAACCTCTTCATCATTAGTATTAGCAAAATACTAATTGGGCTTAGCTTATTGCTAATTTTCCTTAGTTCATTGTTTTTATGTTTAGCATACAAGGTTATGCCTATAATTTTGGCGTAATTAAAATTTAAACATTATGAATAAGGAACTCATTTTTTTAAGATCATTTGCATTATTTACAGTATTAGGAATTTCTACATGTTTTATTTCCTTCACCGGTATTGGTAATACTAAATTTACTGAAATAGATGTAGAAAGAATTAATATTATAGAACCTGATGGGACTACAAAGATGATTATAACTAATATGGATAGGTTTCCTCAGGGAGAAACCATAATAAATAATCGCAAGGTTAATCCTGATAGGAAGAAGAGGTCAGGGATGCTGTTTTTTAATGATGATGGAATTGAATGTGGAGGTTTTATATATGATGGGAAGAAAAATGATCAGGGGCACAGTTCAGGACTATCTTTAACCTACGATCAATATGATGGAGATCAGGTAATGCAATTATTGACGACAGACTATGGAAAAGGAGAAAAAAGAATGGTATCCAGCTCTTTAGTTTTTAATGACAGACCTAAAAAGGAAACGCAGGATAGTCTTTTAATAATTAGTCAGGAATTGAAATCGCTTTACAAATCAGACCCTGAAAAATACAAAACAAAGCTAAGAGAGTATGAAGAAGCAGAGGTTTGGGGAAGTACTCCAAGGATAATGCTAGGTAAAACCAGAAGCCTTAATAATGGTTTGTTTCTTTTTGATGATAATGGCAATCCTAAAGCTATGTTCTATGTAGACAAAAACAATAACGCCAAACTTGATTTTTATGATGACAGCGGAAATGTAATAGCTTCTTTCCCTAAGGACAATTAAAAGCAATAAAAACTTATGTAGCTCTGCTTTTTGTAAAAAAAGTAGAGCTATTTTTATTTTTTAAAATAATATAAGTGATCCAACTAATAAGAAATCATAAATGGTTCTTAATCTTAATAGCCATATTTACTTACCTTCAGTCAATTCAGGTAAGAATACTTGTACGACAAAAGGTTAACATTTATACATTTACTCCGGATGGTGGTATAGCCACTTTTATTAGTGTATGCATATTGTTTTTTATTCTTTATAAGTTAATCAATAAAAGCACTTTTACACAAAATATATATGAATTGTTGTTAAAGGCACTTGGAGCAATTGTTATATATCTTATTGTTACTAATTTGACATCCTTTTTAATATCACTTTCTTTTAATAACATTGATAGAAATTTTAATGTAACAACTCTACTAAGGAGTAATACCAGTAATCTGTTAAATGGTTTTATATACACAGGGTTTTATCTGGTCTATCATTTTTACTTAAAAAACAAAAGAAATCAAGCTGATATTATGACTTATAATTCAGCGCTTGCAGAGAGCAAAATTTCACAATTAAAAGCTCAGCTTAATCCTCATTTCTTGTTTAATAATCTTAATATTTTGGATCANCTTATTTATGAGGATAGGGATAAGGCATCTGATTTNCTAGCTGAGTTTTCGGAAATCTATAGATATATTTTAAAAACTTCTGATAAGAAACTGGTAACTCTTGAAGAAGAACTTTCATTTGCACATACTTATTTTGAATTGATTCAGTTTCGTTTTGAAGGTTCTTATGAATTAAATGTTATTGAAAAGTGTGATGCAAAAGCTAAAATGCTTCCCCCTCTTACATTACAGTTACTACTTGAAAATGTAATAGAGCATAATTCAGGAAGTAAAGATAATCCAAATGTCATAACAGTTGAGGTTGGAGAAAATCTGACAGTTAGTAATCAATTGAGACCTAAGATGAGTAAAAAGAAGGATGGGGGAAGGGCATTGAAAAACTTAAAATCACAGTATGAATTGTTGACGGATAAGAAAATTAAGATTGAAAATGAATCAGGTTTTTTTTCTATAAGTTTGCCATTATTAAGTTTACAACTAGATGATTAGTGTAGTAATTATTGAGGATGAAGCTCCTGCAAGAAGAAAGTTAAGAAGGTTTTTAAGTCAATTGGAAGAAGATATAGAAGTTCTTGCAGAAATGGATTCAGTTGCTCAGGCAGTCTGTTACTTTTCCAATACTTCTAATAAAATTGACCTTATACTTTCAGATATTGAGTTGATCGATGGTAATGCTTTCGAAATTTATACAAAAGTAGACATCAAATGTCCTGTGATTTTTACCACTGCATATGATAGTTTTTTGATGAATGCCTTTGAAACTAATGGTATAGAATATCTTCTAAAACCTTTCAATTTTGAAAGGTTTAATAAAGCCTGGAATAAATTTAAAACGCTGCTACTAAATTCCGGAGAGGATCAATTATTAAAAAGAATAAACGATTTAGTTAATTCTAAAATAAAAGCAAATCCTACCTACAAAAACAGGTTTGCAGTATCCAAAAAATCAGAGATGTATTTTATAGAGGCTGATGATATTTTATATTTTAAGGCAGAGGAAGGGGTTATCTTTGCTTTTGATATAAAGGGGAACAGGCATACTTTACCATATAGAACATTACTAGATTTAGAGAATAATATAGACCCGGATAGATTTTTTAAAATAAACAGGGCAGAGATAGTACAAAAAAGATACATCAATAAGATTTCAACACGATCTAAGAATTCTGTATATGTTCATATCGAGTCATTATCACAATCTTTAGTTACCAGTCAATCGAACACTGCTATGTTTCGGGAATGGATAAGTGAATAAATAACAAACTTATGGACTGAGTCAATAATCAAATGAATTCAGCAAAGGTATAGTGTTATAAAGGATTAGATTTAATCTAAACTTAAAAAACACAAAAGATGCCATTTATCACACACGAAACAAAAGATAGAAACGTAGATATTTACTTTAAAGATTATGGTCATGGACAACCTGTTATTCTAATTCATGGCTGGCCTTTATCCCATCGAGCTTGGGAGCAGCAAATATGGGCTGTAGTAGAAGCAGGATACAGATGTATAGCATATGATCGTAGAGGTTTTGGACATTCAGATGAACCTTGGGGAGAGTTTGATTATTCGACACTGGCTTCCGATTTGCATTCACTAATAGAACAATTAGAATTAAAAGATGTTATACTAGTAGGTTTCTCTATGGGAGGAGGAGAAGTAGTGCGATACTGTACAGATTATGGAACAGAGAATTTAAGTAAGGTTGCTTTAATTAGTTCTATAATTCCACTGGTCGCACAGAAGGAAGATAATCCGCACGGTGTACCCCAAAAAGAGCTTGATAATATCATGAAAGCTTTACAAAATGACAGAGTAGGATTCTTAAAAGAGTTTCATAAGAATTTTTATAACTATGAGGATTTAAAGGATAGGTTAAGTGAGGCACAACTACATTATGATTGGAGCATCGCATCTCACGCCTCACCAAGAGCAACTATACAAGCGGCTAAATCCTGGGCAGAAACAGATTTCAGATCTGAGCTTAAGAATGTCAATATACCATGTTTGATTGTACATGGAGATGCTGATCAAATAGTTCCTATACAAACTTCTGGTGATCAGGCAGCAAAAGGTATCGAGCATAATAAATATGAAGTTATTAAAAATGCTCCTCATGGATTAAACATAACACATAAAGATGAACTGAATGATATCTTACTTTCCTTTATCAAAGCAAATGTAAGCGAACTAATTGCAGAAGGAGAGCATATATAATTGATTTGTTTAAGAAGAGAAAAAAGCCTGTAGATATCATCTACAGGCTTTTTTTATTATGATATAATGTGTATTTAAGACCTTTTTAACATTTTTCAAAGTGACAAATTCCCGTAATAAGTTTACGTTTTCTAATTATCTACAAACGAATTCTCATTTATCACTTGTAAGCATATATCTCAACTTATCTTAGTAATGGAAAATTAAGAAATCGTTTATAAATTTTTATTTGCTGTAATGCATATATTAAAATCTAGTACAAACTCAAAATTAGTTACCCAAACTATACCTACATACTGCTATTATTCCAAAATTGTGGAATGGCTAAACTCACTTTTTAATTCTTACCAATCCAGAATGGCTATGATGGTTGTCCCCAAGTACCAAACCATACAGCAAGCTAACAACTATGCTAATCCGGTT
>NZVW01000152.1 GCA_002697475.1 Aquimarina sp. | reverse complement strand
TATAATGAATGATAAGATAAATATGTTAGTAGTACAAGTAGTAAACTTTTTGTGTGCATAATATTCATTATCAATTTTATGTAATTAGTTATTTTAAATGTTATTCAATCCCATATTTACCTTTTAAATTTTTCAAAATTTTGATAGGGTAATATGCAATTCCTTTTTTGTAGACCACATCTATTTTTCTAATAGTTGATGATTTATTTAATAAATCTCCATCTAGTATAACAAAGTCTGCTCTTTTTCCGATTTCAATTGTTCCAATATCCGTTCTGTCTAATGCTTTAGCACCATTTCCTGTCATGATCTGAATAGCTTCTTCTGTTTTAAATCCGGCTTCTATAAGTAACTCATAATTCCTTAAGTCACCAAAACCTGGTAAAACATGTCTCCCTGCATCAACACCACTGCATAAAAGGCCACCCATCTTATAAAACAGATATTCAAAGCGCATAATACGCTTTAATCGTTTTTCCCTTGTGTTATTATTGATCATTTTATCCATTTTAGCCTTGCGACTTTTATATAACTCTTTAAGATAGGGAGACATAATAGGTAAGGTATTTGGATCTGCAAATGCTCTATTAGGAATACTGGCTTCATATATGGATAAGGTGGAAGTCATAAACACTTTCTTATCGATCATCGTTTGTAATAAAGATCTAACTTCTTGACTTTCGATATTCAATGAATCAATATATACTCTACTTCCATTACAAGCACCATAGGTTTTATCAGATTTAAAATCACTTAAACTATTAAATCCATGTTCTATTCCATTTATACCTAGTTTTGAAGCTTCTTCGAATGTTACAGAACATAAATGTCCTCTTATTTTACAATCTTTATCATGAGCAATATCAATTACATATTCTAAATCTTCAGGTTCAATATTTCTATAAACTTTAAACCATCTAATCCCTTGATTTATGTAATATTGCATAGTATCCCTTAAATGCTTTCTGTTTTTAGGTATAATCATATTACGATTTCCTCCAGAACCAGTGATAAAAGGACCGCTTGGTATGATTTCCGGGCCAATTTCTTCTCCTTTCTCTATACGTCTCGCCAGTGAAATTTCATCTTCAGGATTTGTAGCTCCACAAGTTTGTATGGTAGTAACACCTGAAGCTAAATATAATTTAGAAGCAATCCTACCTATATTAGGAAATTGGGGAATATGTAAATGATTATGCATACCAATTATACCGGGAATTATGGTTTTTCCGTCTAAGTCTATAATTTTTGTATTGGTTTTAAGGTTGTTAAGATCTGAAGTAGAAACTATGGTATCAAATATTCCGTTTTTTATGAGTATAGAATAATTTCTTTTCAAACTGGTACCTGTTCCATCGATGAAAGAGACATTTTTTAAAAGTAAATCATCATTTGCATTTTGGCAATAATTGAAACCAATTCCCCAAAAAAGTAAAATAAGGAACGAGATAATATTTATAGGCATAAAAGAGTTTAGCTTTAAACAGTTACAAATATAGATAAAATAGTTTAATGACTATATTTTTAGTAATTAAACTATTTTTATAGTTAATAACAATTTGAATCTAAGAAAACTGCCTAAATTGGTAGTTCTTTTTATTTTTCATATCTATATCGATTTCAAGAAAGGATTAAAACCACAAACGTTGAACTAAGCACTGAAGAATTTTTATCCTCTCTGGGAAACATTCCCAAAAAATAACGTAAAACTAATTATAGGTATATTGAATCTCCCAGGTTTTTTTTAGTTTCTTAAACTTTCTGGCGCCTATCATTCCAACAAGGCCAGAAGAAATACCTATTAATGCATAAAAAATTCCATAGTTATCCTGATAACCTAAGATTGATGGTATTCTTGTAAAAATTTCGGCAGAAAATGCGCAATAAAGTCCAATTACAGACCAATACATCCAACTTAAATGCCAGAGTATGTATGATGAATCTGGTTTCTTAAGATATAAAGAGAGCATTCCAAACATAAGGGTAACGGTACTTATCAAAGCAAAAAAGTGCAGAACGTTGAAATTTCCATGGACTCTGTAAATCATAAAGGATGTGGAACAAACAACAAGCATTGCAATTACATATATTCTTCCAATAATTACGTGTGCTAAACTTCCTTTATTCAGTATCAATACAATACTTCCTGTAATGAGAGAAATTAATGCAGCGATGGTATGAATCCAACCAATTAAATCGTGTGGCATAATTTTTTTTTCACAAAACTATGCGGAGAATACAGTTAAATAAAGTCTTTACCTCTCAACTGTTATATAAGAAGGATGAATTGTAGCATCTGCAAAAAAAGAAGACCACTTCAACTTGAAATGGTCTTTTAATTAACACTATACTAAATTATAAAGAGAATTCTGCTACCAATTTTTCTTTTGATACTTTATGAGCATCTGATTTCGTAACTATGGTGTCTGAGATTCGATCCCATTGAATAGATTTTCTGTACTTTAAAATAGTGTTGTTTTGTGTAGGATCCATAACCATCAGATATATCCATTCATTATCAAGTAATGTCCTGAGGTTTTCATTTCGGACAAGTATTTCTGAAACTTTTGCCATAGGTGCCTGTATCATAACTGATAAGCGCAAAGGCTTATGGTACAACTCTTCATCTGATCCATAAACAGATTGAAGAGGTAACCCCATTTTTAAGTCTCCACCATTACCCTGTACAACTCCGAATTTTCCTGTGATGTTATGTGTTATTTTAGATCCTCCTCCAAAGGTTTCATTATCCACGGTAGAGAAGTAATAATGATTATTAATCCACTGTGTTACCACCATAGGTCCCTGCATAATGCCTTCAAGAGCTTTTCCTTCTGTATCTAGCTCCCAATTGTATGAGTGTAAGAAACATCTGCTATCCAGATGCATATTCTTGGTTAATCTTCTTGGTGCTACTATGAATCCCGCATTTTTGGCAAGTCCCCATTCAGGACGTATTTCTGACCAGTTGTTGGCTTTTTGTTCAGCTGTTTTAATAGCGCTGCCCAATACACCAAGACGCTCTGCAGCAGAGGATTCCTGAGCTTTGATAAGATTTACTTTTAAAGTCCTTAAATCCTCTTTGTAGGATGCCGGAATTTCTGAATCAAAAAGTACAATTTCATCAGTAGTTGTATTATGCTCAGCGCCTATAAAAATTGTGTCTTCCGGGATATTTTTGCCGTATTTTTCGTTCAAGACCTGTCTTACTTCTTTTTCGTTGGCAAGTTTCGCAAGAGTTCTGGCATTATGTCTCCCAGGACTGGCAGCACAGGCACCACAATCCAGACTTGAGCCAAACGGATTATTGGCGGTATGGCTTCCGTGACCTACAAAGAGCACTAATTTTGCAAAGTGTTGCCATCCCATCAAATCAAATCCTGATTTAACAATAGCTACTTTTTCTTCCAGAGGAATACCTGTACTATCCTTATAATAATGATGCATATCAGGCTCGCAAATCGAAGTCATTTCTATAGACTCCATTTTTACGGATTGATACAGCTTACCAGGGATTAGTGTTTTGGCAACCAGGTTGATTCCGTAAAACAGTCCTGATCCTTCTACGTAGCCAAAAGCTGATGGCAACATATTTTTCATTCGCTTTAAGAAGTACGCTTTAAACTTCTTAAAATCCAACTTGCTTTGATATTGTTGAACTTTATGTTTTGCATTTACCTGTGCTTTTTCAGATACCTTATATGCTGAGCCTACGATAGGAGGGCAGGATTTTCTAACGATCCCGTCTTCCATATTTTCATAGTCCATTGCTATCCCAAAAAAACCTGCGTAACCATAGGTTTCGTAATTTCCGCTGGCTTCAACGTGTCTTCTTATATGTTCAGATCTTGTATCTATACAAAAGACAAACTGTGCTCCAGGTAGCGAGTTGTCAGCATCTAAAGTGGTGTTTTTTGCTTCTTTACTAAGCGTGGTTACCAACTGGTTTTGCCAACTTTGTTCCCAGGCCTTTAACCATATGTATTGAAGTTTAATCAAAGTTGTCGTATCGCCGGATGTATTCTTTTCTGGTGTGATGCTTAACCCCAGACTTTTAGCAGTTAATAATCTTGCAGCTAAATAATCTGAATGATTTATGGGATATTTTTGCTGCCATTCTGAATTTGACTCTTGTCTATGGTTAATATAGCCTGTCCATCCGGGTAAAGCTGCTAAATGATAGGTCAGTATCTCAGTATATTCCTCTTCAGGGTAGTCAGCAAGTATCGAATTCAATGCATCCAGACTGGTTTTAGGAATATCGGTTATGGAACGAATACCAGACTCTTTATCATATAAGACAAGATATCTCCAGGCTTCATAAAAACCTTCACTTTTAAAAGGCATTTCCCACTCAGCTAATCCTTCGTCCATAAATGCTGCTAACCATTTAGCCATAATACGATCCAGTTCGTGGTTTGGGTTTTTAAACTCAGAATGACTTTCTAGCTCAATGTATTGCAGATAAGTTTCAGGGGATTCTATAAATTGCTCCTGCTGTAACAGTCTTTCAAGTATTTGGTGATCAATCTCGCCTTTTTCGTAGGCTTTTCGATACATTTCAGCTTTAGGAAAGACATTTGCATTAAAATACTTTTGCGCAAGCAGTATAGCTTCTTTAAAAGAACTGTTTTCGTATCCTGATAAAGGATTAGATGCTACAAAAGTGTATAATGGCCAGGTTTTTCCTATAACTTTTGAAGCTTTATCGATACTACTTAGGATAGCTGGATTCATATTATTTTGATTTATACATTAAAACTGTGTTTTTATGAGGTTGTGATAAGTTCATCAGTTGAACATACAACCAGGGTAATCTTTGATAACCGCCTAATTTCATAATAAAGAATCCGATTAGGAAGATGATACCAAAAATAGCTTGTGTCCAGGTTAAAGGAGTGGCGTTAGCTATCATAGGCATATCCGCCATAAGGATTGTAACCCCATTAAACATTAAAGCATATAAACCGATACCTGTAGTAAATAGGACAGGGGTTATCAAAGCTTTTTGCAGCACGGATAAGCTGCGTTCCTTCACAATATTGTACGTTGCTTGTCCTACAGTAATAGCCACAATTAGCGTTAAGAAAACACTACTATTTAGGCTCGTGCCTTTTCCGGTCCAAAGGGCAAATAGTCCTGCACCTAACAATCCGGATATTAACACTATAATCGCTTGTAAGGGCTTTATACTGATATGCAAGGATTTTTGAGGATTAGTCTGCGCAATTTCCTCTCCTGAAGAAAGAAACAGGTACGCTTTATAGAATCCGTGAAGTATGAGATGCGCTACTGCAGCATTGAAAAATCCTAATCCACATTGCATAATCATAAATCCCATTTGTGCAATCGTGGAGCAAGCTAGTTTATGCTTCACATTGACCTGGAGTAGTTTAGTAAACTGAGCTATAATAGCTGTTAAGCTACCAATGATGAATAGAACATCCATCATTTTTGATGCAAATAGAACAGTAGCAAATAAAGCGAGTAGAATTCCCGACCCGTTTACAAAACCTGCGTGCATTAATGCAGATGCTGGAGTTGGCGCTGTCATTGCAGACAACAACCATCTATGAAAGGGATAAATAGCAGATTGTACAATGGCCGCAGTCATTATCAGAATCGCTGAGGGTACAACAATGTACATAGGTAGTAGTAAGAATATTTCACCTAGCCCTCTTACCGTAAATGTAGTACTATAAAATGCTGGTAAAAGTAGTCCTGCGGTTAGCAATAAAGTTCCTGTTAGAAAATATCTGAATGTGAATTTTGATGCTTCACGAGCTTCTCCCCAGGTTTTATTGACTCCTATGAGTTGCGACATAAATATGGCCATAAGTAACCAACTCATAAGTAATGGCACAATATGGTTAGACATTACTAATAGCATTACCGAGATCGTAAATCCCATAGATTTCAGTAAAAACTGATTTTGATATTTAAAACCATTGAGATAATTACCTGCATAACTGGTTATCACTGCGCTAAAAAACAGCACGGTTGTCCATATCAGTATGGTAAAGCCATTAATATGAAATATGTCAGCAATAGCTATAGATGGTAATTGGGTAAAATTAAATCCTATATATAACAGTCCGGATGCGAATAAAGTCCATAACACTACTGAAACTATTTTATATGACAGCGGTGTTTTTGCTGGCGTGTCCTTAAGCACATTGCCGTTATGAGTATTGCTCACTGTATGCATTGGAAAGTTCTTTTTTTGTTACTTTATTATGGATAGTCTCACGGGTTGAGCTACTAGTTCTCTTTACTTTAGATTGTGATTTAATAAATATCAGGCACCCTACAATTAATGAACAGATAAGAATTTCTGTGAACAGGAATTGGTTATATTTAAAAGATAGGGTTATAAAGAAAAGTAGTACTGTCAATGCGAAAAAAGGTAAGATCTTTGTTTTTAAGATTTCCATTACAGGTGTTTTTAAATTGAAAATTTGATTACTCGGCTATACTAATGTGTAGTGTACCGCTTATTTTCAGGTTCTTTCCAGAGTTTCTCATTTTACTAATAAAGTCACGAGCGATCTCTTTTTCTTTTTCTAACTCTTCAATACGGCAATCCAGATTGTCTGTTTTACACCCATGATCAGCTTCCCAAACCTGTAAGCGCTGTAATTTGTGAAAATTGATCTTTTCATTAATTAAGCTGTTGACAACGTGAGAGGCTTCAGAAGGAGTAAACTCGCCCTTTACCAATTCAATTTTCTGGGTTTTACCGTTTTGTTTGTTAACCTGTGATTCGGTTCTTGTTAATTCTTGTGTTTCCATTTACTTAGTTTTAAAGGTTTAACTGTTTATAAATCGGTGACAAAGATTATACATAAGAAGCATATATTTTTATTTATTTATTTTATGACAAGCATTAATATTATTTATGTTTTTAAACTTTGAATCGAGATGTCCTGCTAATACATCATATGTTTATATTATAAATTTTAAATTATAAAAAACATAATGTCAATTGTTTAAAGTATTTTTCTTGAAGTATTAGATAAACCCTTGGTTTTTTCTGAAGATAAGATCGCAGATTTCAAATCTTTGTGTAATTGATACCCATAATTTCTGTAAACAGGAAGAATTTTTGTTAAAAGAAATTATAATTTTAGAATTATTAGACCCAAAAGAGGGGCTTATTTTTGAATAAAAAGAAGATTTTATCTTTAATAAGATAAAAAAATCCCTAAATACATAATCGCATTTAGGGATGATCATTTTATGACTTTAAAAGTTGTTATTTCAACTTTACTCCATTAAAAATTGCTGTTTCACTAGGTAACCCTAGTTTGTCTCTAACCGCCTGTCCGGCTTGTAATCCAGAAACAATTGCTCCTTCATAGTAGCCTACGTTAACACCGAAGTTAATCCAGTCTCCGGTTATGATCAAGTTGTCAAAACCAGATTCATTAGCTTTAAGACGATATTTGTTGGACCCCGGTAGAGATAGCGTATAGCGATCCGTAGGATTTACATTGGCTCTAAAAAATTGAGTTTTCAGTCTTCCATAATCTGTTTTAGCTTCTCCTGAGAAATCGTGTATTACATCGAGTCGCATCCCTTCAGGATATTCTAATGTGGTAGCATTTTTAAAGAACCAGCCCATTTTATCACGTAGCCATTGCTCTGATACACGCATAATGCGTTCTAATTGTTCATGTGGATAATTATGATCAGAGAAAGGTGGTATAACTTCAGGGTCTAAAAACGAGCCTGTATAGTAAATTAGTACTCCCGGCTCATTTCCTTGCCAATCCTCATAGGGTAAAACCTGTGACATATCAATAAAAGAATACTGAGGGTCAGCGTAAGTAACAAGGTTAGGTAAAGAACCTTCAGGGAATCCCCAATCCGGCAGATTCATCCCCAGCTCTTTCAGATTAGGTTTGATCCATAATTGCATGGACATCGTAGGAATACTTTTTACGTTAGTGTACATATTCCTCCAGGCTTCATTGTTATCTATGATCTCTTTACAGATTCCTTCATTACCACCCAGAACATCGATAGGGATTCCCAGAATTACNTAGTCAAAGTCTTTTCCTTTTTCGAGCTTTACTTGTCCTACATTTTCCCAACCACACCATGATTCTTCCAAATCATAGTTACCTTCTTTCAATCTTTTAGCCTGAGCATCATCGATCTGATCATATAAAGGTTCTCCGGGCCATACATCAAGACCTTTGAGCTTATATGTCGGCGTATAAGTTCCGTTTTTTAAAGTAACCTGCTCAGCCATAGAAACTTCTTCAATCTCACCGGAGTCTGAATAATGAACTTGTTCAACCTTGTGGAAAAATTTAAAATTGATCCCTCTGTTTTTTAGAACCAGATAGATCGGAGTAATCATAGTATCTGCAGTTCCGGCTTTAAATTTCCATACAAACGAGCCTTTGTATCCTGCAGAGTTTGTTAAAAAGTGTAGTCCTACTCCGGCAGCCAGACTTCCTTGCTGATCAGCTCCGGTAAGGTTATGAAATGTACCTGTATATAAAAATCTTACCATAGCTGAGCTTAGTAAACGCTCACTAGCTCCGTGATTTTTTAACCAGCTTCTGTAGTCGAGATCATTAATGCTGTCATAATCCAGTTCATGAGTTTCGGGATTGTATACATCCGCGAACGTACCTTTCATATTCACGATACCAAACTCAACAAAAACCGCCAGCCAGTAAAAGTATTCATCATGGTCTGCAATACCATCAATAATTTTAGCAATCCATTTACCTAATGCATCAATAATCTCATTGATAATGGAATGATGCTTTTGACGATGTTCGTGTTTCTGCTCACTGCTTACCAAACCATCCACCAGTTCTCCTAAAAAATGAAGCAGTTTTTCTCCCTCGTGTTTAAAGATTTTGTCTTTTACAAAATTTTCAAACTTATCCTTAAAGTGGTCCCAGTGCGGATGATGGGATGGCGCTTTGATTTCATGTGTTGAATTGGATATTGCATCCAGCAAAGTCTTTTTATTTGGGTCTTTGCCAAAAAGAATTTCTGCTACCAACCCAATAGCTTTCTTTACAATGGCAGAAAAGGGTAGNGGACCTCCCTGACCCGGGGTGTAATCGTTAGAAGGGAAAATAATATTTTTTTTAATCCATTGATTTTTTTTGGGGTCAAAATGGGTTAGGAGTGTAGTGTCTTCTCTGTCAAATGCCTGATCCCAGCTTTTAAAAGGACTGTCAGGCATTAGATTATGTTTTTCGCATTCTTTATAGGAGTCCTGTATCAAACGAAAAGCATTTTCATACCATCCCTGAGCGATATGAATCCCGTGCTCCTGAATTCGTTCTTTTGGTCCTCTTCCTGTGGCTGTTTTTCCTCCGAGTCGCCAACCCATCTGATAGATGGTAATGTCATAATGATCCTGCCAATTTTCATAGGAGCTAAGTTCATAGGCTGCAGTTAGTGCAGACATACCGCTTCCCAGAATGGCAATTTTTTTTTTGGTTAGTTTGTGAGTTTTGCATTTATGTAATAATTTTAAGAAACAATTAGATTCTTGAATGTTAGTTTGTTATTGAAATGATTATCATGTGCGTCCCTTAAGGTTATAGGATAACAAGGGTGATTGTCTTTGATATATTTTAATACGATAGGAGCATTGTTCCAGTCCGAAGCTTCTTTATATAATTTGTCCAAGTGGGGTAGTATAAAAAGCTCGTCAAAAATATCTTCGATAATTCCTTCAAAATTATGTGCTTTGTGCGTAATGTATATAATATCCTGTTTGGATAAGGGATAATGACTGGGATAAAAAACTTTAATGTCCGTAATAATTGAAACTGCAAAACCTCTGGGGTTTCCGAATATTTTACCCAGGATACCAAACGTTACGCCTTCAACCATAGCCTGGGCATACAAAAGTCGATAAAGAACAATGTTGACAAAATACTGTTCATAGATGATTTCTTCAAAAGCTAATTTATCTGCAACTTCATAGCCTGCTATGATACTGGAGTTATGCGCTCTGTACCAGGAGCATTCATTCGGTTTTTTGATGTAGTCTAACCAAAAATTTACCGGGGCAGGCAAATCGTCAAATTTTTCACCGGATTCATATATAAGTTGTGCCAGTGTAGCTAAATAAATGAAGTGACTGTTGACTTCACGCCACCATGGACTTCCCGGTAAGGTATGATGAATAGGGTTAAGTACTCCGCGTTTTATTTCCCATTGTATAAATGCTAATTCAGAGTTTCCCAGTCCGGATTTATGGCGGATAAAGGAATGTCCATACTTTTCATAAAATTGATATCGTAAGTTATAACGTCCTTGCGGGTCATCAGAGACCTGGTCTACAATTCCTAAAGCTTTTTCCTCTAGTATTTGAAGTTTATTCATATATTGGTTATAGGGTTGATAAACTTACATTTTATATTATAATTTACCATACATATTATGTAAATTCAGGTATTTTTACGGGGGAAAAATCTTACTGGGTACAGCATGAATTCTTTAAAGAATTTAGACTAGACTAATGCTATTTACAAACTGTATGATAAAAAATTACGTTACACACTTCATAGGATTGCTCTTGGCAATGCTATTGTATTCTTCAAGTTTGCCGGGTCAAACTCCTGTAAAACTTCACGATACTGAAAATCTCATCGATATAGGCGAGTCTGTTTTATATGTTGAAGATGCTTCGCGTCAATTAACTATTGATGATATTATAAAGCTATCT
>NZVW01000151.1 GCA_002697475.1 Aquimarina sp. | reverse complement strand
AAAGCATCCAATAAAAAGCTACTTGCTTTATATGATATATAAGGGCTTGCGCAATCAGCGAAATGATCAAACCCCAAAAAACAAAACTTAATGTGTTGAAAACTAATTCATCTGAGTCTATTCTTATGAAATCAACAAAAATAAGTGCTTTTATCATGAGATAGAGTACAGGAAAGCCAAAGAGTATAGCACTATATTTTTTAATGTATGATATCATATACCTTTTTACTTTATTAGTTCAGACTTACTAATTCTCCAAAAGTAATAAACCTATCTCTTAGACTATAACTCTATACATAGACGCTACAAAAATTAGTATGAAATAGACATTTTTTGCCTTGAACTGAATATAGTGCTATTTCCATATTATTTATCAGGCCACAGAATCATTAGTCAAAAATATTATGCCGAGTATGATGTTCGGATTAGGTTCGTAATAGAATCAAAATCATTTTACATGAATACACTACAAATAAATCAATTATCCAAGACGTATACTGATGGTGTGACTGCGTTGAATAAAATCTCATTAACAATCAAAAACGGAATGTTTGGACTGTTGGGCCCTAATGGCGCAGGTAAATCTTCATTGATGCGTACGATAGCCACATTACAGGAACCTGGCTCGGGAAGCATAACTTTCAATGGAATTGATATCATAAAAAAACCGGAGGAAATTCGTGCGGTTTTAGGATACTTACCACAGGAGTTTGGAGTATACCCTAAAATATCTGCATTACGACTTTTAGATCATTTAGCAATTTTGAAGGGAATAGTCAATAAGAACGAAAGAAAGGAGCAAGTAGGAGCACTACTAGAAAAGACAAACTTGTACCATCATCGCAAAAAGGCTGTTCACACTTTTTCTGGAGGAATGAGACAAAGATTTGGTATAGCACAAGCTCTTTTAGGTAATCCCAAAATAATAATAGTAGACGAACCAACCGCAGGACTTGATCCTGAAGAGCGGAATAGATTTTTAAACCTTTTAAGTGAAATAGGAGAGAACATAATTGTCATATTATCAACGCATATTGTTGAAGATGTAAAGGACTTATGTACTAATATGGCTATTATGAATAATGGTGAGATAATTGCTCAGGGAGTGCCCACTGTGTTGACATCACAACTAGACGGAAAGATATGGAACAAGGTTATCAGAAAGGAAGATCTGGAATATCATCAGTCAACATTCAATGTAATTTCCAGCCGTCTTTTTTCTGGTAGAATAAAACTACACGTTTTAGCTGAGAGCAAACCAGAATCTGGTTTTGAACTGATAAATCCCGGATTAGAGGATGTGTACTTCAAATCTTTACAACCCTAAAAAATTATTCAATATGTTTATTAACTTATTAAAGTTTGAATGGAGATACCATTCTAAACAGTTGTCGTTTTATCTATTCTTAATACTTTTTGTTCTTTTAGGTTTTTTTATGTCTTATGGGGGCAGGCTAGGAGCCACAGAATTAATAAACATTAACTCTCCATATCAAATTAGTTTGTTTGCAGGTATGTTTAGCTTAGCCTCTGTCTTTGCTATAATGTTCTTCTGTATTAATGCTATATTGAGGGACACTCAGTATGCTGCAGAAGAAATTATGTATAGTACACCTGTAAAAAAAGTAAATTTTTATTGGAGTCGTTTTATAGGAGCATTTAGTATAAGCCTTATTGTTTATAGCGTTATACTTCTCGGTTTTGCATTAGGCACTTTTTTTTCTAAGAATCAAGATGCAATTGGTCCATTCTTTCTATTGGACTATGTGTATATCTGGATTTTTCTAGTTTTACCTAATATATTTATACTTACAGCTCTTTTGTTTTCGTTTAGTACACTTTTCAGAAAGTCTCTAACAGTATATATAGGAGCGGTTTTGATCTATGCGTTATATTGGGGGTGTTCTATATTTCTTAATTCTCCTCTTTTAGCACAGGCAACACCTCATTCACCCGATAATATGGCAATTGCGGCAGTGATGGATCCTTTCGGGTTATCAGCTTTCTTCGAGCAGACCATGTATTGGACTCCGTTTCAGAAAAATAATCAGTTAATCTCTATTTCCGGATATTTTTTATGGAACAGGATAGTTTGGTTATGTTTTTCTGTACTTCTTCTGGTAATTACGTTTAGATTATTTTCTTTCCGAAAAGGGATCAAGAGGATTAAAAAAAAGAAAGAGTATCATAAAGAGCTTCAAAAAACCTTAATTTACAAACCTGTCCCTACAACCTATACATCTCTTAAAGCTGAATGGCTAAGTTTTTTATCCCTGATTAGGATAGAACTTAGTACTATTTTTAAAAGTCTTCCTTTTATTGCAATACTTCTTATATGGATTATTATAGGTATTACAGAAATTTATAGTAGAGTTGTTGAAGGAGGTAACTACTATGATAGCTTATATCCTGCTACTTTTTTATTAGTTGACTTGATAAGTGAACCCTTGCCTTTTTTAGGACTATTACTCATAATTTTTTACGGTGGAGAGCTTTTTTGGAAGGAAAGGGACTATAAAATTAACGGATTAATTACAACTACTCCAGCAAGTAATACTGTTTTCTTTTTATCAAAGTATGTTGCTTTGCTTGTACTACCCTACCTATTAATTATTGTCGGAATCGTAATTGCTATTACTTTTCAAATAGTACTGGGTTATTATGATTTTAATTGGATGCAGTATTTAGGTATGTTTTACTTCAATGGTATAGAGCTTTTGTTTTATGGGATTTTGACTTTATTCGTACACAACAACATATCTAATAAATATGCTGGGATGTTTGTTTCAGCAATTTTAATTTTTCTTCTGGGAAGTTCCTTGAGTAGCTTTATAGGAATAGAACATTCCTTATTACAGTTGGGAAGAACTCCCAAAGTTTATTACACAGATATGTCAGCGTTTGGCAATTCTTTAAAAGCTTTTCATTGGTATGCTATCTACTGGTTGTCTCTTGGTAGTATTCTGGTAATTTTGTCTTTTAAATTATGGAAAAGAGGAATTTCTCAAAATCATAAGAATGTATTGAAGAGATTAATATTAGGCTGGAAAAGGAAAGAAAGACTTGGTTTAATAGTCTGTGCAGCCTTATTTATTGGTACAGGAGGTGTAATTTTTTATAACACAAACATAATTAATGAGTACAATAACTCTAAAGAGCAACTAAATCTTGCTGAACTATATGAACGAAAGTATAAAAAGTATGACGCTTTAGAAGAATTATATCCGACAGAGATAAAAACTGAAGTAGCTTTTTATCCAAAAGAAGCAAAATATACTGTCAAGGCCGATAATGTTTTACAAAATAAGAGTAACAAAATCGTTAGTCAGGTTTTTATTTCGGCAAGAGTGCCCTTAGACTCTGTTACTATAAACGGGGCATCTCTTAAAAAATTTGATTCAGTTTTCAACACTTATCTTTTTGAATTTAAGGAATCTTTAGAGCCTGATCAACAGGTTAATTTTCAGTATTGGTTGACTGTAAAGAATGATGGGTTTGAAAACAGAAGGGATATCTTGGAAAATGGCAGTTACATACTACAATCTTCATTTATGCCTTCTTTAGGATATCGCCCTAGTCTTGAAATCAAAGATGCTGCTATAAGGAAAAGAAGAGGTCTGCCAAAAAGAGATCTTTATATCCATGCTGAAATTGATTTACATAAAAGACCTGATAATTTGATTGGTAGGGTAAATTTCGAATCAATTGTTTCAACATCATCAGATCAAATAGCAATTGCCCCAGGTAGTTTAATTAATCAATGGAAAAAAGGTGACAGAAAATTTTACCATTACAAAGCAAAAGATAAAATAGTACCATTACTAAGTTATTTTTCTGCAAACTACAAATTGGATATCCAAGAGTATCGAGGTATGACCATAGAGCAATACTACCATTCTGATCATAATATGAATAACAAATCAGTAATTAAAGCCAGTAAAGAGACATTAGACTATTGCATCAGTAATTTTGGCGAATATCCTTTAGACCATCTTCGTATTGCTGAAATTCCTGCATGTTGGCCGTTTGGAGGTCAGGCGATGCCAGGTACCATCAGCATGGTGGAAGATCAATTTTATTTATTAGATCAACGCCACTCTGATGTTTTTGATTTAGTTGCAAAAAGAACGATTCATGAAATCGCTCATCAATGGTGGGGTCATATTTTAACCCCTAAGATGTCGGCAGGTGGTGGATTTTTTATGGAGGGACTGGCTAAATACACTGAAGCAGTAATTATGGAAAAGCATTACGGTAAGGGTGCACTCTGGAATTTGTCAGAATATGCTAATAACAGATATTTTACAGGACGCTCTTACTCCTCAGAAGAAGAGCCGCCGGCATATTTATCGGATGGACAGAATTATATTCTTTATGCCAAAGATTACACCATTATGCTTGCACTTAAAGAACTAATAGGAGAGAAGGAGCTTAATAAGATTCTGAAATATTTAGTTTATAAATACGGAAACAAGGATGAATTTAAGGTAACTACACTTGATTTTTTAAATGAGGTTTATAAAGTAACCCCACCAGGATACCACGTATTAATAGATGATTGGTTTAAAAAAGTTGTTACGTATGATTTGAAAATAAATGATGCTTCTTATCAAAAACTGGATAATGGTCAATTTAAGATTAGTATAGAATTGCAAACTATAAAATATAAAGCTAAAAGTTTAGAAGAGGAGAAGAAGATCTATTTAGAGGAGCCTTTACAGATTGGCCTATTTGAAAAACATCCAAAAAGCGTTAAACCGAGAGAAGAAATACTATATCTCAAAAACCATAATTTCAATCAGGATACTACCAGAATCGAAATCGTTGTAGATCGTTTACCAAAATATGTGACTATAGATCCCTATGGGACCAGACTTGATAAAAATAGAACCGATAATCTTATGGAGCTGTAAAAAGAAAACCCGAATTCAAACTGAATTCGGGTTTTTTTATTGTATTAAAGTGATATGCTTAGTCTGCTAATACGATCACTTTATTGTCTTTCATTTCAATAGTTCCTGAATTAATAGGAAGTAGAGTAACGCCATTTTGCTTAGTAAATTTTGCTGCTACTTCTTCCTCCAGATTCATTTCTCCGTAAACCTTAACATTACCTTTTCCAAGTAAAGAGATAATAGGAGCGTGATTATCCAACATCTGAAACTCACCATTAACACCAGGTACAGCAACAGAGGTTACTTCGCCACTAAATAAAACCGCTTCAGGGGTTACTATTTCTAAATACATATTCTTAAGTTATAACTCTTGACTAATTTTTAAGCTTCTGCAAGCATTTTCTCTCCAGCCTCCATCGCTTCTTCGATAGTACCTTTAAGGTTGAATGCTGCTTCTGGTAAGTGATCTAACTCACCATCCATAATCATATTAAATCCTTTGATAGTATCTTTAATATCTACAAGAACTCCAGGGATACCAGTAAATTGCTCAGCTACGTGGAATGGTTGAGATAAGAAACGTTGTACACGACGAGCACGTGCCACAGCAAGTTTATCTTCTTCTGATAATTCTTCCATACCAAGGATAGCAATAATATCCTGTAATTCTTTATAACGCTGTAATAACTCTTTTACTCTTTGAGCACAGTTGTAGTGATCATCACCTAGGATATCTGCTGTAAGAATTCTTGAAGTAGAATCTAAAGGATCTACTGCTGGGTAAATACCAAGCTCAGCAATCTTACGGGATAATACTGTTGTTGCGTCAAGGTGAGCAAATGTTGTAGCAGGTGCAGGGTCAGTTAAGTCATCCGCAGGTACATAAACAGCCTGTACAGATGTAATAGATCCTTTTTTAGTAGAAGTAATACGCTCCTGCATAGCACCCATCTCAGTTGCAAGTGTTGGTTGGTAACCTACCGCAGAAGGCATACGACCAAGAAGTGCAGACACCTCAGAACCAGCCTGTGTAAAACGGAAAATGTTATCTACGAAGAAAAGTACATCCTTCCCTTGTCCATCACCAGCTCCATCACGGAAATATTCTGCAATAGTAAGACCGGATAATGCTACACGAGCACGAGCACCTGGTGGCTCATTCATCTGACCAAATACGAAAGTAGCTTTAGAGTCTTTCATTACTTCTTTGTCTACTTTAGAAAGGTCCCATCCTCCTTCTTCCATAGAGTGCATAAAGTCATCACCATACTTGATAATTCCTGACTCTAACATCTCACGTAAAAGGTCATTTCCTTCACGAGTTCTTTCTCCTACTCCTGCAAATACAGAAAGACCACCGTGACCTTTTGCAATATTGTTAATCAACTCCTGGATTAATACTGTTTTACCAACACCGGCACCACCAAATAATCCAATCTTACCTCCCTTTGCATAAGGCTCGATAAGGTCGATTACTTTAATACCTGTAAATAAAACTTCTGTAGAAGTTGATAAATCTTCAAATTTAGGAGCTTGACGGTGAATAGGAAGACCATCTTTTCCTGCTTTAGGAAGGTCACCTAATCCATCAATAGCATCACCAATTACATTAAATAGACGTCCGTAAACATCACCACCTATCGGCATTTGAATAGGAGCACCTGTTGAAACAACTTCCATTCCTCTGCTTAAACCATCACTGGAGTCCATCGCAATTGTACGAACAGTATCCTCACCAATGTGAGACTGAACCTCAAGCACTAGTTTAGTACCATCTGCTTTGTTAATTTCTAATGAATCGTAAATTTTTGGTAATTCAGAACCGGCAGCAAATTCCACATCGATAACCGGACCTACTATTTGAGATACTTTACCCGTAACTTTAGACATTATATTACTATTTAATGTTTTAATTTTTTTGTTAGAAAAATAGCTTTTACCTAATTGTATTGAATAGCAGCTTTTTTCAGGCTGCAAATATAGTCTTTTAAAATGAAAAAAATAACTCCTTTTTGTTTGTTTTTTTAAGATAGGTTTTGCAATCCGTTTTACTCCCTGTAATATCATAGAATTCATATTATTTTACTGCTATGCAATGCTTTATACCTTTGTTTTTTTAGTAAAATAAAATGCTTAATTTTAAAAAAATTAACGATATGGAAACATATGCTACTGCATTAAGCTATGCGATACCTGGTTTTATCTTACTCATTTTAGCTGAATATATAATCAGCAGATGGAAAGGCGTAGAGGTAAATGAGGGAATGGATACGATTTCGAGTATAAGTTCGGGTATAACTAATACCTTAAAGAGCCTCGTTGGCTTATCTCTAATAATTATAAGTTATGAATGGATGGTCGATCGAATAGCTTTAATTGAAATAAAATCTACGGTTTTAGTATACATACTCACTTTTATAGGATTGGACTTTACGGGTTATTGGTCTCATAGATTTAACCATACTGTAAATTTATTTTGGAATCGTCATATTATCCATCACAGCAGTGAAGAGTTTAACCTTGCCTGTGCGCTACGGCAAAACGTCTCTGCTATTGTTGCAATTTACTTTTTTCTCTACATACCCTTAGCCATAATTGGTATACCCGCTGAGGTAGTGGCGTTTGTAGCTCCAATTCATTTTTTTGCTCAGTTTTGGTACCATACCAGACTTATTGATAAGATGGGTTTTTTAGAATATATTATTGTTACTCCATCTCATCATAGAGTGCATCATGCTATTAATGATGAATATCTGGACAAGAACTACTCAGAGATTTTATCGTTTGGGATAAATTATTTGGCTCCTTTCAACAGGAGTTACCAGAAAAACCTCCCGTATATGGTGTAAAAAAGCCAGTGAATACGTGGAATCCTTTTTTAATAAACTTTATGCATTTATGGGGGATCATTAAAGATGCCTGGAGGACTAGGTCATGGTGGGACAAAGTAAAATNTGGTTTATGCCTACGGGATGGCGACCAGGTGATGTTGCAGGTAAGTATCCTATTACTGTTACTATTGACCCTTATACACGCATTAAATATAAGAGTGANNGCTCTTATTTGTTAAAAGTCTGGAGCTGGATACAATTAGTAATAACAGTTGGTTTGATGTATTACTTACTAATAAGTATTGCAGATTTAGAGTTTATACAGATAGTCAAATACACTATATTTTTAGCAATTTCAATATTTGCTTATACCTCATTAATGGATAGACATATTATTTCTGTTTATGCCGAAAGCATAAAATTTATAATTGGTGGTTATTTCATTTTAACAGAGGGTTGGTTTCATATGGAAAATCTTTTTACCAGTGCAAATTACCTTGTAATGGGTTATTTGTTTTTATCTTTAATTGCTACAATTTATTTTCAATTTATTGAACAACGAAAAACCTTTGACTTACATCAGGAGATGGTATAAAAGAACCCGCTTAAATTTATTAAAAGCGGGCTTATTTTATATGTATTAAAGTTTGGCTATTGAAGTAATGCAGGCGAATAATTAGTATTATAGGCCGAAACATCAACTAAATTTCCTGAAGCTTCAAAGTTTGAACCATAGGTAGCATCAATAGCTTTTAGCATCTCATTAGCAATTAAGGCATAACCTCTTGATGTTGGATGAACACCGTCTAAAGAGAAGGCACCACCTGTAACTAAGTTAGAATTTAGGACGACGCCGCTTGTCTCAATACCAGAAGTTGATAACTGGTCTAATAAAGTGTTAGCGTCTAATAATGCAAAACCATTTGCTGTTGCAGCAGCTTCTATAATACTATTAAAAGCAATGGTTGCAGTTTCGATTTCCTCTTGTTCTTCAGGTGTAAGTACCCATTTATCTTCTAGAGGAAAGGTTACTCCATTAACAGCTAATTGTTGTGCATTCGCTGACGGCACTCCTAAACCTGTAAGAGTTGCAACCGCATTAGTATTTACTTGACCAATTATCGATGAACTTGGTAATACTAATAAATCATTTTCATTGGCTTGTCTTGCTTGTCCATATAAAAGACCAAAAACAGCAGCTGTTCCCGGATCTAAGCCGCCAGCTTGTAACGCTCCGGATATTTGTGCTGACAAGTCAACTAAAGATTCGTCTTTTATAACTACTGCGCTTGCAGCTTCTTCATTAAAAGTTATAGATCTTTCTGGAACTCCAAGGGCTGCGAAAACCTGATTAAGTCCTGCAAATTGTCCATTCAAAGTCGGAATTAATGGTCCAAAATTTGGATTAGCCGGATCTAATGGAGCAAAAGGTATTGTAGTGAAATGAGGTATAGCCGTTACGTTAGGAATATTGCCCAAAATACCCTGTACACCAGGAATATTTCCTACAAGCGATGCAATCAACGCCTGATAAGTCGCTTCAAAACCAACACCGGGAGCTCCTTCTATGGGTGTTATTGGATTTGTACCATCACCTCCGGAAAGCGCATAGCCTAAAACATCATTATTTCCTATCCATAGTGAAATGAATGATGGTTGTTGTGCAATGGCTAATTCTAAGGCACTAGCGTTAGGGGTTGTTCCGGTCATCCTTACAAAATAAGGGTTAGCNGTTGGNGGAACNGCAAAAACACCATTTAAATTACCATATCCGGGAGCTAATAGATGAAAACTCTTAGCGCCTGGTACTCCAAGATTATTGAATGGTCCTGTCGGATTGTTTAAAGCAATATCTGTTGTAGGGACAGCAGAAGGAACCAATACTTGTAGTGGAACAGGAGTTGGTCTTGGTAGATTAGGGTCTAGATTTAGAACCAATCTTGGGCCAAAACCAGGAAGCTGATTGCCACCTACAAGTAAACCACCAATATTATCATTCATTAATGGTTGTGTAAAACTACCTCCATTACCTAAAGCAGCGAATTGCTGAGCCAATATAGCAGGGGTTGAGTTTTCTTGAGAAATTTTATAAAGCGCGCCATCTGCAAAGCCTGCAGTCAAAGAGTTTCCTAAAGAAACATATGTTGAAAAATCTGCGCTTCCTTGCGTGAAAACTTCTAATTCTATGGGTTCTTCTTGACCTCTGCTTCTTAAGTCTTCCAAAGTATCATTCTCACAAGACATAAAACCTATGGCAAGAAGAGACAATGTGATATATTTAATTTTTTTCATGATGATTTCTAATTTCGATATTATAAATTATTGATCGTCCAGGACAAATAATACTGTGAACCAATGAATCCTGTACCAAACGCAGTAAAGTATTCATCTTGCAATAAGTTTGTCGCTCCTAATTTAAAAGAAGACTTTAAGCTAGGAATTGTATAATTAATCTGAGCATCAACTACATGATAGGCTGGAACTTCACCGTCACCAAAGGAAGCCTCCCAGAAGAAATTATCGCTCCATCTCCAGGATGTATTAAATCCAAAATTTTTAAATAACTCTGTTTTACCAAAAGATACTTTTACCTTATGTTCAGGCGTATTAAACTGAGTTCTGAAATCTGGATTTTCATTAACATCAAAATCCAATTTTGCCCAGGTATAGTTAGCCTCCAGGTCAAAACCATTGAGTATTTTTGTTGAAACTTGTACGGCCGCTCCGTAAGATTTTATATCTGCATCAGAATTGGTATATGTCTGGTAAGCCTGGAAATCATCGTTTGCTAACGCCGCAATCGACAGTGAGTTGTCACCAACATTACCGTAAAGAGGAGCAATGACAGTCTCATTTGCTAAGAAATCCTGATATTGATTAAAATAAGCAGAAGCATCAACAATGAATTTTTCTACTTTACCGCGATATCCTACCTCAACAGAAGTTACCTGTTCAGGCTGTGCTAATGAAGAATTTCCTATTTGTAGATCTGTAGGGTTCCCAGATTCGGCAAATGCTTGAACAGAACTTGCTAAATACGAATTGTTATAAGCAGCATCACCAGTTTGTGTTACTTGTGAGGGTTGACCAAGAGCCTGACCATTATTACTTACGTCATAAGTTCTTGAAAACCTTACAGGGTTATCAAATGCACCTCCAACCAATATAGCACGACCAACATCTAAACCAATGTACAAATCCTGAGTTGTTGGATTTCTAAATCCAGTCTGGAAAGAGGCTCTAAAGTTATGATCTTCATTAACGGTAAAACCTGCAGAAATTCTAGGAGAGAAAAATCCATCGAACAACTCTGATTTATCATATCTTATAGAACCGGTCAGTTTTAAATCTACATTGCTACTTAATTCTAATTGTTTCTGAGCTTGAGTATATACACCAAATTCTGTGTAGGTTATAGGACCATCGAAATCGGTATATATTGTACCGAATGAATTAAGACGATAAGTCCTTAGAGAACCACCGACTTGTATTTCTATACCTTCTAAAAGATGACTAAAGTTATAATTGGCATCACCATGATAGATTTTAGAATTATCTGAAAAACGAGAACCCGTTGAAAGATCAGGGTTGCTTGTTATTCTTTCGAATGCTTGCTGAAACTCAGGAGTACCTGGGATCAGACGACCTGTATCAGCTGCAGCTCTTGCAGCATCATGTTTCTGCTGAGTTGTTAAACCCTGAGGATTACCAGATAACTCTATACCTGCGTATGTTGCTATGTAATCTCCAAACCAATCTTGATCACTTTTCCAGGAACGATTAATATTGATTCCGGTGAAAACCATATCATAAGAATCTCCTGATTTATCTTCAGTAACATAACCTCTTATAAAAAAGTTGTTGTTTTTTATTTCTAATTTATGTTGCTGTAAAAAGAAGTTTTTGATATTGTATCTGTTGGCACCTTGATAAATAGTATTACCAGTACCAACCTTACCTACGTACTGAATTTCGAAATCTGTAGCCCAAGGACGAAAATATAGCCCCCAGTCTGCCTTCACACTTTCAGCGTTATAGTTGGTTAGATCCCTTTCATTATATCCCGTTCTACTTACTTCTACATCTGGTATAATCCCTAAACCAGAAGCTTCTCTGATATTAGTAGAAACCTCGTCTCCATAAACATTAATACCATCATAATCAGTATTTGCTCTTGTAAGACCTCTATTAAATCTATCCTCTTCATTAGTAGCAAACCAGTCCGTACCTTTCAAATAGCCAAAATTAACTTTAGCGGCAAATTTATCACTGAATTTATGAGCAGCACGAATACCAAAATCTCTGTACTCATTTTCGCCGGCAGCTTCCTGAACGGTCACACCTCCTTTGGCGTAGGCACTAATCCCCTGATGATCAAAAGGACTTTTACTACGCATAAATAATATACCATTAAATGCGTTTGCCCCATAAAGTGCTGATGCAGCACCTGGAAGAATTTCGACACTTTGCACATCAGTTTCTACCATTCCTAAAAGATTACCAAGAGGGAAGTTTAGTGCAGGTGCAGAATTATCCATTCCATCAACAAGTTGCATAAACCTTGTATTAGCAAAGCTGGCAAAACCTCTTGTGTTAATGGACTTAAATGTTAAACTGTTAGTGTTAATATCTACTCCTTTAAGGTTTTCTAAACCACCGTAAAAATCTGCTGATGGCGTATTTTTCACTTCTTTTATTCCAAAACGTTCTACCGTAACCGGAGATTCAAAAACACGTTCAGGAGTTCTTGAAGCGGATACGACTACTTCATCAAGTTCAGTACCTTCATTCAATGTTACATTTACTTCCTGAGTTTTTGAGGTGATATCTACGGTTTTATTATCAAAACCTACTACACTTATTTCTATAGTAAATGGTGGTGAGATATCCGTTGTTAAAGAAAATAGTCCATCAAAGTCAGTTACGGTTCCCACGGATTGTCCTTGAATTATGATGTTAACTCCAGGAATGGGAAGATTACTTTGATCAGTGACCTTACCAGTGATTGTTGTTTGCGCAGTAGCGATAGTTCCAAGTAACAGAGTCATCGCTAACAAAATTGTTCTCATACCCCTTGCTGTTTAAAAGTTATGATAACAATATACGTTTTTTTATCAATCTCTTAACATAAAAGTTAAAAATTAGCGATTAGAATAAATTTTTAACGTAATCAAGGTAAATAAAAACCCGGTTCTTTTTAGAACCGGGTTTTTA
>NZVW01000150.1 GCA_002697475.1 Aquimarina sp. | reverse complement strand
TGGACACCATTGCACTATCTCCTGCGATTGACTTTTATATCCAACTGGTTGATGGTCTAGGTAGTATTCTATTGATCAATGGTGCACAGAATGCCAACTATATTTCAGAAATTCAACATGTACGAAGACGTGAAACGATTGCCATGACTCCGGCTAATTGCCTGATCACTTTGCAGAAATTGATCAAACAACCGGTTCATACTACATCAGAAAGCTCATCACGAGAAGAACATAAAAATCAGGTGATACAACTTGTACAGCAAATTACGGATACCGATTGTAACGTTCAGATTGGATCCAGTGGTTTGTCCACACAGTATGCTATTATGATGGGATTGGTACACGATGCTTTGGTGAACCATAAGGGTAAGGCCATTAAGTTTTTGGTTCCGCCTAACTGTTATGGAGGTACCAATGATCAGTCCAGACGTGTTGCTGCCAGTATCCCTAATGTTGAAGTTATGGATTTACCTGTAGATGGTGATAATGATATGGTGCAAAGCATTGACAGGACGCTGGATAAAGTAGCTGCTCTTGATGCCGTACCGTATATTATTGCAGAAATCCCAACAAACCCCAGAGTGGAAGTTCCGGATCTTATACAACTAAAAGAAGTACTGAGTAAAACACGTACGACTCCGCAAGGTCATGAAGCTATTGCTCCAGTATTTATTTTAGACCAAACGTTTTGTCCTAATGTTCACTTTTTAGGCGAAGATGCGATACTCTCTTCTGTAAAGGCTTTATCGTATGTCAGCGGATCTAAATTTCCGAGTGGTGGTAAATGTACCGCAGGATATTGCGTGGCTAATACTAAAGCTGTACCCTTGCTGGACAAGATAGCACTGCATTTAAGGCTTTGCGATAATGAAGCTACGGATTTGCAATTAAAAATACTGGCGCAACAATTACCTTCGATGAATCAAAGAATCGGGGATGCCTATAAAAACACGCGCGAGTTTGTCAATTATATCAAAGAAACCTTGCCTGCAGCCAAAATCAACTTTGTATCAGAAGAATTAGCTGCACAAGGATTTATGCCTTCTGTATTTTCGTTAGATCTACCCACGAAAGGAAATACCGCTGAAGAAAAAGAAACCTATAAAAGAGCTTTAAATCATAAGCTCATCAATGCAATGATCCATAACATCCCTGATGAAAGTAAGTTTTGTGTAAGCTATGGACAATTAAAAGGATGTTATTGGACCATACCTGCCACCTCCACCCAGGGAACAACAAAAGAAGATGACAAGGACTATATTGCCAGAGTGTCCCTTTCACCTGATATGGATCTGGAGCGCCATAAAGAGGTCTTTTTAGCATTTGTAAATGATATCAATAGTGATTTAAAAGCTGGTTGATACTATAGGAATAAGAAAAGCTTTGGTTTTGATACCAAAGCTTTTATTGTCTAAAATACTTTTATTTAAAACTTTTCTTACTCTTGCCCGCCAATATTCGAAATGTACAAAACGTAGAAATTAATAGTTAAGGAAGCGAACTTATAACTTAGGACAACGTTTACAATTGGATTTACCCTTCTTTTTATACTTTTTACAGCACTTTTTCTTTTTGTTGATACAAGAAGATGCACAATCTGAAACTACACAAGGGGAATATAATGAAGGTGTACTCAAGCCCATTAAATTTATTTTTATTAAATCTAAATAAGCGCAAAAATAAATGATAATTACTTATCTCACAATACTTAAACTGTTAAAAAACATTACCCTTCCGACTTACGTCCTTGATATTCCATAATATCCCTATCAAAAAGATAATGACCAGATTTGTCATCTCCTATAATACGTAGTTTGTCCAATAAATTTCTGGCTATAGCTTCTTCTTCTAATTGCTCAGCTACATACCACTGCATAAAATTATGGACATTATAGTCTTTAAGTTCTAAACACTTAAAAATAACATGATTGATCTTTTCTGTAACAAACTCTTCATTAGTTAAGAAGGTTTCAAAAAGTTCCATTAAAGAGGTGTACTCTTCTCTGGGTTTTTCTGTAGCTGGGATTACAGCTTTTCCGTTGCGTTCATTGATAAATTTTATCAACTTGACCATATGTACTCTTTCTTCTTCGGACTGCGCATAGAAGAACTCTGCAATACCATTATAGCCCTTTATATCTGCCCAATTTGCCATTGCGAGATATTGAGCTGAAGCTCTAGATTCATAAGACACCTGCTCATTAAGTAATGTTTCTATTTGTGTGATCATATTTCTGCAATTGATTACTAAATTTAAGTAATTCTTTGTAGAAATACGTTACGCAGCTGTCTCAAAAGCTAAATAGTTTACTAAATCTCCTTTTTGATTGAAAACAGGGTAACCGTTAATTGTACAATAATAGACTTCCTTGTTTTTCTTGTAGTTCAAAATTCGTTCTGAAAAAGGTTGGCGTTTATCAATAGCCATTCGTATACGCTTTGAAGTTTTTGTGCACGTATTTTCTCCTTGAAAAAGTTTTGGGGTTTTTCCTATCACCTCTTCAGGGGTATAACCGTTAAGCTGGTAAATGTTAGATGACGCAAATACAATATTCAGATTGGGGTCTGTAATTATAACTACGTTTTTTTCATAAACCATTTGCTTTTGGAAATCAAAATTGGTGTTCCAGTTTTGCGTGACTTTATGGATATCTGCTCTTTCCTTAGCGTATTGCCCATTTAATCCTAAGTGTGTTCCATAAAATTCCCAGGATAGAAGCGGTAAAGAAATATCTTTATTTGATTCTTTAGATAATGACTGAATACTGTCATAGGCCATAAGCTCCTTCATAACACTTTGATTTATAACAAAAATATGGAATTCACATTTCTATTAGGATTGAACAAAAGTTAAACCTTACCGGATTTTTTACTAAAATTACATATAAGCTCTAGGCTATAATTTTATTTCTAAAGTAGCATACCAGGATAAAGGAGCTGCAGGTATTATTCCAGGTCCGGGATAACCCGTTGCCCTCTGTGTAAAATAAGATTCATCCAGCAGGTTATTTATACCTGTTTCCAGTTTGATCTTTTTATAACTATATGAAAGTGAAAAGTCAAGAATCGAATACGCCGGAATCTTTCCTAAAGTCCCCTCTTCTTTACTCCCCGGAATACCAATTTCTGCATTAGTACCATCTGTATACTGATCTGACAAGTGTGTAAACTGAAGATTACCTATCAAATTTTTGTAGCCAAAACCAATTCCGGCTTTGAGATTAACTTGCGGTATGAACTCCACTTTATTACCCTCATAATTACGTTCTGAACTGGTGTATTCAGATTCAGTTACCGCCAGATTGATAAAGCTATTTAATATAAAATTATTGTTCTTGATAAAGGTTCTATTAATATCCCATTTACCATATATCTCTGCTCCATATATAATTGCATCTCCTATATTGCCTCTTTCTCTCTGGGCTCTATCATTAATAACCTCGCCTATTCTATCATTATATAAAAGACCAAACACGCTGGTATCAAAGTTCAATACATCAAACGCTTTTCCTCTAAATCCAATATCGGCTGTATATCCCTGCTCATCACCAATATCTGGTCTAATGCTGAAAGTGGGATTGACCACCCTAATATCACTAAACGTTACGGATCTGTAATTTTGTGAAATGTTAGCATACCCTTCAATGGAAGGTTTGGGTTTGTAACTAAGTCCAACCCCAAATAAGAAAAAGGATCTTTCCTTTACCTGATTATCCGTCCTTTCGACATTGCTTATAGGGTTTCCTGCGTTATCAAAAATTACTTCATTATACAATCCTGCACTTTCCGTTTTGATATACTCAAAACGCACTCCCGGCGTAACGGAAAAGTTATCTGTTATATTAAAAATGTTTTCGCCAAAAACAGCAACGTTCAGATTAGGAAAATCAAAATCCGATTGATTGGCATAATCAGGGAATTCATCTTCTCTGAAAGAGAAATCCGCATCTGTACCTAAGCTTCCCGGTCCCTGTCTGGCCTCATTGGTAGCTTTATAAAATTTTGAACCAATTAAAAAAACGGATTCCTGATTGAACAGCGAATACCTGCTTAATAATCTGGCTTCGGCTCCCCAGTTCTGAAACGTGCCAACAATAAGGTCTCTGGGATTAATAAAATTACCCTCTGCATCTGTCTCATCTGCTACAGAAATAGGGTTACTATTTAAATCAGTAGGCAGACCCCTAAAGCCTAATGCTTTTCTGGATGCATCTAAACCAAATACATTAAGACTGAAATCTGTTTTACTAGAAAATTCATGCTCTAATTTTAAAGAAAATAATTTCCAGTCTACCTTAAACCAATTTCTGGTCCTGTTACTGAAATGAGGGTCTAATCTAAATTGAGTGTCTGTTAGTCCTCCAGGTTGCTTGGCCAGATAGTTGAGATAGGTAAACTCTCCTATAAGTTTGGTTCTGTCTGTAAAATTATAGGCTAAATGCGAATATAAATTTTTAGAATTAAATTCTGAATTTGGTCTGAAACCATCACCTTCTTTATAATTATAGTAAGTGTAGTAGCTAAATTTATCTATAGTCCCGCTTAAACTATTGAAGCTGGTAAATAAATTAAACGAGCCCAAAGTGTTTCTTGATACCAATTCAATCTTTTTATCTTTTACAGGCTCTTTCATTTTAAAGTTTATCAAACCTCCAAACTGAGTACCATACTGTAAAGAGGCCGCACCACGTACTACTTCAATTTGGCTTAGCGCTTCAGCCGGTGGAGTGTAATAACTCTCTGGATAACCTAACACATCCGCACTTATATCGTATCCATTTTGTCTGGTATTGAAATTTGCAGAACGATTAGGATCAAGACCTCTACCCCCAATATTAAGTTGCAGTCCACCAGTACTGTTTTCATATATATTTAATCCGGCCACCTGAGCATAAATCTGTCTGGCGTTGTTAGAAGCCAGATTACCAATAGTATTATCCAGCAATACTACTTCACTCTTTTTACCCGCATAGATGGCTGTGCCTTCTACAGGTTTTAATTGTTTTAAACCAAACACGCGTTCTCTTCGTTGTTGAATAATAACTTCAGAAAGTTCTTCTCCCAGAGGTTGAAGTGTTAATACCTCTAAGTTATCTGAAGGTGCAGCTATACGAACTTCAAGAATTTTATATTCAAAACTAAAAACTGTGATATTGTAATCTCCTTCTTTCAAGTCTGTAAATTCAAACAGACCATTAGTATCTGTTAAAGTTTGTTCGCCTATATTTTCATTATATACTTCTGCACCTGCAACAGCAACATTATTCTGATTAACAATTTTTCCTTTAATTGTATGTTGTGACCAACTTACAACTGAACTTAGTACGCAAAGTACCAGAATACTATAACCCTTTAATTTCATCTTTAAATGGAATTATCCAAGATTTATGTTTAAATGACTCTTTTTGTTTTCCTAAATCAACGGTAGGATCTATATATTGTGAACTCAACCTACCATTAAGTGCCAC
The DNA here is from genome assembly GCA_002697475.1 of Aquimarina sp. GTDB lineage: Bacteria > Bacteroidota > Bacteroidia > Flavobacteriales > Flavobacteriaceae > Aquimarina. Next base: position 10,065 of record NZVW01000150.1, on the reverse strand, counting down.
ATAACTATCCACATAAACTTCAACATTTTGATGTCCCTGGCTTTCAAAATGCTTTTTTAAAAAATGTGCATACTCCAGGATAAAGTCAGGCTGTGTTGCCATTTGTTTTTCCTGAAAAGCAGATAAAAAATCAGTATTATCTACTAAAAATCGTCTACCTGTCTCTCCGTCCACGATTTTAAAAGAAGCATAGCCTGCCTTTTCCATGAGCATTACTCTCCACGAAAATCGATATCCTTCTTCTGTCCAGAAAAGCTCTCCTGGATATAAAAGATATCTAAAGGGCAATAGCAATTGTACAAAAAGAAAGAAACCTACCACTCCCACAAGTGCTTTCTTTTTCTCCAGCCTTAAAACTTTACCGGTGTCAAATTTGTCTTTTGCAATTTTAAACAACCTCGATATCAATTCAAGGATTTTATGGTGAATCTTAGGCTCAAAGAAGATCAATACGCTTATCGTCATAATATACGGAAACATACCAATAGGAAATAATACTCTGGTAAGGGTATGAAAGATCACAACCAGGACAAATGCCATCAACCTTGTTCTTTTATAAAACAATAAGAAAGGAATGGAAAGGTCATAGATCAAACCAGTATAGCTAAACATATAATGCACCCATTCTTCCTGAAGCAAATCCCCTAAAAAAGGGATATCGTATTTTGAGGGTAACCAGATCTTCAAAGGCATAGCTTTAAGTAGCCAATCCGAATTCAATTTTGCTAGTCCTGCATAAAAATACACTATTGACAAAAGTACTTTTATACTATCAATAGTCCATACAGGTATTTTCTGAAAGGATATTTTTTTGACCCTAGCATCCATTGAAAAATAAGTCCCAGCAGGTAAAAAAATCATCAAAAAACTTAATAAGCTGATAAAATAATAATGGTTAAGATAGGTTGTCTTATCCATTAATTCTATATAGGTGAAGCTGAGAAAAAAAAGAATAATAGAAAACCTGTACTTAAAACCCAAAGCCACACCGATTGCTGCTAAAGCGCATATAAAAAAAATAATATAGGTATACTGACCTAATGGTTTAATAAATTCAAAACCATAAAAAGAGAAAAAGAATTTAGGTTGTATGTACAATTTATCAATCCAACCATTACCCCAAAAACGAACAATACTTATAAACATCATTATACCAAAAAAAATACGAAAGACTGCAAGTGGTGCAGCCTCCGTATATTTTGAAAAATAAGATTGTAAAGTAGTATTCATCGTATTACTTATCCAACTGAACTAGTCCCCATCTGCATCAACATAGTCAACTACTACACTAAATGCGGACAACATATCCACTTTAAGTAATATTACATTTTCCTGTAGTCTATCAAAGGTTTGTAACATCAGCGTATTATCTGTGCGAACCTGAGAGGATAAATTATCCTCTAATCCTTCAGCAACAGTTCTTGCTGTATTAAATCGAGCGTTTATTAAAGCACTTAAATCCTCTCCCTCCTTAATCTCATTCAGGTAATCCAAATAGCTCTTAAAACTTTCTCCAGTAGTAGAAGAGTCGAAATACCTTCCATTGAAGAAATTCTGCATAGCGTCCAGATTTGCCATAAATAAAGTTTTTGATAAGTCTCCATCATAGTAAGCTTCAACTCTATCCTCTAAAGGAGTTCCTGTAAAAGCACCTGCAGGAATACCGATTTTTCCTGCTCTCAGATGTTTTTCATAATGAAAAATGTAATCGTTGACCAGCTTATCAAAAGAACTGGTAGCAGAAGAACCACTGTTATTCACAAAAGTATCTCTATATCCACCTTTCCAATCCGACAGTACAACATCAGTTAACTGAACCATTCTGGCAGTCAAATCACTAAGGTATTGTCTATAACCTGCTCCTGTTACCGGGTCATTATAAACAGCTACAGTTTCATTGTCATCTGCACCTAAACCGTTAAGCATATAATCCAAAGCAGCAAATCCTTGTTCATCTTGTTTAGAAACCAGAGTAAGGTCGTATGCTCCACCAGCGATATTAGCATCTATAGCTGTGCTGGCAACCGGATACACATTCATAAAATTCCTAAAGGATATTTCTTCTGCCTTTCCTATTTCGAAAAAACTTACTGATTGCCAGGCTATATACGCTTGAGACCAGGAGTTCCTTAATGCTATAAGATTATCGACATTTACAGTAGTAGTAAAATCAGAGGCACTTGTCTGTAAAGAAGCTAAACTAGCAGATAAATTTTCATAAGCCGGAATGGCGATATTATCAGCTAAATTTTCTAATAAGGCTTTTCTGTCAAAGCCACTTTGATCACCACCTCCATTATTATCATCTCCCGTAGAACAGGAAATCAAAACTGCTAAAAATAATATTCCTACAATCGTTAACTTCTTCATTCTATTTTTATTTATTCTTAATAAATTTTTGCAAATGTATTAAAAGAGAGAAAAACAGCTATAGTATTTTCTCTCCTTTTTAAGACTTTTTAGTTTGCTGCTTGTTCTACTGTAAAGTTAAAACGAGCTGCTATCTCTTCTGAAATGGTTTGTAATGTAGCAGGAGTAACATTCCACAAACCATTCTCTGGTGTATCCACAATCGTGGTTAGATAATCTAAAACTTCTGTTCTTGTAAAATACGGTTGATTAGTCCCCGGTTGTCTTGTAAATTGTAAAGAGTAGACAAATCCAAGAGCTTCTGATAAAGCGTGGAATGCACTAGCATAATCTACAACACTTTCTTCCAGCTTAAATTTACCTTGCTGTAAATAGAAAACTCCTCTTATAGCAATCACTTCAGATGCCTTTTCTCTGATAATTTCAGCCTGTGCATTTCTTACGGTATAATCTTTAGCTACTATTGCAGCTCTTCCTAGTTTAAACGCATTGAAAATATCATCTGCAATACCTGTAAAATCTGTATCTTCATTTACTTTCCCTACATATTCGTTTAAGAAATCATCGTCAGCACCAATTGTAGCATTAGGATCTGTAGGATCTACTGAAGCACCATAAAAATATCCATAAGCTTCATCCCACTTATGCTCCATGGTAGTATAATTTTTACCTTCTTCTAGTACTCCATTATTATTATTTTCCACATTGTCAGCTTCATCTAATACAGCTGGACTTAAATAGTTATTTAAGGCCTGGTCTAACATTAGAGCTCCTATAAGAGATTTTGCAAAAATTTGATTATACTCTACTCCATCTCCATCTACATAACGGATAGCTCCTCCTCCTGCTTCTTGTATAGCTCCAGCTTGTCCTGGAGTTGCCTCTGTAGCCCAATTGGGAAAAACATCATTCACCTGATTAGAAATCCAGAAATCAAAATTTCCTTTAATCTCAGAAGAAACTACAGTATTCGCAGAAAAGTAATCATTTGATGCCGCAGTTTTGCTTTTTAAATTCTTATCAGACGTATTTAAATCAGCATCAGAAAAATCGTTATCACCTTGCTGATGATCATACATAGCGTCTAATTGTAGTTCTGTTGAAGTTTCATCCAATAAAGAGCTTGTCAACTCTTCAGCCATCAATATTCTTGTGGTTTGCCCTGAGAAGCTTACTGTTGACTCATTATTTCTTAAAAATGTATAGTTAGCAGGCTCTTCGATACCTGGCGTGGTTGTATCATCATCTGATGAGCAAGATATTAGTAAAGTTGCGCTTAGTATAAATGCCCCCTTAGCAATAGTGTTGATTTTCATGTTTTGTTAATTTAGACTTATTTTAAATAAAAACTGATGCAAATATATTTACCAAAATACATTTGACAAAATTTATTTATATTAAATCTAAATTAAATTAGCAAAAAACTGATTTACAAGGTTATAAAATCACACTAAAGTTGTGCCTGGTACTTTTTTCTAAGCTCTTTTGTCCAACTGATCAAAACTTTCTTTTCATCATCAGTTAGATTTCCGTGCAACCATGTGTAAGAATTTAGAGGCATATGACCTTCTTCAACTTCTTCAATCAACTCATCAAGTTTATGATCTTTTCTCTTTACACTATATGATTCCCAGTCAGATACATTAAAATGTTTTTTTCCATCTACAACATGTTCGTCCAACCAATAAGAAACCGGAGCAATCTCTGCATACCAGGGATAATTTGTTTGATTACTGTGACAGTCATAACAATTATCTCTTAAAATAGTNTTGATTTCAGCAGTAGGTTGTGTNTCCATTTCAAATGCTGCAACACTTTCATAACCTTCCTGATTTTTATCCGGGCGTATAAACTGCAGTGCGATTAATACTAATAAAAGTATAATTCCGATGATCTTAGCTACTTTTTTCATTTAAAATTACGATTAATGGTATTGGGTAAAAATTTTAGTTGCTTCATTATGTGCAGATTCAAAACTAAGTGTTCTGATGTTAGTATCTGCATTTTTTGTAGTAAAATAAGAGATCATTCTCTCAGTTGGCATGTTGCCAGTTAGTTCATCTTTTGCCATAGGGCAACCACCAAATCCCTGAATAGCACCATCAAACCTTCTGCAACCAGCTTTATACGCAGCATCTACCTTTTCAAACCAGGTAGAGGGTGTCGTATGTAAATGAGCTCCAAATTCAATTTCAGGATATTTAGGAATTAAATTAGCATATAAATAATCGATAACCTCTGGCGTGGAAGTACCCACAGTATCCGATAAAGAAAGTATCTGCACTCCCATTTTACTTAATCGCTCTGTCCATTCTCCTACGATCTCCACATTCCATGGATCACCATAAGGATTACCGAAACCCATAGAAAGGTATGCTACTACCTTTTTATTAGCCGCATCTGCAATATTCAGAATTTCATCTAATGTTACAATAGACTCATCAATCGTTTTATGCGTGTTACGCATTTGAAAGTTTTCTGATATAGAAAAAGGATATCCTAAATAATCGATTTCTGAATACAGTGCGGCATCTTCTGCTCCTCTTACATTAGCTACTATAGCCAGTAACTTACTCTCTGTAGATGATAAATCCAACTTAGACAGAACCTCAGCTGTATCCACCATTTGAGGGATAGCTTTTGGTGATACAAAACTACCAAAATCAATAGTATCAAAGCCACATCTTAGAATAGATTGAATATATTGAACCTTCTTATCTGTAGGAATAAAGTCCTTTATGCCTTGCATGGCATCTCTGGGACATTCAATAATCTTTACCTTTTCATTCATTTTATAAGCCCAAATTAAAGGAAGTTCAACAATGGGTATAAAAATATGATTATTTTTCAGAAAGAAGAATAAAAATCCCTATTCCTATAAAGACTGTAACTTGTGTCCATTTTAGAATTACCCCCACTTGTTTATTCGTTTTAATAAAACTNGAAATTCTGCCTGCCAGCAATGCTATTAGGCCAAACACAATAAAAGAAATCAGAATAAAAAGAAACCCCAATATGTAAAATTGNATGAANTCNGATATCGTATTACTAAANAAAAANCCCGGAAAGAATGCCAGAAAAAATATAGAAACCTTAGGATTTAAGACATTCATNAGAAAGCCTTGTCTAAATAACNTTATAAAAGATTTCTTAGGCATTTCCTTTTCTGATAGTTCTATGCTTGCAGATCCTCTATAAACTTTAAATGCTAAGAAAAACAGGTAACCTGCGCCAAAAATCTTTATGATCAAAAAAAGAATATCACTCTCTTTAATCAACACAGAAACTCCAAAAGCCACTAAGGTCGTATGAATTATGCATCCGGTCATCAAACCTAGGACTACCGCAAATCCTTGCTTAACTCCATTAACCATACTTTGCATTAAAACAAATAGATTATCCGGACCAGGAGAAATTGCTAATATGAACACAGAAGTTATGAATGCAACTAGTATTTCGTACTGAACATCCATAAAACTATTTTAANAANGCTNTATTAATACTTTTTATTAAGGCCGGACCTTCATAAATAAAACCGGTATATAATTGAATCAGACTCGCTCCCGCTTCTAATTTTTCTAATGCATCCTGAGCCGTATGAATACCACCAACTCCAATTATAGGAAAAGAATGACTACTTTTTTCTGCAAGAAATCGAATAACTTCAGTTGATCTTTTAGTTAATGGTTTTCCACTCAAGCCACCCGCCTCATTAGTCAAATGTTGATNTGAGNTTAATCCNTCTCTGGAAATAGTTGTATTTGTAGCTATGACACCNGCAATTTTAGTTTCNTTAACNATTTCAATAATATCTAATAATTGCTCATCCGTTAGATCTGGAGCTATTTTAAGTAATATTGGTTTTTGCTCAGGTTTAGAAACATTTTTTTGCTGAAGTGTATTTAAAAGTTCTTTCAATGGCTCCTTATCCTGTAATGCTCTTAGATTAGGAGTGTTTGGTGAGCTTACGTTTACTACAAAGTAATCCACATAATCGAACAAGGCTTCAAAACATATTTTATAATCTTCAACAGCCTCTTCATTTGGTGTGACCTTATTTTTACCAATATTACCGCCAATTAAGACTCCTTTATTCCTTTTTAATCTCAGAACCGCTTCCTCGACTCCTCCATTATTAAATCCCATCCTGTTAATGATAGCAGAATCATCTTTCAGTCTAAATAATCGCTTTTTAGGATTACCAGGTTGAGGTCTGGGAGTAAGTGTTCCTATCTCCACGAAACCAAAACCAAAATCAGAGAGTTCATTAAATAGCTTAGCATCCTTATCAAAACCAGCTGCAAGACCAACAGGGTTTTTAAACTTTAAGCCAAAAACTTCTCTTTCTAATTTAGGGTCATTTACTTCATATACATTCCTGATCATTGTGGAAACGAAAGGAATCTTTGCAATTAGCTTTATCATTCTGAAGGTGAAGTGATGAACACTTTCCGGGTCATACTTAAAAAGAATCGGTCTAATTACAGATCGGTACATATCAGGAAGAAATTTATAGCGCAAAAATAAGTTTAAATACCTTTAATAAAAATGTATTTTTGAAAATAAAAACATGATACCTAAACAACATATTATAGATCGTTTTATCGGTTATGTAAAAATAGATACTGAAAGCGATCCAAATAGTGAGACAACCCCAAGTACTGAAAAACAATGGGATCTTGCTAACAAACTAGCTGAAGAACTAAAGGAAATTGGCTTACAAGATGTTACCATAGATGAAAATGCGTATATCATGGCAACCTTACCTTCTAACGTAGATCATGACACTCCTGTAATAGGTTTCATATCTCATTTTGATACTACTCCTGATTTTACCGGAGCCAATGTTAATCCTCAAATTATAGAAGACTATGATGGTAATGACATCATCCTCAATAAGGATGAAAATATTGTACTTTCTCCGTTATATTTTGAAGACCTAAANCAATATAAGGGTCAAACCATCATAACTACGGATGGAACTACACTTCTGGGAGCTGATGATAAAGCGGGAATAACTGAAATTGTGTCTGCCATGGAATACTTAATTCAGCATCCCGAAATAAAACACGGAAAAATCAGAGTAGGTTTTACACCAGATGAAGAAATTGGTAGAGGGGCTCATAAATTTGATGTAAAGAAATTTGGGGCTGACTGGGCGTACACAATGGATGGAAGTCAGATTGGAGAATTAGAATATGAAAACTTCAATGCTGCTGGTGCAGTTATTACAGTAAAAGGTAAAAGTGTGCATCCGGGTTATGCGAAGGGGAAAATGGTTAACAGTATATTGATTGCACAAGAATTTATCGATCTCTTACCTAAAACTGAAGTTCCTGAGCAAACTGAAGACAGGGAAGGTTTTTTTCATCTTCATACTATTAAAGGTAATGTTGAAGAAACAATTCTTCAATACATTATAAGAGATCATGATAAAGGTCGTTTTGAAAAAAGAAAGCAATTTTTAAAAGATATTGCATCAAGACTTAATAAAGAGTATAATAAAGAAGCTATTGAAGTGGAGATAACTGATCAATACTTTAACATGAAAGAAAAGGTAGAGCCTGTTATGCATATAGTAGATATTGCAGAAAAGGCCATGAAAGCCGTAGGAGTAAAACCTATTATCAAACCTATAAGGGGAGGTACTGACGGTTCGCAACTTAGTTACATGGGCCTACCCTGTCCTAATATTTTTGCCGGTGGACATAATTTTCACGGTAGATACGAATACGTGCCTGTAGAAAGTATGCTTAAAGCAGTAGAAGTTATCGTAAAAATAGCTGAGATAACTCCAGAATATAATAAATAGACTTATAGAAGATATAACATAAAAAAAGCGCGTTATAAAAATTTATAACGCGCTTTTTCATTAATTACAATTTGTTACTTCTTATCCTCAGTTGCAGGAGCGTTTAACTTCTGGCTCATTTCCATGGAAATAGCAGATTTATCAAATGTTAACTTACCCGCACCTGTTTCAATAACAACTGCATTATTTTTTTCACTGAAGTCAAAGACTTTTCCATGAAGACCGCTTTTAGTTATCACACGATCTCCACGTTTAAGCTCTGCAGCAAATTTCTTTTCCTTTTTAGCTCTCTGCATTTGCGGACGTATCATAAAAAAATACATCACTACTATGATAAGAACAAATGGAAGAAATGACTGAAATTGTTCCATAAAATTATTGACTTACTGGTGCTCCACTTGCAGGCTGAGCCTTTGGAGTTACCATTGCTTTAATTTTAAGGATTTCTTTACCTGCTTCAGTATTAGCTGTAATAGTTACTTGCTTGTTCTGTAAGTTTGGCTTACCATTAGAGTTAAATTTCACTAACATCTCACCCGTTGCACCTGGAGCGATTGGCTCTTTTGGCCACTCTGGTACAGTACATCCACAGCTTCCTTTAGCGCTAACTATTACTAATGGTGCTTTACCTGTGTTTGTAAACTTAAAAATATGCTCTACTACATCACCCTCATTAATAGTACCGAAGTCGTATTCAGTTTCCTGAAAAGTCATTACAGGTAAATCTTTGTTTTGCTCATCACGCTCTGCAGCTATTCCAACATTTTCTTCTTTTACTTTTTTACTGGCGTCTTCTTTACAAGACACAAATGTCATAGCAAAAATTCCTGCTAAAATTAAGATTCCTTTTTTCATTACTTGGGTTTTTAAAAATTAAAGGGTTAAAAATACTATTTTTTATAAAATTACATAAGTCCTCGACCTACTTTATTTAATCTTCCGTTTTCCTGATACTCTTTAGAGATTTTATCTAAGATACCATTGATAAAAATACTACTTTTAGGAGTACTATATTCTTTAGCGATCTCTAAATATTCGTTAATTGTCACTTTTACAGGTATAGAAGGAAATTTTAAAAATTCACAGATTGCCATTCTGATAATCACTTTATCTAAATCAGCTATCCTATCTTTATCCCAATTGGGTGTTCTTCCTTCAATCTCTTTAGTAAACTCTACACTATTTAACGCGGTTTTTCTAAATATATTCTTCGCAAAATCTTTGTCATCCAGATCTTTATACAAACTAGGAAGAGACATATTTTCATCTTTAGTTTGTTTTAGTTTTTTAAGCATTTTTAAAACAGCAGTATTAACTAATGGAAGGTCATCCATCCAGGTTAATCTCTTATCCTCAATATATTCGTGTAGTTTTTCATTAGGAGCAATAATATCCTTAAAGATATCCATAATAAACTCTTTATCTTCCTTAAAAGAGCTTACTTTGGTTTTCATGTATTCCTTATAAATTTCACTATCTTTTATTTCGTTCCATAAAATAGTGACGTACTCATCATCAAGATCCCAGAAGTTAAGCTTCTTACCGTCGATTAAATTCTTCAATTGAATATTTCTTTCGAGTAAGTCAAGGATCTGATTATCTACAAATTTGGTGTTTGGATTACGCTCTTCGTTAGTAGCCAGATATTTCTTTCTGCTAATTTCTATGTATTCTGCAACGTGGTTTTTAATTTCTATTAAAAGCTGAAGATTAATAAGAAACAGATCGTGCATCTGTTCAATACTATAAAAAAGAAATTTTTCTTCCTTATCTAAATTGTCACTTTTTGACTGCCCCATAGCGTATAGGGACTGCATTACTTTAACTCTAATATGTCTTCTGGTTAACATAGAATAAATTACAAAGAACTAAAAATTAAAAAA
>NZVW01000149.1 GCA_002697475.1 Aquimarina sp. | reverse complement strand
AGATGGAAGATAATAGTACAGTAGACATTGCTTCAATAAATCAGAAGATTCAGCAGGAGTCAGCTTTTGTAGATCTGCTAACGCTAGAAATGAATAAGGTGATCGTCGGTCAAAAGCACATGGTAGAACGATTACTTATCGGTTTATTAGGTCAGGGGCATATACTATTAGAAGGTGTGCCTGGACTGGCAAAAACACTAGCTATTAATACTTTGTCAAGAGCGGTACACGGTAGTTTTAGTAGAGTTCAGTTTACTCCAGACCTATTACCAGCGGATGTTGTAGGTACTTTAATCTACAACATGAAAGAAAATGATTTTTCTATTAAGAAAGGACCGATCTTTGCGAATTTTGTTTTAGCAGATGAGATTAACCGTGCACCTGCTAAGGTACAGAGTGCTTTATTAGAGGCCATGCAGGAAAAGCAGGTAACTATAGGTGATGAAACGTTTATTCTTGATAAGCCATTTTTAGTTATGGCTACTCAAAACCCGGTTGAACAAGAAGGTACTTATCCACTACCCGAAGCTCAGGTTGACCGCTTTATGTTAAAGACTGTTATTGATTACCCTAAGCAAGAAGAAGAACAATTAATCATACGAGCTAACCTTAAAGGATCTTTTGAAAAAGTAAATCCTGTTGTTTCTCTAGAACAAATTTTGAACGCTCAGAAAGCAGTGAGGGACGTATATATGGATGAAAAGATTGAGAAATATATTCTGGACATTATCTTCGCTACCCGTTATCCTGAAAAATTTGGTTTAGAAGAGCTTAAACCCTTAATTAGTTTTGGAGCTTCGCCTAGGGGAAGTATCAATTTAGCTATTGCTTCTAAATGTTATGCTTTTATCAAAAGAAGAGGTTATGTAATCCCTGAAGATGTTAGAGCGGTAGTATATGATGTGCTTCGTCATAGAATAGGAATTACCTATGAGGCTGAAGCTGAAAATGTAACTTCAGTTGATATCATTAACAAAATAGTAAACGAAATTGAAGTACCATAAGTCTTAGCAGTAATGATATTTATGGGTAGTGCCTTTAAATATTAATTAAAGCTAACAGCAAACTGCAACTTGAAAGCATGGATACTAAGGAGTTACTAAAAAAAGTTCGAAAAATAGAAATTAAAACGAGACGTCTTAGCGATCACGTTTTTGGAGGAGAGTATCATTCTACTTTTAAAGGTAGAGGGATGACTTTTAGTGAAGTACGTCAATATCAGTTTGGTGACGATGTGCGAAACATTGACTGGAATGTTACTGCCCGTTATAATGAGCCTTATATAAAAGTCTTTGAAGAAGAAAGAGAACTGACCATGATGCTCATGGTGGATGTTTCTGGTTCTCAATTTTTTGGCACACAACAACAGTTTAAAAATGAAGTAATTACTGAAATAGCGGCAACCCTTGCTTTTTCAGCTACTCAGAACAACGATAAAATAGGACTAATACTCTTTAGTGATCAGATAGAACTTTATATACCACCAAAGAAAGGAAGATCTCACGTGCTTAGAATCATAAGAGAACTCTTAGAATTTGAGCCTAAAAGTAAGCAGACCGATTTAACTGAGGCACTTAAGTTCTTATCAAATGTGATGAAGAAAAAGGCCATTGTCTTTATACTTTCGGATTTTATCGCGGACGATTATCAGCACACTTTAAAAATAGTAGGAGGTAAACATGATGTTACCGGTATCAGAGTATATGATCGACGTGAAGAGGAAATTCCTAATCTGGGTATAGTACAGATGGAAGATGAAGAAACCAGAGAACAAATGCTAGTAAATACGGGTTCTAAAACTGTAAGAAATAATTATGCTAAGTTTTATAATGAAAAGGTAGCGTATTTCAAAGATAGTTTTACCAAAAGCGGATCGGGTTCAATAAGTAGTAGGGTTGATGAAAGTTATGTAAAAAAACTATTAGGTTACTTTAAACAAAGAGGTTAGGCAGCAATGCGTATGAGAAGATTTAATTTAGAGAATACTAAAAATATACAAGGCTTAAAAGCAGCAATGTTTTTGCTTTTTATGATGTTATTTCATGGAACCCAGGTTATGGCCCAGGTTAAGGCAGCTGTAGACTCTACATCTATTCTTATAGGACAAGAAATACGTTATAAAATGCAGGTAGAGACAGACTCTACTAATCTTGTAGTTTTTCCGGAAGGACAAACTTTTCAGCCATTAGAAGTTATAGACACCTATAATACAGATACTTTAAGAAATGGGCGTAAGAGTATTTTGACAAAGGAGTATGCCTTGACGCAGTTCGATTCAGGTTCATATACAATACCTAGACAGAAGATTCTGATTGCAGATCAGGTATTTTTTACAGATTCCATTAATGTTGAGGTACGTAATGTGGTTGTTGATACTACGAAACAAAAAATGTATGAAATTAAACCTTTGGTAGACGTAGAAGCACCATTCGTAATTAACTGGAAAAAGTGGTTGTTATGGATAGGTATAGCGCTACTACTTGGAGGGATAATTATATTTTTTGTCTTCAGGCAAAAGAAAAAGAAGGAAAACAAAGAAAAAGACCTGCCTCCATATGAGAGAGCAATGTTAGCTTTAAAGCGCATAGATGAGTCTCATCTTCTAGAACAAGATTCTCATAAAGAATACTATTCTCAGCTTAGTGATACAGCAAGGAAATATATAGATGAAGAAATCTATGATCACGCCATGGAGAGTACAACGGATGAGTTGATCGCCAAACTTGATCAGGAAATTAAATCAGGCTCTTTGAACTTGGATAAGGCAACAATTAATGAACTCAAACATGTTCTACAAACTGCAGATTTGGTAAAGTTCGCCAAATCAAGACCTGATATACTTAATGCTAAAAATGACCGTAAAATAATCGAAAGTGTCATTGTTAAAACTAAAGATGCTATTCCGGAGCCAACAGAGGAGGAGTTACTAGCTGATGAGGAATTCAGGAAAAACCTTGCTGAAAGACGTAGAACAAAAAAAGTTATAATCGGAAGTATAGCTGCAATTGCTTTGGTTATAATCACTTTGGTAGTTTTTATTATCATAAAGGGATATGATGTGGTTAAAGATAGCATACTGGGGCATCCAACCAAGGAGCTTGCTGAGAGAGAATGGATATCCAGTGCTTACGGATCTCCTCCGGTGACTATATCCACACCTGAAGTGCTTATCAGAAATGTTTACCAGATGACTGAAGAGCAAAAACAAATACTAAAGGGTAGCGAAAGTTTTGTTTATGGTAAAATTTCAGATAACTTTTATATAGCTGTAACCACAATGTCTTCCATCGCACAAAAAGATGTTGATCTCAGCAAAGCTGTTGAAAGCAACGTAGGCTACTTAGAAAGTCAGGGAGGGAAAAACATAACAGTTAAAGATGAAGAATATGAAACTCTTGGCGGAGCTAAAGGGATTAAAGTTTTCGGTAATTTTCAGATAAAAAATGCAGTTACGCAGGAGGAACAGAAAAATGAATATGTAATTTTAAATTTTGTAGAAAGAGGTGGTTTTCAGCAAATCACAGTGGTGTATGATGTCGAAGATAGATATGCTAAAGATGTAGCAGAACGAATAATTAATTCAGTAGAACTTAGAAACGAAGAAGAGTAAGCATGTTTGACAAATTTACATTTGAGAATCCTGAGTTTTTTTGGCTGTTTTTAATATTGCCATTAGCAATCGCCTGGTACATCTGGAAGCGAAATAAACAGCAAGCAGAACTAAAAATATCTTCCTTAAAGGGGTTTAAAGTATCAACAAGTTTTTTGGCTAGGTTAAAACCGTTATTATTTATACTAAGATTAGTCGTATTAGCTTTAATTATTACTGCTTTAGCAAGACCGAGAACTGTAGATGTTTCTACTAAAACAACAAGTACTAAAGGTATAGATATCGTAATGGCTATTGATGTTTCTGCAAGTATGCTTGCAAAGGATTTAAGGCCAGACAGACTGGATGCATTAAAGGATGTTGCTGCTGAATTTATTAAGGGGAGACCTAGTGACAGAATAGGATTGGTTGTATATGCAGGAGAGAGTTTTACAAAAACTCCGATTACTAGTGATAAGGCCATTGTACTTTCAGCACTGCAGGGGGTTAAATATGATAATATACTTGAAAACGGAACGGCAATTGGAATGGGATTAGCTACTTCTGTCAACCGATTAAAGGATAGTAAGGCTAAAAGTAAAGTTATCATTCTATTAACAGATGGATCGAATAATGCCGGTTTCATTGATCCTAAAATTGCCTCTGAATTGGCTGTAGAGTATGGAATTAAGACCTATACTATAGGCTTAGGAACAAATGGAATGGCACTGGCTCCTGTAGCTATTCTACCTAATGGGTCTTTTCAGTTTGGGAGAGTCCAGGTTGAAATCGATGAGGATTTGCTTAAAGAAATTGCCAAGATGACAGGAGGAAAATATTTCCGTGCTACGGATAACAAGAAGCTGGAGCAGATTTATGAAGAGATTGATAAGCTGGAAAAAACAGATGTAGAAGAATTCAAATTTTATAATTACGAAGAAAAATTCAGACCGCTGATACTCTTAGCTGGACTACTATTATTTGTAGAGTTTTTATTGAGATATACATTATTTAGAAGTTTTATATAAAGAATACGTATTATGTATTTACTGGAAGAGAAAATATATTTTTGGTTACTACTTAGCATTCCATTGCTATTAGTTCTCTTTATTGGACTTTTAATATGGAAAAAAACAGTGCAAAATAAATTTGCCGATAAAGAACTCTTAAAAAAGTTAAGTCCTAATCGTTCTACCTTCAAATCAGTATTAAAGATTGTGGTAGTCAGCTTAGCATTAGCCTGTCTTGTTGTGGCTTTAGTAAATCCAAAAATAGGAACCAAACTTGAAACCGTAAAGCGAGAGGGAGTGGATGTAGTTTTCGCTATTGATGTTTCAAAAAGTATGCTGGCAGAGGATATAGCTCCTAATCGTTTAGATAAAGCTAAGCAACTGGTTACGCAGATTATTAATAATCTGGCAAGTGATCGTATAGGAATTATTGGTTACGCAGGTAGTGCTTTTCCTCAGTTGCCTATAACTACAGATTATGGCTCTGGTAAAATGTTTTTACAGGCAATGAACACGGATATGACCTCTTCTCAGGGTACAGCTATTAATGAAGCTATCGAACTGGCTAAAAAATACTATGATGATGAGGAGCAGACTAATAGAGTTTTATTCATTATTAGCGATGGAGAGGATCATGAAGGCAATGTGGCTTCAATCGCAGAAGAGGCAGCAAATGAGGGGATCAAAATATTTACTATTGGAGTAGGTACTGAAAAAGGTGGGCCAATACCCTTAAAACAAAATGGAATTGTACAGCGTTATAAGAAAGATAGTCAGGGGGAAACGGTTATAACAAAATTAAACCCGACAATTTTGCAGGAAATTGCAGAAGAAGCAAATGGCACATACATTGATGGTACGAATACAAAAAGTGTTGTAGATCAGGTAACTGAAATACTTCAAAATATGGATAAAACAGAATTTGAAGCCAAGCAATTCGCTGACTTCAAAGATCAGTTTCAATGGTTTTTAGGTGCTGGTCTGCTGTTATTGTTTTTGGATATATTCTTTCTAGAACGAAGAACATCCTGGTTAAAGAAGTTGAACTTGTTTAATGAAGAATAGGAAATGAAGAAGATTTTAGTGGTAATAGTGTCAATTATGACCATAACCCTTTCCGGTCAGGAAAGTGAAGACCTAAAAAAAGCTGCCAAACAAGCTGATGGTTTTATTGCCAGCGGTAATGACTTGCTGGTAGAAAAAGGTAATTTCCCTAATGCTGAGGCAGAATATAGAAAAGCGATTGCTAAAAACCCTGAAAGCACTACAGCAAAGTATAATTTGGCCAATGCTTATTATGATTCTGAGAAATATGATGAGGCATTACAACGATATAAGGAATCCACTAAAGTGGCTACTTCAAAACAAGCAAAACATAAGGCTTTTCATAATCAGGGTAATACCTTTATGGAGCAAAAAAAGTATAAGGAAGCTGTAGAGGCTTATAAAAATGCATTGAGAAATGATCCTACAGATGATGAAACACGTTATAATTTAGCTCTGGCAAAAAAGATGTTAGAGGAAGAACAGCAAAAGAACGATCAGAATCAGGATAAGGATGATCAAAACAAAGATCAAAATCAGGATCAAAACGAGAATAAAGAGAATCAGGATAAGAAAGAGGGAGAGAACGATAAAGATAATAAAGATAATAAGGATAAAGAAGGAGATCAGGAAGATCAAGGGGATAAAGGAGATGACGAAGATAAAGATCAACAAGGTGATCAGGACAAAAAGGAAGAGGGAGAGCCTAAAGATGATCAAAAGGATCAGGATCAGGGAGATGGAGACAAAAAGGAACAACAAAAGCCGCAACAAATGCCAGGTCAGTTATCTCCTCAGCAAATTAAAAACCTTTTAGAAGCAATGAATAACGAAGAAAAAAAGGTTCAGGATAAGATTAATGCTGAAAAGGCAAAAGGAGCAAAGGTAAAGACTGATAAGGACTGGTAAAATTAAAAAGAAGTATTACAAGCTTATGCTAAAAACGATATAGAAAGATGAAGTTGAGATTAGTATTTCTTACAATTCTAATGACTATGTTTCAATTTGCTGATGCGCAAATAAAATTTGAAACTAAAGTCAGTAAGAATAAACTAGGAGTTAATGAAAGACTCAGGGTAGACTTTGAGATGAATCAGGATGGAGATAATTTCAGACCGCCATCATTTAATGGGTTTACAGTTGTAGGCGGTCCTAACCAATCCATAAGCAATTCCTGGATTAACGGTAAAAGGTCATATTCTAAGTCATTCAGTTATTTTCTAGAACCTAGGAGCAGAGGTAAATTTACCATTGGTCAGGCCACTATTGAGATAGATGGTCAAACCTATAAAACAACCCCTGTAGCGGTGGAGGTCACAGCTGCAGTGGATAAGCCAAAGGACGGTAATGATAGTGATCTGGCCGTTAGTGATAACCTTCATTTAGTGGCTGAAATTTCTAAAACTAATCCTTACCTTAATGAGGCTATTACTGTGGTGTACAAGCTTTATGTGAGTCCCAGAATTAGTGTAAGTAACTGGCAAGAGTTAGATAGCCCCAAGTATAGCGATTTTTGGAGTCAGGCCATTGATATGAAACAATTGAAAATTGAAAATGGCGAGTATAACGGAGAACCCTATAGATACGTGGTATTACGTAAAACGGTATTATATCCGCAAAAAACCGGAAAACTAAATATAGAACCACTTACATTAAGTATTTCAGTTGATGTACCTACAAACAGGAGAGACATTTTTGGAGGTAGATTGTTTTCAACAGTGAAAAAAACGGTTGCTGCAGGTAATAAAACTATTAATGTCAAGTCTTTACCGCAAGTAGGTAAACCGGATAACTTTAATGGTGCTGTAGGCTCTTTTGATTTTACAGTAAAGACAAATAAATCAGAGTTAGATGCTACAGAGTCCTTAGAAGCTAAAGTTATCGTTAGTGGTAATGGAAACTTAAAGCTTTTTGACTTACCATCTCTAAATGTACCTAATGGTATTGAGCAATATGAACCTGAACATAATGAAACTGTAAGAACGAATTTAACAGGTATGGCTGGTTCAATTTCTGACTCATATACCTTAGTCCCTCAAACAAAGGGTAAGTTTCCTATTCCTTCAATTTCATTTTCTTATTTTGATTTGGAAACAGAATCCTATAAGACAATTAATTCTGAGGAGATTATAATCGACGTAAAAAATGGCCCTGATGGTAATATGTCCATATCTAATAATGGTTCAGGAAATGGTACAACTAAACAGGCAGTAACTCAGATAGGTAGTCAATTTAGATTTTTAAAACTTAATGCGGATTTACAGCCGAAGAATAAAGAAAAGTTTTTTGGGTCTACTACTTATTGGTTGGCCCTAACAACGCCTTTATTGGCCATTCCATTGTTTTTATTTTTTGGTAAAAAACAAGAAGAGCGTAAAAATGATGTCACAGGAAACCGAATAAGAAAAGCAGATAAGTTAGCCAGAAAGTACCTTTCAGAAGCTAAAAGAAATTTAGGTAATCAGAAGGACTTTTATGAATCTATGGAGCGTGCTTTACATAATTATCTCAAGGCAAAGCTAAATATCCAGACCAGTGATATGAGCAAGGATAGAATTAGCAGATTATTAAAGGAAAGAGGAGCGGAACAAACCATAACTATTGAATTCATCGGATTATTAGAGAGTTGTGAGTTTGCAAGATATACGCCATCATCTACATCTGCTATGGAGCAGGATTATGAAAAGGCATCCAGAGTAATTTCTACATTAGACAGACAACTATAAAGATCAATAAAATGAGGTATATAGCATTAATAATTGTTCTTTTTTTAGGCGCTAACATATTTGCTCAAAATGAAGACCGTTTTGAAAAGGCAAACCAATTATACAATCAAGAGAAATTTCAAGAGGCCATAGAGCTTTATAAAACGATATTAGATTCTGGTGAGGAGTCGGCTGCACTTTATTATAACTTAGGTAATTCCTATTATAAGCAAAGTAATATTGGCCCTAGTATTTATTATTATGAAAAGGCCCTGCAATTAGCTCCGGGAGATGAAGATATCCTTAATAATCTGGCTTTTGCGCAGAATTCTGCCATTGATAAAATCGATGTGATGCCACAAGGCTTTATTACTAAGTTTGTCAATAGTATTACTAATCTGACGGCAACTGATGGTTGGGCGTGGATTTCTATTATTGGAGTTCTTGGATTTGTAGTATTGATGATACTTTACTTCACTGCAGTTAGTTCTGTTAAGAAACGACTGTTTTTTCTTACTTCATGGGTTTTTTTATTTTTAGGAGTTGTGGCCGTTACCTTTGCCATTAAGCAAAACAAAGACTTGATTACTACTCAATATGCTATTGTATTTTCTCAGGAATCAGAGGTTAAAAGCGAACCTAATATGCGTAGTGATGAAGTGTT
The DNA here is from genome assembly GCA_002697475.1 of Aquimarina sp. Taxonomy (GTDB): domain Bacteria; phylum Bacteroidota; class Bacteroidia; order Flavobacteriales; family Flavobacteriaceae; genus Aquimarina. The sequence continues at coordinate 10,530 of NZVW01000149.1, read as the reverse complement.
TAAGCTTCACGAAGGCACAAAAATACAGATAACAGATACCGTAAGTAACTGGAAGAAAATTAAATTGGCGGATGGAAAAATAGGCTGGATTCCTACTTCAGACATTAAAGAGCTTTAACAAAAGTTAAAAAATTTACAACGCATTTAACGCTTTTTGAAAGTAATACTTTTATTTTTGTTTCAAAGTGTTAAATAAATTTGAACTCTAAACAAAAAATAGCAAAACTTTTAGTCATAACTGGCGTTGTAATTAGCATGGCCAATTTTGGACTTGAGCTAGTGTCATTTTATACCAATGATAATTTTGCTTTGGTAATGGAAGAGATAGAGGAAAATTCTGAATCTTCCGAAAAAGAAGGTTCAGAAATAGAGGACATCAAAGAGACGGATAAGATTTCTCAATTTTATAGTAGTGGAATTGTTGAAGTTAATGACATAAATATTCATTCTTATCCGGATAAGAGATTTTCTGGAATCCTAATATACCTGGAGTACTCTACACCTCCTCCAGAAATTAGCTAAACTACATTTCCAATGAAGTACTAGGAGCATATAAATTTTGGTAGCTCTTAATATCCTTTCTTAAAAATACAATTCAATGGTTATACTAACCAATTGAACTTAAATCTATTTATTTCTTATTGCTATGTTTAAAAATTTAAAAAATGACTTACCTGCAAGTGTTGTAGTATTTTTTGTTGCATTACCACTTTGTTTAGGTATTGCGTTGGCAAGTGGTGCACCGTTATTTTCAGGCTTAATTGCCGGTATAATCGGAGGTATAGTAGTAGGAGCACTTAGTGGATCTCAGATAGGTGTAAGTGGACCAGCGGCAGGCTTAGCAGCTATAGTGCTTACTGCGATAGGAACCCTTGGAGGTTTCGAAAATTTTCTGGTAGCTGTCGTTCTTGGAGGCGTAATACAAATATTGTTCGGAGTTTTAAGAGCTGGTATTATAGGTTATTATTTTCCTTCTTCAGTTATTAAAGGAATGCTGACCGGTATTGGTATTATCATTATTTTGAAGCAGATTCCTCACTTTTTTGGACTTGATGAAGATCCTGAAGGAGATTGGGCTTTCTTACAAGTTGATGGCGAAAATACAATTACAGAACTTTTAAAAACTATCAATGCTATTATTAGTGGTAACATCAGTGTTGGGGCTACTATAATAGCAATCTCAGCTTTGGTGATATTAGTTTTATGGAGTAATGTACTTTCTAAGAAAGGAAGATTTTTTGAATTGGTACAGGGACCCTTAGTCGTAGTGGTTTTGGGTATTCTATTTTATCTCTTTACGAAAGAAACCAGTATCATGATTACTAAAGATCATTTGGTTAGCGTACCGGTTCCAGAGGATGCATCATCTTTTATTAATCAGTTTAGTTTTCCTAATTTTTCCGTAATTGGAAATCCTCAGATATGGATTACCGCATTTACCATTGCTTTAGTGGCAAGTTTAGAAACCTTGCTGTGTGTCGAAGCTACAGATAAATTAGATCCCGAAAAGAGAGTTACTCCTACAAACAGAGAGCTATTAGCGCAGGGAACAGGAAATATTATTTCTGGATTAATAGGAGGACTTCCAATCACCCAGGTAATTGTGCGTAGTTCTGCTAATATTCAATCTGGTGGTAAAACCAAATTATCAGCCATAGTTCACGGGTTCTTATTATTAATTTCAGTAATCTTAATACCTACCTTGTTAAATAAAATCCCATTATCTGTTTTAGCAGCTATATTATTCATCGTAGGTTATAAGCTGGCTAAACCCTCATTGTTTAAGAAGATGTACAGCTTAGGATGGAAACAATTTATTCCTTTTACTGTAACTGTAGTCGGAATTGTATTTACTGATCTTTTAATTGGTATAGCACTTGGATTGGCAGTTGGAATTGTAGTCATCTTAATCAAAAGTTACCAGAATTCACATTTTCTTCATATTGAAGAAAAGGTTGATGGTGTGGAACGTATCAAAATGACATTAGCAGAAGAAGTTACATTTTTTAATAAAGGCGCTATATTAAAGGAGTTGGATAGTATTCCTGAAAATGCAAACTTAACTCTTGACGTAAGAAATACACGCTATTTAGATCATGATATTATAGAAATATTAGAAGATTTTTCTGAAAAGGCTAGAAATCGAAACATTGATATCACTTTAGTTTCAGAAAGAGGAACTGTAAAAAATCCTGATAATTACATGGAATTTTTTACACTTAGACCTAAGGTTTAATATTTGGTCAAAAAAGTTGAAAACGAATTAATTCTAATTAGATTTGTCATTTATAAACTAAATCGTGCTGGCAACCTAGATGGTATAAGCTAGAAATGATATTAGATTTAGATATCTGACGATCTAGACATAAAAATATAAAAATGAAAGCACATACTAAAGAGACTCAAGCCACCATGACACCAGATAAAGCACTTCAGTTTTTAAGAGAAGGAAATGAAAGATTTCAAAATAATCTGAAGGCTAACCGTAATTTATTAGAGCAGGTAAACGAGACTAGAGACGGTCAGTTTCCTTTTGCAACCATTTTAAGCTGTATTGATTCTAGAGTATCTGCAGAGCTTGTATTTGATCAAGGGCTTGGTGATATTTTTAGTGTCAGGATAGCCGGTAATTTTGTGAATAAGGATATATTGGGGAGTATGGAATTTGCAAGTAAACTTGCAGGAACTAAGCTTATAGTAGTATTAGGACATACTAGTTGTGGAGCCATAAAGGGAGCATGTGATGATGCTAAGCTTGGCAATTTAACCAGTATGTTGGCTAAGATTAAGCCGGCTGTGCAGGCGGTAGATGAACCTAAGGACGCAAGTCTAAGAAATTCTCAGAACCTTGATTTTGTGGATAATGTTGCGGTTCAAAATGTAAAAATGGCAATCGATAATATCAGAACGAAAAGTCATGTGTTACAAGAAATGGAGGAAAATAAAGAGATAAAAATTGTAGGAGGTATGTATGACATTAGTGATGGAAGCGTAACTTTCTTTTAATAAATGAATCTCATCTATAAATTTTAAAACCGGTATTTGTAGAGTATCGGTTTTTATTTTTAAAGATATATCTTGCACATACTAAACACGAATCAAAAGGTATATGAAAAACTTATTCTCTAATATTAAAGGTGATGCATTTGGTGGTCTTACTGCGGGTATTGTGGCACTTCCATTAGCATTGGCCTTTGGAGTTTCTTCTGGTCTAGGCCCAAGCGCTGGCTTATATGGTGCTATATTTATTGGTTTTTTTGCGGCTCTTTTTGGAGGTACGAGCACACAAATTTCCGGACCTACAGCGCCAATGACAGCGGTGAGTATGGTGGTAATTTCTGGACTTATTGCTGCTTTTAACGGTAACGTTGAAGAAGCACTACCAGCAATCCTAACAGTTTTTCTGTTAGCAGGAATATTCCAAATGGGTCTGGGGGCAGTAGGTTTAGGAAAATATATTAAGTATATACCTTATCCTGTTATATCAGGATTTATGACGGCTATTGGAGTGATGATTCTGATTACTCAAATCTTACCTGCCTTAGGATACTATCCTAAAGAGGACACAGCATATATTTCTACATTTAAAGCGCAAGCTGAACAGGCAATTTTAGAGAAGACGATAAATGAAGACATAGATAAGGGGACTTTAACACTGCATAATTTTAGTACTACTGTAAATAACATAAATGCAATCAATGACTCGGAAATTGAAAAAGAAGCAAAGGCCATTGCAGCTTCTAAATCTTCAGGGGTATTAGGAGCTATTAAAAGTATACCTAGAGCTATCAATAATATTAATATGTTAGAGCTACTATTGTGTTTAGCTACAATTATTATCATTTTTGGTTTTAAAAAAATAACCACAGCCGTACCCAGTACTTTAGTAGCGCTTCTGGTAGTTTCTGGTGTGGCCTATGGGTTTGGTTTAAATTACAGACCTATTCAGGAAATACCCTCGGGTTTTCCTGAGATTAACCTTTCTATTTTCACGAATTTTAGTTGGGGTTCCGTTTCTCCATATATTTTGACAGCATTATCACTATCCTTTTTAGGAGCTATTGATTCTTTATTGACTTCTGTGATTGCTGATAATATGACAAAAACAAAACATAATCCCAATAAGGAATTAGTGGGACAGGGCATAGGAAATACTATTGCAGCTATTTTTGGCGGACTACCGGGTGCTGGAGCCACGATAAGAACCGTTGTTAATATTAATGCAGGGGGTAAATCCAAACTATCAGGAATGATTGCCGGATTATTATTGCTTATTGTATTGCTTGCATTAGGCCCTGTTGCTTCTCAGATACCAGCTGCGGTATTGGCGGGTATTTTAATTACTGTTGGGATAGGAGTAATGGATTACAAGGGATTGAAGGCCATACCTAATATTCCTAAGTTTGAAGTGGCGATTATGTTTATCGTTATGATACTTTCTATTTTTTGGGATTTAGTTTACGCGGTAGGTATTGGTCTGGTACTGGCTTCTTTAATGTTCATGAAAAAGATGGGTGAAGTAACGGCTCAAACATCCAGAATTGAATCTTTTAAAGGTTTAATGTCCACAAAGGTTGAAGAGGAACAACCTTGGAGCGATGAGCTGGATATTAAAGAAGAGGTAAAGCGTGATATTTTTATAAAACATCTGAATGGTCCTGTTTTCTTCGGAGCGACAAGTGAATTACAGGAGATGGCTAAACAAATCCCTGATACAGCCTCTAAAATAGTTATAAGAATGGATTTAGTGCCTTATCTGGATCAAACCGGTGTCTATGCATTAGAGGATATCATTTTTGATCTTATTAAGCGAGAAAAGAAGGTGTACATCATAGGGCTACAGACTCAACCTGATTATTTGATGAGAAAAATTGATATCATCCCTGATCTGGTTCCGGAGGAATACATTTGTCAAAACTTTGACAGTTGTATGTCTGCTATTGTAAAAGATCGTTCAAGTTAATGGGTTTTAAACTTCATTTTCTTCAGTAGAATCAGAAGGTACTTCCTTTAAAATGGAAGGAAGTATCATTGGTGCTAACTTTCTTACAGGCTCATACAGTAAGGACTCATCTTTAGTTTCCTTATCTATAAATGTAATTTTTTCGTTGATAGCATCAACAAACATGAGTATAACACTTGCAATAAAAGCAAACTTGAGTAATCCAAAAACAGCACCTAAAAGCTTATTTAATATACCTAAGGCCGCATAATCAGCTATCTTGGTTAGGATTCTTCCTAAAAGAGAAATACCAATCACAACCAAAATAAAAGTGAGGGCGAAGGCACTTAATTTGATTACATTTTCCTGCCAATCCACATATTGCTTAAGATAATCCCCCACAATATGCGAAAAATGCACTGCAATATATATACCCGCTATTAACGCTATTAGAGAAGCTAATGATACAAATAAGCCTTTCATAAGACCTCTTACAAGCCCCCATAATAATAGAATGCCTAAAATGATGTCAAGATAATTCATGCATTGTATGTTGAGATTCAAATATAATCAAATCCTTATTGATCTGACCATATCGCCAGTTCATTACCACTGGGATCTAAAAAATGAAATCGCCTTCCACCGGGAAATGAAAAAGCAGGTTTACTAATGATCCCTCCTTTGTTTTCTATAATCTTTTGGATGAGTTCCAAATTTGTATGATAAAGAACAACTAAAGCACCATTGACAATAGCATCTTGGGTAAGTTCAAAACCTCCTTCTAAGCCACTTTCAGAAAATGCTATATAGGCAGGGCCATAATCTGTAAATTTCCAACCAAAACAGGATGCATAAAATTTTTTAATAGCTTCTAGATTCGAAGCCTTAAATTCTATATAGTTTATTGCGGTTTTTGACATAGTAATAAAGTTTATTTTTCAGCTCTTTTTCTTTTAAAATAATGCTTGATCAATATGATTATTAAAATACATAAAATAATAAAGGGCCAAAGATTTACCAGAAATAAAAGGAAAGTTACAATATTACTCCAACCATTTTTAAAGTTGTACTTAAATTTATCGGTGAACCCATCTTCCTTAATGTCCATAGTTTCATAAAATGACAGATTTAAGGTTGAAAAGGAAACCTGATTAGAGTAATACTTAAGTTTTCCTTCCATAGATTCAATTTCAGAACGAAGTAAACCTATTTGTTTCTCCACTTCAAGCATTTCATTTACATTATTAGCTTTTTGTAGTAGTTCCAAATATCTTTTTTCGAGTTCTTTTTTGGTTTTGACTCGGGTTTGAATATCTAAAAAATGTTCCGTAATATCTTTTACTTCTATATTTTTCTTATCAAAATTTAGGACATCTTTTGTTGCCTCATAAAGCAAATCATCAAACTTATCTGCTGGTATCCTGATGGATATAGAGTTAATTTTTCTGTAGGAGTCATTAACAGATTCGTCAGAAGATATATAACCTTTATATTTCTTAATAATGGAATACATATTCTTTCTGGTTTCAGAAATACTTTTGGTTTTAAAAATAACTTCACCTGTCTTTATTAATTTTCTTTTACTTTCTGTTATTTCCTGTTCAAAAGCTATATCATCTGATATTTCAAAGTTTTGTGTAATAGGCTCTCCTTCATAATCGGTGTTGGATTCGTTATGACAGCTATAAAATAATACGGCAACGAGTAGAGGTAAGATTTTTTTCATAATGAAATATTTAAGTATTGACATTTTTCACGACAACACAAACTCTATTCCATTATGAACTTAGAAAAGCATTAAAAATAAAAGCGAAACCGGATGGCCTCGCTTTTAAGTGCAATAAAATTGATTAATAGTATTGAATTTTCTGATGCTGTACTCTGGGGAAAGCCAGATTCAGTGAATTCAACAGTTGAGTTATATAGTGTAAGATTTTAAGAGGATATGGCTACAATTTGCTGTTTTTTACTTTCTTGTTGAGCTGGTAACTCTCTGGTTAACCAACCACCTCTACCTGCTGTAGCTATAGCATATGGAGTGATCCAGAACAGTGTAAAGGCATAAAATATGCTGTATGGATATGCCCATAAAGATTCTGATATATTATGCTTTTTGGCATAAAAGAAGGCCTGTATGCTGGAGAAAACTAATATACTTACCAATGTAGAGCTAAAAAACAATATAGGGTGAGTACAGACTAGGAAAAGCATTAATACAATAGCTGGATACGCCATGGTCATTTTAAGCCATTGATTAAGTAGTAATATTCTTGTACCTGTNTTAGAACTTTCTCTGAAATTTGTAAATGCAAATTTACTCATGGCCAGGTTCTCTCTTACATTACTACGCTCCCATCTGATAAACATTTTATATAAGTTCTTATAACGCTCAGGAGTATTGGTATACACGTAAGCATTTTTCTGAAAAAATACTTTATAACCTTGTTTTAAGATCATATTGGTCATAGCTCTATCCTCACCAATCTTAGAAACTTTACCCATAAAAGTTTGATTGATCCACTCTTCTCTACAATTGAAAACAGCTTCTCTTCTATACGCAGATAATGCTCCGGGAGTACATAATACGGAACCTAAACTACTTTGTGCAGAACGAATAAACTCAAAACTAAATGCAAAACTTACATTAAGCATACGAGGTATCAATCCTTCTTCTCTATTTAGTACCCTAACATTGCCGGCTACTGCACCGCATTCTGGGTTGACAACAAATGGACTGGCCATAATTCTTAGTGTATCTTCCTTCACTATAGAGTCACTGTCTACAGTTATGAAAACCTCTCCTTTACCAATATTGAAACCTCTATAAAGCGCATGTCTTTTTCCTCTGTTTTCAGGTTGTTGATAGATGGAAACGCGATCACCAAGTTCTGATTTTGCTTTTTGCATCCACTGCCAGGTATCATCTTTACTACCATCATCAACGGATATAATTTCCAGTTTATTTGAAGGGTAATCACTTGCTGCAAGACTATGTAGTGTTTTGTATACTAACTCACCTTCATTGTACGCGGGTACAATTACAGTACATAAAGGGAGTTTATCATCCGATACAGATTTCGTGGGTTTATATTTTATGTATAGTGTAAAAATATAGATCAAAAATGAAATTTTGATAGCCAGTAATATTAACCCTGAAATTATAAGTGCAAATCCCCAATTGCTATTCATTCGCTCTAAATGAATTTGTTCAAAATAGGGTTGAAGAAAATAAAATAAGGAAATGGCTGCGATGAAAAGAAGAAATGTTCCTCCCAGCACCAGATATCTTGAANAGTTAGACCATAAATCTTTAAACATTTTAAAATTTAATTTTTCAAAAGAAAACATATTGTTTTCTTGGACTCGGGGCAATTGTCTCATGTATAAATTGTTTAAGTACTTACTGTGCTAGTCAAGTTACGTGCCATTTTGTATCTTATTGTTTTTAAGGTATGTATACAAGAGTTTTGAAATTGACAGTGGGGAATTTTTACTCACTTGTGTATAATTCCACACTTTTTTTATGGTTTTAGTTCACTTTTTTTATGTGTCTGTATTAGATAGCTTCTATTATCTTTGTAAAAAAAAGGAATGGCACGTGATGAGAAATTAAAGGAGCGATGGGATATGCTAGTGAGCAAGTTGTCTCTTCAATTTGCTGATGGTGAGGATCTCGATTTAGATGGTATTATATATTTAGTGGGAGTACAGGAGTTAGGTCAGATTCATAGAAGGTTTAAGAAGGATGAAAAAATGGATTTAATGCATATCGCTATATGCAGATTATTAGAACCATATGGTTATTATGAGTTTGATTATATAGACAATGATGGTTGGCCACATTATACGGTAAAAGAGCAACTCCCCAGTTTAAAGGCGGGAGAACAATCTGTATTAATGAAAGAAGCAATTGTCAATTACTTTCTAGATAGTCAGTACATTAATTAATGTACGTAAACCTATTTTCTTTAAGAAAAAATTGATAATACTGTAAAACCATATTTGTAATTTAGGCATTACATAGTATAAAATAATTACTGTCTATTTTATGAATTTAATTGTAGAAAATTTAATACCTAATGATTCAGGGCCTATTTATAAAGAGACTGTGATGGGCAGGTTACCNGTAGAACCCTTTAATACCTTTAGCAATCTTATTTTTCTGGCAATTATTGTTTATTTTTCAATTAAAATCTATGATAGATTAGGTAATCATAGATTTATAGCGTTTTGCTTACCGGTAATGATCATAAGCCTAATTGGTGGCATGATATATCATGGGACGCGTAGTCATCAATTCTGGTTATATCTTGACTGGGTACCGATTATGTTTCTTTGCGCTGCCGTTGTGATTTATTTCATAACAAAATTGACTTCAGTATGGTGGAAAAGGATATTAGCGATCATTATTATTCTATCAGTATCTTATATAGTAAGAAATCTTCCTTTCCCCAAAGGTTTTAGAATTTCTATAGGCTATGTGGTTACCGCCTTAACTGTTTTAGTACCTATAGTTTCCTATTTGATACATACAAAAGGTAGATACTTCCAATGGGTGATAGCAGCGTTCTCGATTTTCGGAATTGCGGTGTTGTTCAGAACACTTGATAAAATTACTACTACCGAGTTTTTTTATATGGGTACACACTGGTTATGGCATTTGTTTGGTGGATTAGCTGTATTTTGTCTGATGCAGTATATATACTTAGATAATTTAAAAACTAAAGTAGTTTCATAAGAAACTAAAAAGCTTTTCTTAATACGTTAATTTACCCTAAATTTGCCGTTCCATTAAGCTAATCACGATGATTGATAAGATTAAAGAATATATTGCTGAGGTAGAAGAATTCAAAGCTAAGTCTAAAGAAGAAATAGAAGCTTTCAGAATAAAATTTTCAGGTAAAAAAGGATTAATCAATGACTTTTTTGCTGAGTTTAAGAATATTGCTAGTGATCAGAAAAAGGAGTTTGGTCAGGCAATAAATGCCTTGAAAAATGCCGCTGAAACTAAGGTGAAGGAGCTTAAGGATGGAATAGACTCTAAAGAAGAGGATAAGGGAGTATATGGAGATTTGACAAGACCAGGTAATCCTATAGAAATTGGAGCTAGACACCCTATTTCATTAGTAAAGAATAAAATCGTAGATATCTTTTCGCGTATTGGATTTAACGTAAGTGAAGGACCTGAGATTGAAGATGACTGGCACAATTTTACAGCGTTAAACTTACCTGAGTATCACCCGGCAAGAGATATGCAGGATACTTTTTTTATTCAAACTAATCCTGATATTTTATTACGTACACATACATCATCTGTACAAGTACGTTATATGGAAAATAATCAACCTCCAATAAGAACTATATCTCCTGGTAGAGTGTACAGAAATGAGGCAATTTCTGCCAGATCACATTGCTTTTTTCACCAGGTTGAAGGACTTTATATTGATAAAGGGGTTTCTTTTGCGGACTTAAAGCAAACACTACAATATTTTACCACAGAGATGTTTGGTAAATCTAAGATCAGACTAAGACCATCTTACTTTCCTTTTACAGAACCAAGTGCTGAGGTTGATGTGTATTGGGGGCTG
>NZVW01000148.1 GCA_002697475.1 Aquimarina sp. | reverse complement strand
CTGATTTTGCGCAGGGAGAATTAGGAGATATCGTATATGTAGAAGTTGAAACCGTTGGTGAAGAAATGGACCAGGAAGAGGTTTTTGGAACCGTAGAAGCTGTAAAAACCGTATCTGATCTTTACTTGCCATTAAGTGGAGAAATTCTTGAGTTTAATGAAGCTTTAGAAAGCGATCCTGAGGTGGTAAACTCTGATCCTTATGGTGACGGTTGGATGATAAAAATCAAAATATCTGATGCTGGTCAGATAGATGAACTGCTAAGTGCTGATGCTTATAAAGACCTTATTGGGGCATAAAACGTTGTTGGTTGGTGTGGTAACTTATACCATACTGATAACTTTAGCATCACTATATAGATTTATAGTTTCGCCATTTGTTTTGGATTTTGAAAATAGCGATAAAGTCTTGCATTTCATCAGCTATTTTATTTTTGAGGTAATTTGGTTCTTCTTTTTGTATTTTTCTGCTAGGATTAGTATGAATTGGAAAAGAAGTTTGTGGACTTCAGGTGTTGTTTGTTTTGTGTACGGTATACTTATGGAACTGGCACAAGGTTTTTTAACCACCTATCGATCTATGGATTGGAAAGATGCTATCGCTAACACAACTGGCATTGTTTTTGCTGTTATTGTTTTGATAATCAGTTCTTCAGTTCTCTTTAAGTTAAAAGAGGAATTATAGTGATTTCTGAATTGATGAGTAGAGTGTTTTAAAGGAACTACGTTAAATTTTTGTATTTTCACTTACATTCTTCTCAATATTTGGAAATTTTTAAAGAAAATAGCTATTTTAGCAAACCTATAATAAATATGTAATATGGAACCTAAGAAAAATCCTAAAGCAGATTTATCCAGATGGAGCGTTTATTTTTTACAAGCGGGTCTTATTCTGGTTCTGTTTATTACCTGGCAGGCAATAGAATGGAAAACCTACGATCGTACAAATACAGATATCGGTCAGTTAAATTTAGATGAATTGGAGGAAGAAGATGTTCCAATTACACAAGATTTTAATACTCCACCACCTCCACCACCTCCACCACCAGCACCAGAAATTATTGATGTTGTTGAAGATGAGGAAGAGGTAGAGGAAACTATTATTGAGTCTACTGAAACTAATCAGGAAGAAGAAATCGTAGAGATCGAAGAAGTGGAAGATGTTGAGGTTGAAGAAGAGATCGCTGACGTACCTTTTGCAGTTATCGAAAATGTGCCAATTTTCCCTGGTTGTGAGAACGAATCTGGAAATGCAGCTAAAAAGGCTTGTATGAGTGATAAAGTAAAGCAGTTTGTTACTCGTAAGTTTAATACAGAACTTGCATCAGAATTAGGTCTTACAGGTATTCAGAGAATTTATGTGAGATTTAAAATTGATAAAGGTGGTAATGTTGTAGGTGTACAGGCAAGAGCACCACATCCTAGACTGGCAAAAGAGTCTCAGAGAGTAGTTGGTATGTTGCCTAAAATGACTCCTGGTAAACAGAGAGGAAAAGCGGTAGGTGTACTTTACTCATTACCAATAGTATTCCAGGTACAAGACTAAGAGAATTTATTTCTAAAAATATCAGAATCCCGTCACCATTTGGTAGACGGGATTCTTTTTTTGGTATGCTTGCTGATTCAGCTTAATTGTAACGTTAAAACTAAATATTATGAGTAACAAGCACGAAGTAAATGTACGAAAAAGTAGCTGGTTAAACTTTCAGATCGGACTTATAGCAAGTCTGCTGTTTACCTATGTAATGTTTGAGGTGTATACAACAGCTCCTGCAATTGCAGTCAATCCAGACCCTGATCCTTTTGAGGAGGAATATGATTGGGACGGTATTTATCAGGTTTACGTTGAACCGAAACAACAAGCGGTGGTTCAAAAAATAGTTAAGCCTAAATTACAACCTGAGGATTATGAAGTTGTGGATAATGATAAAGAAATTACTGATTCTGAACAGGAGTTTAAAAATGATTTGCCAGACGAATCTATTATCACTGCACCAGGTATAGATGAAATTGATTATATTAAGGAGCCTACAGACGTTGAATCTTTGCCATTTATAGCCGTGGAATTTGTTCCTATTTTTCCGGGATGCGAATCTTTAGAAACTAATGAAGAGCGAGCAGCTTGTTTTTCTGAAAAAATCAGTAGAATAGTTTCCAGAAAATTTGATACTTCTTTGGCGGGTGATTTGGGGTTAAAGGGATTGCAAAGAATCTATGTGCAGTTTGAAGTGTATAAAGATGGAACTATTCAAAATATTCAGGCAAGAGCAACACATCCCTTATTAGAAAAGGAAGCTATTAGGGTAGTTGAAAGGTTTCCTAAAATGACTCCTGGAAAACAGAGAGATCGTAATGTTACTGTAAAGTATCAATTGCCTATAGCCTTCAAAATTCAGGATTAACATAAACAAAAGCTTCCAAAAGGAAGCTTTTAGTTTTTTATGGGGTTTTGCAAACTCTCATATATTGTTTTTCGGATACGTTCAGCATTTATAAATCCATCTCCATAGCCCTTTTCGTCATAGGCCTTGGTAATATTAGTATTGCTTTTGATTTCAGAGGCTGTTTTACCAGCTTTGATTTCGCCTTCAATCTTCGAAGTCAAATCTTTAAGCATGCTAAGAAAAATCTCTAAGTCTTTTTTAGTGGCTAATGGTCCATGTCCGGGAATTATTTTGGTGTCATCATTAATGATAAGTAAAGCCTTTTTTGAAGCTTCAATGTATCCCCTAATACTACCACCTGAATTCAGATCAATATACGGGTATTTGCCATTAAAAAAGATGTCGCCCATATGTAACACATTTCCTTCTGCAAAATAGATCATAGTGTCTCCATCTGTGTGCGCATTATGAATATGGAATGCTTCTATGTGCTCCTTGTTAAAATGGAACTGAATTCCCTCGTCAAAAGTTATAACCGGTAAGGCAGCCAAGTTTGGACTGGTATTTTCTTGTTGTTTTCCCTGTAGTCTGATGCGGACGTTTTTATGTGCATATATAGTAGCTCCTTTTTCTGCTAGATTACTGTTGCCGCCTGTATGATCACCATGAAAATGAGTATTGACAACTATAGATACAGGGTCTGGGCTTATGGTTTTTAGTTGCTCTAATATTTGAGGTGTAAGTCTGTCAAATTGATCATCGATAATAAACAACCCTCTTTCAGTCTTTAGTATTCCTATATTGCCACCCTGNCCTGTGAGCATATAAATGTCCTCTGCNAGATTGGTAATTTCGAATTTTACTTCCTTTTCTTTTTGCCCCATAACTACGGAGGTTTGAAATATGAAAAGAAGTAGCNNAAGGTATAATGTGAGTCTCATTGTTTAATGTTTACAGTTTTAGACGATACAATTGCTTTAAATTTACAGAAAGGTAGTTCATCTTACTTATGAGGATGAACTGTATTCCTAATAGTTTTTCTTGTAATCCTTTGAACACCTGTTAAAAAAACGAATTAAAAAGCGAATAGTTGTCTAAATTATTGGTAAGACTTATCTTTGCACCACTTTTTAAACTAGCAATTNAATAAAGTGCAGAATTTGAGTATAACCCAGATCGATACCGCTAAAGTTTCTATTATAGAAGATTTTAAGGAAATAACTAAAATGCGTTTAGCATTAAGTGTTGTTTTTTCTTCTGTTGCCGGTTATCTACTGGGTGTTGATGTGGTAAGCTGGAGTACATTGGCTCTTCTTGCTGTAGGAGGTTATTTTATGGTAGGAGCATCTAATGCCTTCAATCAGATCATTGAAAGAGATCTTGATGCCCTAATGGATCGTACCAAAAACAGACCAATTCCTTCCGGGAGAATGTCTGTAAACACTGCGTTTATTATTGCTGCGGTTTTTACAATTCTTGGGATTATCGTATTGTATAGTATAAATCCGATCACAGCAATGTTCGGAGCAATCTCTATATTTTGTTACGTGAGTTTATATACGCCCTTAAAAACAAAGACACCATTGGCTGTTTTCGTGGGTGCTATTCCGGGTGCTATTCCTTTTATGTTAGGATGGGTTGCAGCCACAGGAGATTTCGGTATTGAGCCCGGGACGCTATTTATGATACAGTTTTTTTGGCAATTTCCACATTTTTGGGCTATTGGCTGGTTTTTGTTTGATGACTACAAAAAGGGAGGNTTTTTCATGCTTCCTACAGGGAAAAGAAATAGTGGAACGGCAATTCAAACATTACTGTATACAATATGGACAGTTTTGACTTCATTAATTCCAGTATTGGGTATAACTGGTAAATTGTACTTGACACCAGTGTCTGGAGTGTTAGTTTTTATTCTTGGGGTGTTTTTATTACGCTCAGCATTTAATTTATATAACCAAAAAAATGCTGAAGCGGCTAAAAAATTGATGATTACAAGTGTCATCTATATAACATTACTACAGGTGATTTTTGTTGCGGATAAGTTTATAAGAGTATGGATTTAACACAGGGTACGACAGAGGANAAGGTTAANAGGTCAAAAAAAACCATGATGTGGTTTGCTATGATCAGTATGACTATGGTTTTTGCTGGTTTAACAAGTGCCTGGGTGGTTAGTCAGGGTAGAGATGATTGGTCCATTGATTTGGTTTTCCCCACAGCTTTTACAATTAGTCTTATAGCTATTCTGCTAAGTAGTGTTACTTTTTATCTTGCAAAGAAGGCTATTGATAATGAAAAAAGATCTCTGGCAACTTTATGCTTATTTGCAACTTTAGGTCTTGGGTTGACTTTTGTGTACTTACAATTCTTAGGTTTTTCAGATTTGATTGCACAAGGATTTTATTTTACCGGACCCACTTCGAATATTGTAACAACTTTTATGTTTATTATAGTAGTAACCCATATGGCACACGTCATCGGCGGACTACTCGTGCTTTTTGTTGTAATTTATAATCATTTTAAACAAAAGTATCATAGAGGGCAAACCCTTGGTTTAGAACTAGGTGCTATGTATTGGCATTTTGTTGACTTTTTATGGGTTTATCTCTTTTTATTTTTATATTTCTTTAGATAATAAAATTGCTTACTTTTGTGGAAAATTTAACAATACCAAATTCTTTTTATGGACACAGCTGTTACTAGTACAGGTACAGAAGGCAAAATCTGGGGAGGTGGTAACGAACCACTAAAGGCCAGTTATGGTAAAATGATGATGTGGTTTTTCATCTTATCTGATGCCTTAACGTTTTCTGGGTTTTTGGCCGCTTATGGCTTCTCAAGATTTAAGTTTATAGATTCATGGCCTATAGCGGATGAAGTGTTTAATCACTTTCCATTTCTTCATGGTGTTGATGCTCCTATGTACTATGTAGCATTAATGACATTTATTCTAATCTTTTCTTCTGTAACGATGGTGTTAGCCGTTGATGCGGGTCATCATATGAAGAAGAATAAGGTGATTATTTACATGTTCCTTACGATCATTGGAGGTTTGATTTTCGTTGGTTCTCAGGCTTGGGAATGGAAAAACTTTATCAAAGGAGAGTATGGTGCCGTTGAGACTAAAGGAGGTCAGATTCTTCAATTTGTAGATAAAGATGGTCATAGAGTTGCATTGCACGATGTTGCTGTGACAATGAACGGTACAAGAGAGCAGCACATGGAAAAGAATGGTATTTGGTATGATAGCGAAAAAGCTTTACCTACCTATACTATTGAAGAGATTAGAGCTGGTTTTGCAAAAAATAATGATCTTTTAGTAAGAACTCAGGTTCTGACAGAAACAGGTGAAAAAACTGTGCTTAGCAGAGAAGAATCGCTTAGAAGATTAAATACAGATGCTATTGGTATTGTAGAAGGGGCTAACCTTGTACATAATGAATATGGTACTCCACTTTTTGCTAACTTCTTTTTCTTCATTACTGGTTTTCACGGATTCCACGTATTTTCTGGTGTAATCATTAATATAATTATTTTTATCAATGTTATTCTAGGTACATACGAAAGAAGAAAGAACTATGAAATGGTAGAGAAGGTTGGTTTATACTGGCACTTTGTAGATTTGGTTTGGGTATTTGTATTCACATTCTTCTACCTTGTTTAATTATTTAAGTTTAGATTATAATGGCACACGATACAACAGCACATCACGAATCAAATATTAAGAAAATCTGGAAAGTATTTTTTATACTTTCGGTGATTACAATAGTAGAAGTTATTCTAGGTATTATTAAGCCTTCTTTTCTAGTTGACACATACTTAGTAAGTATGAAACTATTAAACTGGATTTTTATAATACTAACCATCTGGAAGGCATATTATATTACTTGGTCCTTCATGCATATGGAAGGTGAAACAAAAGGTCTTAGAAGATCTGTAGTTTGGACAGCAATATTCCTTATTTGTTACNTGATTTTTATTTTGTTAACAGAAGGGGACTATATATATGAAGTGTTTAAGTCTGGTTATAGAAGCTGGGATTTTTAAACTTTTAATGATAAGTTAAAGCATTATAAAAAAAGACGGTTAAATGAGCCGTCTTTTTTATTTTTGCATCAGCTCTATGAAGTCTAAATTAAGGATAGTCATAGTAGTGAATTTAATTATAATATGGGAAAGAAGAAATATCTGGTGCTTGGTGTTTTGTTTGTGTTACCACTTGTAGCATATCTCTTTTTTGCTTCAGGAGTACACAATTTTGCTAAACTTCCTGTTTTAAATGATCAGGTTGGTGATTTAAGTATGTTTGAAGCTTTAGACAAGACAAATGTCACTTTAGCTGATAAGATAACTATAGTTGGTTTTCTGGGCGAAGAAATTTACAATAAGAAGGGAAATGCCTTTAATCTTAATCAAAAAATTTACAAAAAGAATCATGGATTCCGGGACTTTCAAATGGTAATGATCCTGCCTTATGGAAGCGAAGATGCGGCGAGAGATCTATTGAGAGAACTAGGTAGTATTACGGATGTTTCTGAATGGAAGTTTTTATTCGGAACAAGAGAGCAAATAGAAAGCTTTTTTAAATCTTTAAAAACACCATATACTTTGGACAACCGTTTGGCAACTAACTTCGTATTTATAATAGATAAGAATGGTAGTCTTAGAGGAAGAGATGGTTCTATCGATGATAAAAAGGTTTATGGGTATGATGCCAGTTCTGTAGCAGACTTGAATAATGTTATGGATGATGATGTAAAAGTGATTTTGGCAGAATATAGACTAGCGCTTAAAAAATATAAAGCAGACAGGAAAAATTAACGACATGAAGAAGTATTCGTATGTAGGTATTTCATTTATAATTCTAATTTTCGGGATTATTTTTGTTCCTAAGATAGTTGATAGGGTCAAGGATACTTCAGTGGTGAAAAATGATCGGATGAGTGCAGAAAACCCGGTTGCAAACGAAAAATTGGCTTATATTAAGATTAATGGAGAACCTAAAAAAGTTCCGGATTTTGCATTTCTTAATCAGGACAGTTTGTTAATAACTAACCATGATTATAAAGGAAAAGTTTATGTGGTAGATTTCTTCTTCACGAGTTGTCCTACTATATGTCCTAAGATGACAAGTAATTTGGTTTACTTGCAAAATAAACTCAAAGATTACGAAGACTTTGGTGTTGCATCTTTTAGCATAAATCCAAAATATGATACACCTACAAGATTAAAGGTGTATGAAGAACGATATAAAATCACAGATCCTGATTGGAATCTATTAACCGGAGACAGGGAAGATATTTATGATCTGGCTAACGCTGGTTTTAATATCTATGCAGCTGAAAACCCTAACGTGCCCGGTGGTTTTGAGCACAATGGTTATTTTGCGTTAATAGATAGAGATGGATATATAAGATCTAGGTATGATGCTTCAGGGAACCCCATTATATATTATAGAGGAACTATAGGTGTTGATGAGAAGGTTGATGATAATGGTGAAGAAGAACAGATAAACATATTATTAAACGATATCAAAAAGCTTTTGGAAGAATAATGAGTGAGTCAGTTAATATAGAAAAGAAATATAACAAGTGGATTGTAGTATTGTCGGTAGCTATTCCGTTAGCCGTAGCCGCTTTGTTTGGGATTAATCTTAGAAAATTAGGTTATGATGTAGAACCACTTACATTTTTACCTCCTATTTATGCTACTATAAATGGTTTAACAGCTATGGTGTTGTTAATGGCTTTATGGGCAATAAAAAATAAAAAAATACAATTGCATAAAAACCTTATGAAAACAGCAATCGTATTTTCTGTCTTGTTTTTGGTAATGTATGTAGCCTATCACATGACCAGTGATTCGACTAAATTTGGAGGAGAGGGCGTGATCAAGTATGTCTATTTTTTCATTTTAGTAACTCATATTGTATTGTCAGTTGTTGTGATACCTTTTGTTTTAGTTACCTATGTAAAGGCTTTAGCGCAGCGTTTTGATAAACATAAAAAAATAGCTAGAATTACTTTTCCTATATGGTTGTACGTGGCTATTACCGGTGTTATTGTATATCTTATGATTTCTCCATATTATGCATAAATCTTTAATGATAACCACTTTGTTTTTGGTGATTAGCATTTCATCCAATGCACAATGTGCGATGTGTAGAGCAGTTCTGGAAAGCGGATCGGATCAGAAAGTAGCAGAAGGTGTCAACAATGGTATTATGTATTTAATGATCATTCCTTATATTCTTATAGCTGTTGTGGGATACTTTGTTTATAAGTCTAAAAAGAATTGAGTCTTCAGCAAGTACCGGAGCAGGCTTGATTATTTAACATTTCACTAACATACTTAACTGTAACAATTTTTTCGGTTATAAGTCTAATCTATAGAAGACAGCACTAACCAATCCCTTTTTTCTTCTTTTGGGAAAACAGAAGGAATACCATATTAGCATAATCATAAGTGCTTGTCTTGACTAAACGACTATTTAATCTGACAATGCGATTGATATGATTGAGATCAAAGACCTTCATAAATCTTATAAAATGGGAAGTAATTCGCTTCACGTTTTAAAAGGAATAAATTTTAATGTTAAAGAGGGAGAATTGGTTTCTATCATGGGTTCTTCCGGTTCCGGAAAGTCAACTCTTTTAAATATCCTGGGTATGTTAGATGAAGCTGATACAGGGAGTTATTTTCTGGATGAGATTCCTATTAAGAATCTTAATGAGAAAATTGCAGCTCGTTATCGTAACAAGTTTCTGGGGTTTATTTTTCAATCCTTTAATCTTATATCCTATAAAAGCGCATTAGATAATGTGGCTATGCCTTTGTACTATCAAGGGATTAAAAGAAAGGAAAGAACAGATAAGGCATTGCACTACCTTGAAAAAGTAGGATTAGCTGATTGGGCAGGGCATTTGCCTAATGAGCTTTCTGGAGGACAAAAACAACGTGTAGCGATTGCCAGGGCATTAGCTTCTGAGCCTAAAGTACTTCTTGCAGATGAGCCAACCGGGGCTTTAGATACTAAAACTTCTTATGAAGTGATGGAATTAATTCAGGGGATTAATGAAGAAGGCAAAACTATCCTTATTGTAACTCATGAAGAGGACATAGCACATATGACAAAAAGGATAGTTAATCTTAAAGATGGTGTTATTATAGATGATTATCTGGTAGAACAAGTTAAAGCATCAGCAAATGTTTGATATTGAACGCTGGCAGGAAATATTTGATACGATTCGCAAAAATAAGCTTAGAACTTTTTTAACGGGAGTTTCTGTTGCCTCTGGTATTTTCATTTTAGTTATTCTTTTGGCACTGGGTCAAGGGATGCAAAATGGAATTAGTAAAGAGTTTGAACAGGATGCAACGAATAGGGTTGCAGTTTGGTCAGGGGTGACTTCAGTAGAATATAAGGGTCTAAATCCAGGGAGATTTATCCAGATGCGTAATGAGGACTTTGATTATTTAAAGGAGAAATTCGAGGATGATATTGAATTTAAATCCTCTATTTATAGAATATGGTCTGGTTTAGCTTCTTATAAAAAGGAAAACGGAAGTTATAGAATCGAAGGTGTTTATCCTGATTATCAATTTATAGAAAATGCTTCTATGACTTCCGGAAGGTTTCTAAATATTGATGATCATAAACATATTGAAAAAGTTGCAGTAATAGGATATAGAGTACAGCAGGATTTATTTAAGAAGGAAGATCCTATAGGAAAAACAGTAAAGCTATCCGGTATCAACTTTAAGGTCGTAGGAGTATATACTGATCCTGGTGGAGAACGTGAAGAAAACCGGATATTTATTCCGCTATCAACTTCACAAAGAGTTTTTAATGGAAGCAATATTGTGCGTAATATGGGTTTTACCTTAAAACCCAAAGCTACCTTTGATGAAACTCTTGCTACTTCTGAAGTTTTTTCTGAAGAATTACAACGGATCTTGAAACAGAGGCATACTATTGCACCGGAGGATACAAGCGCAATCAACGTATTTAATACCCTAACAGAAGTTAAACGATTTTTTGATCTGATAACAATGATCAA
>NZVW01000147.1 GCA_002697475.1 Aquimarina sp. | reverse complement strand
ATAGATGTAAACCCTTTTCAACCTCGTACAAGTTTTAATGATGAAACCCTACGCGAGCTGGCAACTTCTATCAAGGAAGTAGGAGTTATACAACCTATAACTGTACGTAAGCTTGATTTTAATAAATATCAATTAGTATCCGGAGAGAGACGTTACCGTGCTTCAAAATTAGCGGGACTTAAAACTATTCCATCTTATATAAGAATAGCAAACGATCAGGAGTCTTTGACTATGGCTCTTGTGGAGAATATTCAGCGTCAGGATCTTGACCCTATTGAAATCGCATTATCTTATCAACGCTTAATGGATGAAATTGAGCTTACCCAGGAGCAATTAAGTGATCGGGTAGGAAAAAAACGTTCTACGATTGCTAACTATCTTCGTCTTTTAAAACTGGATCCGATTATCCAAACAGGAATGCGAGACGGTTTTATCTCTATGGGACACGGTAGAGCTTTGATAAATGTAGATGACCAACAAAAACAATTAGAGATTTATGAAAAAATTATAGGAGAATCTCTAAGTGTGCGTAACACTGAAGAAATTGTTAGGTCTTTAAGTGAAAAATCAACGGAGAAAACAACCAAGACATCTGCTACTACTACTAAAATACCAGAATATATTTCAGGTGGCATGAAAGATTTTGCAGAGTACTTTGGGGCTAAGATTGATATTAAAGTTTCACCTAACGGAAAAGGAAAACTTATCATCCCATTTTCTTCTGAAGAGGATTTTAAAAGATTAAAGAAACTTATCAATAGTGAAAAATAGTGCATTCTATATTTTTATCTTCATTAGCTTATTAGCTACTTCTGTTTTTAGTCAGGAAGATGATGAACTTAAGATTACTACAGAAGAAGTTGCGGTAAAAAAGAAGAAAGAAAAAAAAACAACCCCTTATGAGCCCCTAGCACCTGCTAGGGCTGCTTTTTATTCGGCGGTGTTGCCAGGCTTAGGGCAAGCCTATACAAAAAAATACTGGAAAATTCCTATAGTTTACGGAGCTCTGGGAACGGGAGTATATTTTTACTTACAAAACAATAATCAATATAAAGATCTTAGGGACGTTTATAAAGCGAGATTGGCAGGAGAAAATCCTCTAAATCTTGAGTTCCCAAATCTTTCTGATGATCAGTTAATTGACCTTCAAAGACGTTTTAGACGAGATGCAGAGCTTGCGCTTCTGGTAACTGCAGGATTATACATATTAAATATTGTCGATGCTAACGTAACAGCGCATTTACAGCAATATAATATCTCTGATGACTTGTCTTTACGACCTAAAATGAATTTTAATGATCTTAATGCTAAACCGAATTACGGATTATCATTAAGTTATAGCTTCTAGAAATTAAAAAGATTATGAATATTGCACTTCTCGGTTATGGTAAAATGGGTAAAACCATTGAAAAAATAGCAACAGACCGAGGTCACAAAATAGTTCTTACGGTAGATAAAGATGATAGTGATTATGATCTTTCTGGTGTTGACGTGGCTATAGACTTTAGTGTTCCATCTGCCGCAGTTAATAATATTACCAAATGCATAACATCAGGTGTACCGGTAGTTTCAGGAACAACAGGATGGTTAGAACGATACGATGAAGTAGTACAATTATGTAAAGAAAAAGCAGGTGCCTTTATCTATGCTTCAAATTATAGTTTAGGTGTGAACCTTTTTTTTGAGCTGAACAAAAAATTGGCGAAAATGATGAATGGAGTTGCAGACTATACTGTGACTATGGAAGAAATTCATCACACTCAAAAACTGGATGCGCCTAGCGGCACAGCGATAACACTAGCAGAAGGTATTATTGAAAATTCTGCAAAAGAAAAATGGAATCTTGATCAGGGAGATGAAAGTACTATTGCAATCACAGCAAAACGAATTGAAAACGTTCCAGGGACTCATACTGTGACCTACAGCTCTGAAGTGGATGAAATAGAAATCAAACATACTGCCCATAACAGATCTGGGTTTGCATTAGGTGCTGTGGTTGCAGCTGAATGGTTAAAAGATAAAACTGGTATTTATACAATGAAAGATGTTTTAGGACTATAATCTTGTAACAAATAGTTATAAAACACTACTTATTTAAAAAAATAGAAAATGACACTTACTGAATGGTTATTATTTTTCCTGATACTTCAGGTAATACATTTTGCAGGGACCTGGAAATTATATACTAAAGCAGGACGCAAAGCCTGGGAAGCTCTAGTCCCGGTGTACAACGCTGTAGTTTTAATGAAAATCATCAACAGACCCTGGTGGTGGGTAATTCTGCTGTTTATACCTGTTATTAATGTCATTATGCTACCTATTATCTGGGTAGAAACTATTCGCAGTTTTGGCAGAAACAGTACACAAGATACCATACTTGTAATTGTAACTCTAGGATTTTACATCTACTATATAAATTATGCAGTTGACGTTCAGTATATTGAAAATCGGGATTTAAAACCAAGAACTGCTGCCGGAGAATGGATCAGCTCTATATTGTTTGCAGTAATTGCTGCTACCCTGGTGCATACCTATTTTATGCAACCATATACGATACCTACAGGATCCTTAGAAAGAACTTTATTAGTAGGTGATTTCCTGTTTGTTAGTAAGTTCCATTATGGTGCCAGAACACCAATGACAGCAGTATCGTTTCCTATGGTACACGACACGATACCTGTGGTAAAAACAAAGTCTTACTTAGCCAAACCTCAATATCCGTATTTTAGATTACCCGGATTTCAGGATATTAAGAGAAATGATATTGTGGTGTTTAGTTTACCTAATGATACCTTACGTTTCTTCTTTGATAAATCTAATATCTCCGTTTATAAACCCATTGATAAAAAATCAAACTATGTAAAACGTTGTGTAGGTGTACCTGGAGATAGTCTTTCATTAAAAGACGGATATGTATATATCAATGGAGAACAGAATGAATTACCTGACAGAGCGCAACTGCAGTTTTCTTATACAGGTAAGACTAAAGGGCTTCAAAATTTCAGTTACGATAATCTATATGATAGGTATAGGATTAAAGCAAATGAATTTGGTTACACCGCACAAAACACAGTGACAGCTTTACTAACAGATGAAAATGCTGCTAAGTTTAGAAACCATCCTAATATTGAATCTCTTACACGAAATGTTAGCACCACAAAAGATCCTTCTATTTTTCCTAATAATGGAAAAGTAAACTGGAACAGAGATAACTTTGGACCTATCTATATCCCGGAAGAAGGAAAAACAGTAAAGATGGATCTTAAAAGTTTTTCTTTATACCGAAGAATCATTGAAGTTTATGAGGGCTCAGAAATGGGCATTGATAATAAACTTTCTGTAAACGGAAATCAGGTATTATTAAACGGAGAGCCTTTAGACTCTTACACCTTTAAACAGAATTATTACTGGATGATGGGTGATAACCGTCATAATAGTGAAGATAGCCGTTACTGGGGATATGTACCAGAAACCCATATCGTTGGTAAGCCTGTATTTATATGGTTTAGCTGGGATAGTAATGCCAAAGGATTAATGAATAAAATCCGATGGGAGCGTTTATTTACTACAGTTGGTGGTAACGGTAAACCAGTATCCTATTTTGTATATTTCCTAGTTGCTTTAGGGATTTATCTGGCGTATTCACAGTTTAGAAAAAGAAAGAAAAAAGCATAAAGATTAATAACATTAGTCCTTATGGAAAATATACTTTTACACCCTATGTATTTTGGCTGTATAGCACAATATGTAGCTAAAGCCAAAGCCGGTACCGTTTTTTTTGAGAATGAGGATAATTATCAAAAACAAACCTATAGGAATCGTACCTATATCTATGGTGCCAATGGAAAACTATCGCTATCTATCCCTATAAAACATACCGGAAATAAAGAAGGTCGTCAACTTTATAAAGATGTAAAGATTGAAAATGATTTCCCCTGGCAACCCCAGCATTGGAAATCTATGGAAGCAGCCTACAGAACCTCTCCTTTTTTTGAATTTTATGAAGATGAACTCATTCATCTTTTTGAATCCAAACAGGAATTCTTATTAGATTTTAACTATCAATGCATGGAGGCGATTGAAAGTTGTCTTCAGATGGATATTTCGTTTATGAAAACAACGGAATTTATCAGAGAGCCTAATGATATGAAAGACTTGCGTTTTTTAGTTGAAGCAAAAAAAGAGAAAGCATATAATTTAGAAACCTATCATCAAGTGTTTGCTGACAAATACGGTTTTATCAGCAACCTTTCTATACTGGACTTGTTATTCAATGAAGGGACTAATGCACTGTCCTATTTAGAAGATCAAAACATCTTTTAATGTTACGGTTTTGCATCCATTACGGATTCCACTTTATAGTACCGCTAATCGTATTAGTTTTCATATACAAACATCAATGGAGACCATTATATCTTTTCTTTTTAGCAGGGATGCTTATAGATCTGGATCATCTATTAGCCACTCCCATATTTGATGCTAATCGGTGTAGCATAAATTATCATCCATTACATTCCTACGTAGCGATACTTATTTATGTAGCTTTGCTTATACCCAAAAAAACAAGATGGCTAGGCATAGGGCTACTCTGGCATATACTCACGGATACTTTAGACTGTATAATGATGGGGTTATTTAGCTAGTCGTATTCTTGAAGATATAGGATAATGATCAGAAAATTGTTCATCAAAAGTTTTAAAATTCAATACTTCAAAATCTTTATCGACTAGTATAAAGTCAATCCTTAGTGGAAATAAGTCAAATTCAAATGTTTTACCAAACCCCTCACCTGCTACTTTGAAAGAATCTCTTAGATTTTTGGATTTAATAAGGTTATATACATAAGAAAATGCCGAGTTATTAAAATCTCCCATTACTATATTTCTGTAAGGTGATGCATCCATATGTGCAGATAACATCTCTGCTTGCTCCTGTTGTTTTTTAAAAGACACCTGCATGCGCTGCAATAGCTTTTGCGAATCTTCCTTTGCCAAAACCTCTCGATCTGGATTAATTTTATGCGATTGTAAGTGGACATTGTACACCCTAACAGTATCCTTATTCACCTTAATATCCGCAAAGATGATATTATTGGCAGTTTTCTTAAACTTCAGAGAACCTTTATTAATTATGGGGTACTTGGAAAATATAACAAGTGCCAGCTCTCCGTTATCATTATTAAAATCCTGATACTCGTATGTATATTGATTAAAATTTATATAAGGATTATTATAAAACTCCTGAGCACAGAAAATGTCCGGACGCTCATCCTTAATCAATTTAGAAATATTCTGAGGTATACTGTCTGACTTAATCCAGTCAAATCGATTAAAACTATGCACATTATAACTTAAAAGAGAAATACTACCTAAATTATCTTCTTCTGAGGTACCAGAAACCTTATATAATGACGATATGTGATTAATACCTAACATTAAAATTAAAAAGGATAATAAAAACCTTTTATTTAACTGCACTACCCAATACAATAAGAATATAAAATTAGCGATAATCAACAATGGTACCGCAAGACTTAATACAGACAATAGCGAAAAAGACTGAGGGGAAATATACGGCAATAAGTACGAGAGCAGTAATGCAAACGCAAACAGAGAATTTAAAAAGAAGATAATTTTATTTACTAATTTCCTCATACTATTCTTTTCCCGCCTTGAAGAGAAAATCCTTTTCTTCTTTAGTCAAACTTTCATACCCACTCTTGCTAATCTTATCCAGAATAGCATCAATCTTTGCCTGGTGTTCACTTTTAACTCCAGAGCCATTGGTCTTAGCTGTTGTAGAAGTGTTTGTTGTTGTACGTTTCTTACTTTTATGGACTGTCTTTAATGGACTTTTCTTTCTGGGTTTAAACAAGCCTGCAATACTATCCATAAACTTTTCGAAGCCGGCACCCAGATCATTTCCTTTCTTTAATTGAATAGCATATAAATATCCAAAGGCAGCACCTCCAATATGCGCAATAAGACCACCCGCATTACCTGTTGTGGGGTGCTGATTAGGTAGCTGTATCAAATCCATTAAGACCATAAACAAACCTACCTGCCATAACTTAACCGTAAAAAAGAAAACCCTGATCTCGGCGTTTGGGGTGTACGTAGCAATAAATATTACGATAGCTAATACGGCTGCAGAAGCACCAAGTAAAAAACTATCTCCTCCTTTATTTAATCCGGGAAAAATATTATAGGCAAGAACAAAAAGAATTCCTCCGCAAATTCCACCCAGTAAGTATATGGTCAAAAAACGTTTTTCAGTAAACAAGTTTAAAACATATTGCCCAAACCAATACAGCATCAACATATTCCAGAAGATGTGCCAAAACCCAAAATGAACAAATGCGTAGGTAATAACTCCCCACACCTGAAGTATGAGCGAGCCTAGATTAGATGGAAGCACAAACCACTTTAGTAAATCGTAGGAACTAAAAAAATCGTTTCCTGTACTCATTTTGATAATCCAGGAACCTAAAGTTCCCACTAAGAAAACTACAGCGTTTATAACAATCAGTTTGATCATTATATTTGCTGTCTTCCATTTATATGTTAAATCATTACTTGCCATAGTTAATGCCAACGATTTTGATTAAACGAATTCTTTTTCCAGTACCACATAGTTATAAAACCAATAACCGCTCCACCAATATGGGCCCAATGCGCTACATTACTTGGTCCTAAAATAGCTTGTCCAGTAATTCCGGCATATAAATCCAGCAAGAAATATCCTCCTATTAAATATTTTGCTTTTATAGGAATAGGAATAAACATGATATACAAAGGTAGATTAGGAAAGATAAGGGCAAAAGCCGAAAGCACCCCGAAAATAGCCCCTGAAGCTCCAACCATTGGCGTAGAAAATGATCTAAGCATATTTTCAGTTAACTCCTGAGATATTCCAGGGTAAATTTTATATTGCCCTGCTTGCATTGATTCTTGAATGAAACTCACTATTTGATCAGGAGTAAATCCAGCTTCCAGATAAGCCTGATAACCTGGATTAAATTTGAGATAAGTGAATAAAATCTGAAAACCTACTGCCCCAAGACCTGCTGAAAAATAAATAAATAAAAATTTCTTTTGTCCAATCGACTGCTCCAACAAACTACCAAACATATACAAAGCAAACATATTAAAGAAGATATGCCCTATATCTCCGTGCATAAACATATGCGTAATAATCTGCCAAAACTCAAAGTTCTCATTCTTAGGAAACCATAATCCAAAAAGCTCAATAGCCTTGTCCCCCAAAGTTATAGAGCCTATAAAAAAAATAACGTTTATAATCAATAAGACTTTTACCGTCTCTGTAATTCTGCCCATATTAAAATTTCTTATCTATTTCGTCTACACTCATCGTAATGAATATAGGTTTATTATCTGGTGTATAATTAGGTTCTGTACACGCAAAAAGACTGTTTACTAAATGCTGTTGTTGCTCTGTTTCTAAAATGACTCCTGTCTTAATAGCTACACTCTTAGCCACGGATCTGGCCAATAAGTCAGTCTGCGAAAATGAACTATCCGGAACCTCATCTCCCAGATCTCCTAATAACTGATCCAGTAAAAACGAAACTTCGCTCTCTGTTATATTCGTAGGAATACCAGATATCTCAACTTCTCCATCATCTAATTTTTCAAAAACAAATCCTGTGTTTTGTAACTGTTCCTGTACATTACTCAGTAAAGCTATTTCCTGATGCGTGTAACTGAGCTTTAATGGAAATAACAATTGCTGACTAATTGCATTAGACATCGTAATGTTTTTCAATAACTCTTCATAAAGCACTCGTTGATGTGCTCTACTTTGATTGATTATTAACATTCCGCTCTTGATGGTAGTAACAATATACTTACGTTTTAGCTGATAAGTGATGTGATGATCCAATTCTTTTTCTCCGGACTCATCAAATAATTTTGATGTAACCTCTGTAGTTTCGAACTGTACAGAGCTGAAAGAATCCTCCTCTTTAGAGCTATGGGACATATCAGACTCCAGTCCTACATATAAATTTTCCCAACTTCCCGCAGGTTCCTTTTTAAATCTTTGGAAAGACTTGTTTCCGCTTCCTGAGGAAGATGTCGAAACCGAAGATGCTTTATCCTGAAATGGATTAAAGTTACGATCAACCTCAATTACAGGTGGTTTTGCAGACTTTGATTTAAATTCATAAGGCGTATCAAAAGAAGTATCTCTTTCAAAATCTAAAACCGGAGCGACATTAAATTGTCCTAAACTATGTTTTATTGACGATCTAAGCATAGCATACAGCGCATGCTCGTCATCAAATTTAATTTCTGTCTTAGTTGGATGAATATTGATATCAATGGATTTTGGGTCCACCTGTAAATAAATAAAATAACTGGGATGCGTTTTATCCTTTAACAATCCTTCAAAAGCAGCATTAACCGCATGATTAAGATAAGCGCTTTTGATATATCTGTTATTTACAAAGAAAAACTGTTCGCCTCTAGTACGCTTAGCAAACTCAGGTTTACCAACAAATCCAGTAATGGTTACCAGTTCTGTCTCCTCATTTATAGGCACTAATTTTTCATTAGTCTTACCTCCAAAGATATGTACAATACGTTGACGATAATTAGAAGCCGGTAAACTAAAAACCTCACTCCCATTATGATACATTTCAAAGCGAATATCAGGATGAGCCATTGCCACCCTATGAAACTCATCAATGATATGTCTTAATTCCACTGAATTAGATTTCAGAAAGTTTCGACGTGCGGGGATATTGTAAAAAAGATTTTTAACACATATAGAAGTCCCTTTGGGTGTAGCACAAACCTCCTGAGCAATTACTTCACTTCCTTCAATCTTAATTTCTGTTCCTACTTCATCCTCTTCCTGTCTGGTTTTAAGTTCTACGTGTGCAATAGCGGCTATAGAAGCTAGAGCCTCTCCTCTAAAACCCTTAGTGTTTAATTGAAAAAGATCTTCTGCTACTTTAATTTTAGAGGTAGCGTGCCTCTCAAAGCTAAGTCTGGCATCCGTAACACTCATCCCTAAACCATCATCAACTACCTGAACTAGCGTTTTTCCCGCTTCTTTAACAATAAGCTTAATAACTGATGCTTTAGCATCTATTGAATTTTCTAATAGCTCCTTAACCACAGAAGACGGTCGTTGTACAACCTCTCCGGCTGCAATTTGATTCGCTACATGATCAGGTAAAAGTTGAATTATATCAGACATCTATGTCTATGGTCTTGTAGTAAATATGGATAAATCAAATTCTATGAGATACAAAAATATAAATATCAATACCATAAAAATGATAAGTACTCTTTTATTGACTCTACGGTCAGAGTCCTGTTTTAGTTCATCCCAGGCAGTTATGAAACGGTCTTTAATGTTACCGCTTTTTCCTACTGTGGATCTGTACTGATCAAATCTATGGGCAATCTGGTAGGGACTACCTTCGCCTTTATCATCCCAGTATCTGGGTGTATAATTGTATCGTTTATTCTTTTTTGTCTTAAATATTCCCATAACGTATTCAAATATAATTAAAATGGCAGCTATTCTAAAGGTTTTAATAATAGAATAACAATAACATATGAACAACAAGTACCTTGCCGTAATTATCGAACACTTATAGAATATTTATGATAAGCTGATTGTCAGGTTGATGAAATGCTACTCTTTATAGAACTTAGCATCTTTGCGCAACTGTGCCATCTTTATCGCTGCAATAGCAGCTTCAGTACCTTTGTTGCCGTGTTTACCTCCTGATCGATCTATGGACTGTTGCATAGTATTATCTGTAAGCACACAGAATATAACAGGTATATCACTTTGAATATTCAGATCTTTAATCCCCTGAGTAACTCCTTCGCACACAAAATCAAAATGCTTGGTTTCTCCTTGTATTACAGAACCAATAGCAATAACAACATCCAGCATATCAAAAGATTCCTGCATCTTTTTACACCCGTAAATCAATTCAAAACTCCCGGGAACATTCCATCTTACGATGTTTTCTTTTATTGCTCCGCAATCTATGAGAGCATCAAAAGCCCCTTGAAAAAGTCCTTCTGTTATCGTATCGTTCCATTCAGAAACAACAATCCCAAACCTGAAATTCTTCGCGTTTGGGATTGTTGCTTTATCGTATTGTGATAAATTTTTGTTTTCTGTAGCCATTATAAAAGGTTTAATCTTTTAATGCTGGGTTCTTTACCTGCATTAAAACTGAAACTACTTCATTGCCTGTGCTCGACCTAAGTGTACATCCACCTGATTAGCCTCAGGGCTTTTAGAGTATTCTTCCTTAATTCTTTCTAAATGCTTGATAGCCACATCTGCTTTATTCAAAGAGATTGCCGTAATTGCAGCCTTTAGTAAGAATTTAGGTGTAGTAAATTCATTGTTTCTTGCATTTGCAGCTTTCTCATAATAAGAAAGTCCCTCTTCCATTTGGTTCAACTGAACAAAAGCATCGCCTATACCACCAAGGGCTAAAGGCTCTAACATTTCATCGTCACTCTTAAACTTGTCCAGATAATCGATAGCTTCCTGATACTTATTCATATTTAGGTAAGCAAATCCTGCGTAGTACTGAGCAAGATTAGCTGCTTTAGTACCTCCATAGTTATCTATGATATCAATGAAACCATATTTACCTTCTCCTCCTTTAAGAGCAAGTGTATATAATGAATCTTTTAGTGTACTATTACCATTAACAGCGTTGTCAAAATATTTCTGAGCCTGGAACATTTCATTAGCAGCCTCCTGCTCTTTAGGTTCCTGGATAAACTTTTGATATCCTAAATATGCCAGAACGATTAATGCAACTGCTCCTACAAAACCAAAAATATATTTTTGATTTGCCGCAACCCATTCCTCTGTTTTAGAAGCACCTTCATCCAGTGTATTAAAAACCTCAGCCGTAGTTGAGTTCTCTTCCTGAATTTCTACTTCTTCTTCTTTCGTTTTTGGTTTATATCCGCGTTTCTTATAAGTTGCCATAAGTTTTCTTTAATGAAGGGCAAAAATAAAATTTTTATTCATAATTAAAAGAACAACTTTTTATTATTTTTTGATAATTTGCAATGTTATTTTATCATTTCCTTATCACTTTTTAAACACTGATGATCAATACATTATATGATTTTAAAATCACTCTCTTTATTAAACTACAAAAATTTTGAATCCAGTACTTTCGATTTTGACAGTAAAATAAATTGTTTGGTAGGAAATAATGGAGTAGGAAAAACTAATATTCTTGATGCTATTTATCATTTATCCTTCGGAAAGAGTTACTTTAATCCTATCACCAGTCAACACATAAAACACGGAACAGATTTTTTTGTTATTGAAGGAATATATAACAAAAATGAGCGTGAAGAAAAGGTGATTGTAAGTGCTAAAAAAGGACAGAAAAAAATAATTAAACGAAATGGCAAAGCTTATGACACTTTTAGTGAACATATTGGTTTTTTACCTTTGGTTATCATTTCGCCCGCAGACAGAGATCTAATTACAGAAGGAAGTGAAACCCGAAGAAAGTTTATTGATGGTGTGATATCCCAAAGTGATCAGGGATACCTCAATACTTTGATCAAATATGCCAAGGTTGTATCTCAAAGAAATGCATTACTTAAATATTTTGCAGCCAATGCTACCTTTGACAATAATACATTGACGATCTACAATCAGCAATTAAACGATCTGGGGACTATAATATATAACAAGAGGAAAGAGTTTTTGAAGATATTTATCCCTATTTTTATAGATAGATATCAAGCTATAACATCCGGAGAAGAAAGTGTATCTCTAAGTTATCAAAGTAAACTTGAGACCAATGATTTATTGACTTTATTGGCCTCTAACATAGACAAGGACAGAGCGCTTCAATATACAAGTGTAGGTGTTCATAAAGATGACCTTTCCTTTGAAATAAATGAGTATCCAATTAAAAAATTTGGAAGTCAGGGACAGCAAAAATCTTTTTTAATCGCTTTAAAATTAGCTCAGTTTGATTTTATAAAAAAAGAAAGTAAAGTTAACCCTTTACTGTTACTGGATGATATTTTTGATAAGTTGGATGAAACCAGAGTAGAACACATTGTTAAACTGGTTGATGAACAAAACTTCGGTCAACTTTTTATTAGTGATACACACGGAGACAGAACTGAAAAAGTGGTGAAAAAAATTTCGCAATCCTATAAATTATTTAAACTAGCCTAAAAGAAAAAAAACAGATATGATTGTAAATAAACTTCATTACTTCTTACTATTAAGCGTCTTATTCCTTAGTTGTAACTCTCACACTACTGAGAACTATGACAATTATCTAAACGGATATTGGGAGATAAAAGAAGTTACTACAAGAGATGGAGTTACAAAATCGTACAACTATAACCCTACAATTGATTTTATCGAAATTGGAGATTCTTCNGGTATCAGAAAAAAATTGCANCCNAGACTTGATGGTACTTTTATTACTTCAAAAGATCAGGAGTTTTTTACTATCAAACACAAAAACGATAGTTTAATTTTGTATTACCAAACTTCTTTAGATGAATGGCAAGAAAACATTCTTCACATCAATGAGAATGAATTGATTGTCAAAAATGAAAATGGTAGCATTTATAAATACAAGAGATACGAAAAATTAAATATTGAGGAATAATGGCGAAAAGAGCGAATGATCATCAAAGTTTAAGCGAGGTGCTCAAGGAACTGGTTGAGGGCAGCAAGTTAGAAAAAGGATTGGATATAGTCGCAGTAAGAGATGCCTGGAAACAGGTTATGGGGCAAGCTATTTCCAATTACACACAGGATGTTATCCTAAAAAATAATACTTTATACGTATCGCTCAACTCCTCTGTATTAAGAGAAGAGTTAAGCTACGGAAAAGAAAAGATCATTAAAAACCTCAACGAAGCTTTAGGTAAAGAATTAATCTCCAAAATAGTATTACGATGATTGTTGATTCAAACGATCTTTAACAAACTCTATTTCTGTTTTTCCGTGAGGAGCAGGTTTGCCGTCAGGACCCAGGTTAACCATAGTTATATTCTCAACTTTTATAATCGTTTTTCTGGTTAATTTGTTTCTGACTTCGCATTTCAGTATTAATGAGCTTTTTCCAAACTTTACTACATCCATACCAATTTCTACAATATCGCCCTGTACCGCAGAGCTTACAAAATTAATCTCAGACATAAATTTAGTAACGACTCTTTTGTTTTCTAATTGAATCACTGAATACAAAGCAGCCTCTTCGTCAATCCACTCTAACACTCTTCCCCCAAAAAGTGTATTGTTAGGATTTAAATCTTCAGGCTTTACAATTTTTCGTGTATGATACCTCATAATTTTCCCTTTTGGTATAAAATTACCAAAAGTTACAGTGAATAGCTAAGTCTGGATGGCTGTATTTGTACGATTTATGAGGTTAATAATAGAAGACTGGTAAATTCTCTCTTTTACTAAAATTCACTTCCCTAAAATAGCATCTTAGTAATTCAGAAATATCAATTAACAACTATTTCCAGGCAAAAATCTGTTCCTTCAGGACAATCCGGTGTTTCTGCAATTATACAAACGTTATACGTACCCGGACTAAATTGATAAAATAATGTATTATCTCCATTACCTCCGCCGTCCTGTTCGATAACGTCGCCATTAATTGTCCAGGAATAGGTAATTTCATTCATCCCGTCAAAATCCGCGAAGAAATTATAAGAAGGAGTATCTCCCTGTTGCTCTGCCACAAAAAACAGGTCAGGACAAACTGATGCTACCACGATCTCTCTACAAAATTCTACTCCTTCAGGGCAAGTACGTGTAATTGCTTTTATACATACGGCATAGCTCCCAGGAGCGAAATCCTGAACTAATATATTATCTCCTTCCATACCTCCGTCGGTTTCGATGAGCTCACCATCTATTGTCCAATCGTAGGTTATTTCCTGAATACCATCAAAGGCAGCCGTAAATGTATAATTGGTAGTGCCCGGCTCAAGATAGAACTCATAAAAAAGTGAAGGACAGAAAGATTCCACAACAATTTCCTTACAATATGAGGTTCCTTGCGGACAATCCGGTGTTTCTGTTTTGATACACACCAGGTATGTTCCCGGAGTATCGAAATTATATTCTAATACATCATCGCCCTGCACCGCAGGTCCATCATCTTCAATAAATTGGTCATTAACAAACCAGGAATAGGTTCCTGTAAATTCTACACCATATTCGGTAACAAAACGATAGCCCAAATCAGCTGGATTTGTATTATCGAATGAGAAAACGAGTGATGGACAGGAGTCCTGACATTCCTGAAAAATTCTGTA
>NZVW01000146.1 GCA_002697475.1 Aquimarina sp. | reverse complement strand
TATCAAAATCGGCCAGAAAATAATTTGATCTGTAAATGGATAAGTTTACAGCTTCAGATCCATAGACGGAGTCCAACTCATATACATTCGTAATCTCATTTGTTTCTTCATTAACAATTTGATCAGTCCTAGTACTAAAATAAGGTATGGATAGAACAACACTATCCAAAACAGGTTCACCACCAAAAGCAGGATTGTAATTTGGAGGCGCTATCTGTGTTAAGACATTATATTCACTTTTACCATAAACAGGATCAACATACGACCCCAGGGCATATACGGGTAAGCTACTTGTCTGTACTTTAGCAAATTTTCTGGTAAAGGCATTTGGTAATGCCGTGTATGTTTTGTTTTGAAAATTTACATCGCCTATAATCTGATCACCAACTGTATTAAAATCATCATCACAGGATACTGCCACAAAAGCCAAAGCAATGCTTGCCGTAACTTTTAAAATAGTGTTCTTCAAATTCATAATTTTTTAGTATGCCTAAACTAAAACCTCAGTTTGATAAAAGGCTTCATATGCTTCAGCAAATTCTTCAGGTGTTTTATATTCTAATACGGGTTGATCAATAGTTTTAAGATGTTCTTCCAAATCTTTAGGGATTTGCTCTGACCCTACAATAATAGCATCTGAATGTGCAATTGCAACCTTCATAATATTTGAATATGTAGGTTTTTCTAAAACATCAATTTTTTGCTCTGCAATTCCATCAAATTTTACCTTCGCCATCATATTATTATCTAAGGTTCCTTCAAAACCTTGATCATAAACCGATGTTACGATCTTACTTTCACTAAATAAAGGTTCGTTGGCATAATAATTTCTAAGATATAAAGGTAATAATGAAGCCAGCCAGCCGTGTACATGAATTACATCCGGAGACCAGTTCAATTTCTTAACCGTTTCAATAACTCCTTTAGCAAAAAAGATTGCTCTTTCGTCATTGTCCGGAAATAAATTTCCGTCTTCATCGGTTAAAGTTGCTTTTCTCTTAAAGTAATCTTCATTATCTATGAAATATACTTGCATTCTCTCTTTAGGTATCGAAGCTACTTTAATAATAAGAGGCATGTCAAGGTCATTAATAACCAAGTTCATACCTGATAACCTTATTACCTCGTGTAATTG
Organism: Aquimarina sp.; assembly: GCA_002697475.1. Lineage (GTDB taxonomy): Bacteria > Bacteroidota > Bacteroidia > Flavobacteriales > Flavobacteriaceae > Aquimarina. Next base: position 13,999 of record NZVW01000146.1, on the reverse strand, counting down.
ATGTCTTCTTTCATTAATGTTTCCATATCTGGGCATAAATATCCTAATTTGGCCACCTTTACTATTGACCATCCTTGGAGCCTCAAATGACATGGATGAAATTTCTGTTTCGGGTAAATAAGGTATTACTTCTGATGATACGTACAATATCCTCTTGTCTTTCATATATATTGAAACTTTGTCGTCTTCCTAGCGAATAAATTTTTGCAAAATTACGAAAATTTATGCAGTCTGCCAGTAATATCTTATTTTTGCACGCTTTCAATCCAATATCAATGGAGCTATACACCAAAAGACTGGACATAGAACAAGAAGTTGCAAGACTTAAAAATGAGAATCTATCAATAGGGTTTGTGCCTACTATGGGGGCACTTCACAAAGGTCATTTAGCTTTGGTAAAAGAGGCTCTTTGCAATAATGATATTGTTTTTGTAAGCATCTTTGTCAATCCCACGCAGTTTAATAATGCTGAAGATCTTGAAAAGTATCCAAGAACTTTAGAGGCAGACTTAAAATTGCTATCTGACCTATCTTCCTCGATTAAGGTTTTTGCTCCAAATCCGACAGAAGTATATAATGGCGAAATGAAGGTGATCTCATACGATTTTGAAGGACTGGAATATGAAATGGAAGGAAAATTCAGACCAGGGCATTTTGATGGAGTGGGTACAGTTGTTAAACATCTTTTTAATATCATACAACCTGACAATGCATACTTTGGCGAAAAGGATTACCAACAATTACAAATTGTAAAAAAACTGGTAGATATTGAAAAATTATCAGTTAATGTAATAGGTTGCCCTATTTATAGAGAAGATTCCGGACTTGCCTTAAGTTCCAGAAATAAAAGATTGTCAAAAAGTCAATTAGAAGCTTCACCTAAAATTTACAAAGTTTTAAAAGAAGTTAAAGAGGACTTTGGCACAAAAAGTGTTAAGTGGTTAAACGATTGGGTTTCAGACCAATTTAAAAATGACTCAGAGTTGAAACTTGAATACTTTGAAATAGCTGATGCTAATAACTTAAAATCAGTAGAAAGAAGGGATACAGGCTTGAAATACAGAGCTTTTATTGCTGTTTTTGCTGGAGAAGTAAGATTAATTGATAACATTGCCCTAAATTAAAAATAACTAACTTTGTAAAATGTTTGTACACGTAGTAAAATCTAAAATACACAGAGTAAAAGTTACAGGAGCTGATCTAAATTATATTGGTAGTATTACCATAGATCAGGACCTTATGGATGCTGCCAATATTATTGAAGGAGAAAAAGTTCAGATAGTCAATAATAATAATGGTGAGCGATTAGAAACTTATGCGATTCCGGGCCCTAGAAATAGTGGTGAAATTACACTTAACGGTGCAGCAGCAAGAAAAGTAGCTAAAGGAGACGTACTTATCCTGATTACTTATGCGATGATGGATATCGAAGACGCTAAGAATTTTAAACCAAAATTACTTTTTCCTAACGAGGAAACTAATTTGTTGAAATAAGTGAATTCTAAAATAATAAAGGCTCTTAAAATAATACTCCCACTTTCGTTGGGAGTTTTTTTAATTTGGTATTCGCTGGCTTCGGCAACTGAAAAGGAAAAGCAAGACTTACTACATTATATATCAAACGCTAAGTTGGGATGGGTAGTTCTATCCATTTGCTTAGGTTTGATTTCTCACTTATCCAGAGCATATAGATGGAATTACTTATTAAAACCCTTAGGGTATTCAGTGCGTTTATCTAATAGCTTTATGGCTTTAATGGCAGGATATCTTGCTAATTTAGGAATACCAAGATCAGGAGAACTAATTAGAGCTGGACTGGTATCTACTTATGAGGATGTACCTTTTAAAAAATCATTTGGTACAATCATATCGGAGCGCATAGTAGACCTCATTATGCTTTGTTTAATTATTGCCATAACGCTTGTTTTTGAATCAGAAACATTATTGTCTTACTTAGGTGATAAGTTAGCAAATCCCATAATGACAGTGGGGTTTTTGATCATAGGAATACTTATTGGAGTTGTATTGCTAAAACTACTTAAAAGATCCTCCAACCCTTTTGCTATAAGAGTTAGAAATTTTGGAGAGGGATTGCTTGAGGGTATCAAGAGTATTTATAAACTTAAAAACAGATGGGGGTTTATTTTCCACACTATATTTATCTGGTTCCTTTATGTCGTTATGTTTTATGTAATTAAATTTACAGTACCTGGAGGAAGCGAAATAGGAATGGGTGCGATATTGGTAACCTTTGTAGCTGGCTCTCTAGCTATATCTTTAACTAATGGAGGTATTGGTGTTTTTCCCATAGCAATATCCGTAGTTTTATTATTGTATAATATTGATAAATCCATAGGCTTAGCATATGGATGGATCCTTTGGGGTTCCCAAACCGCAATAACTATTATCTTTGGAGCGTTATCTTTTTTGTTTCTACCTGTTTTAAATAGGAACAAATAATATTTTATATATTGCTTTCACTTAACCTAAAAACAATTGATATGAAAAAAGCTATCTTTTTACTGATAACTTTGTTCTTGGCAACATCTATATATAGTCAGGCTATATATGAATCCTATAGATCTGTAAAGCTTGACCAAACGAGAGAGCTTAAAATCCAACTTCCTAGAAACTACGAGCGTAATGAGGATAAAATATATCCGGTTATTCTGGTTCTTGATGGTGACTACCTGTTTGAACCGGTAGCAGGAATGGTAGATTATTTTTCATACTGGGAAGATATGCCTGAATCTATAGTTGTGGGTGTCAATCAAAGAAAAACCAGATTAGAGGACGGTAGATATGATGAAGCACAATCATTACCCACTGGAAGCGGTGCACAATTTTATGAGTTTATTGGTCAGGAGCTAATGCCCTACTTAAGTGAAACGTACAGAACTGCACCTTTGAAAATTATTGTAGGGCATGACTATACCTCTAATTTTATCAATTACTTCATGTTTAAGGATAATCCTATTTTTCAAGGATATATCAATATTAGCCCGGAACTTGCACCAACTATGATTGATAAAATCGCCAACGTGTTATCTAAAGACCCTAAGAACACTTGGTACTATTTAGCGACTTCAACAAATGACTCAGACAAAATCAAAGAAGATGTTATACAACTTGATGCAAGAATCGATAGTTTAAAACTAGAAAATCTTAATTACCACTTTGATAATTTTCAGGAGTCTACGCACTATACTTTAGTGGGAAAAGCGATTCCAAAAGCTTTGGAAGATTTTTTCCAGATGTACAGACCTATTACTAAGAAAACTTATAAAGAAGTTATTCTTCCTATGGAAGAAGAATCCAGATACGAGTATCTTGTAAATATTTATGAGACCACTGAAGATTTATACGGTTTCAAACGAAAGATAAGAATTAATGACTTTATCGCTATCTCTACAGCCATAGAAAAAACTCAAGATTGGGAAGAACTTGAACCTTTGGGTAATCTGGCGGTTAAGGAATATCCTGATACGATGTTAGGTTATTATTATCTGGGTATCTATTATGAACAGATGGGAGAACCCAAGAAAGCTTTGAGATCTTATGAAAAAGGTTTCCAAAAGGAGGAAATAGCATTTTTAACCAAAGACTATATGCTTGAAAAAGCCACTAAAATCAAAGAGGATTTTGGTTGGTAATTTCATAGTATAAGATGAAAAGAAAAGATCTTCTGAAAAGAAGGTCTTTTTAGTTTAAAATAAATAGCTTTAGCTACTGTAGTTATCAAAATAATTTATGGCAAAGACAAAAACTGTTTTTTATTGTCAAAACTGTGGAGCACAGTATACAAAATGGCAAGGGCAATGTACTTCTTGCAGGCAATGGAATACTATTGCAGAAGAAGTAGTGCAGAAAGCGGAAAAAAATGACTGGAAACAGAGTACTGATACTACAGCCAGTTCAAAAAGAGTGGCTAAACCTCTTAGAGTGTCAGAAATAGATACAACTCAGGAAGCCCGGTATAATACTGATGATGCAGAATTGAACAGAGTTCTTGGCGGTGGCCTTGTACCAGGTTCTTTAACACTATTAGGAGGAGAACCAGGTATAGGAAAAAGTACTTTATTACTTCAAATTAGCTTGAGACTACCTTATAAAACGCTATATGTTTCTGGAGAGGAAAGTCAGAAACAGATAAAAATGAGAGCAGAACGTATCTCAGCTAAAACGGATAACTGTTATATTCTAACAGAAACTAAAACGCAAAATATTTTCAGGCAGATTGAAGCAATAGAGCCTGATATTGTCATCATTGATTCTATACAGACTTTGCACAGCGACTATATAGAAAGCAGCGCAGGTAGTATATCTCAAATACGAGAATGTACTACGGAATTAATAAAGTTCGCTAAAGAGACTTCAACACCGGTTTTATTAATCGGTCACATTACAAAGGATGGTAATATTGCCGGACCTAAGATTCTGGAACATATGGTAGACACTGTTTTACAATTTGAAGGAGACAGAAATCACGTATACAGAATCTTAAGAGCACTAAAAAATCGTTTTGGATCTACTTCAGAACTTGGGATTTATGAAATGCTAGGACACGGATTAAGACAAGTTAATAATCCAAGCGAAATTTTAATTTCTAAAAAAGACGAAGAATTAAGCGGAACTGCAATAGCCTCGACATTAGAAGGTATGCGCCCATTGATGATAGAAATACAAGCATTAGTTAGTACAGCCGTGTATGGAACTCCTCAACGTAGTGCCACCGGTTATAATTTGAAGAGATTAAATATGATTCTTGCTGTATTAGAAAAACGTGCAGGATTCAGATTAGGGGCTAAAGATGTTTTTCTTAACATTACCGGGGGTATAACTGTCGATGATCCAGCTATAGATTTAGCAGTAGTTGCAGCCATATTATCATCAAATGAAGATATTTATATCCCTAAGGATTTTTGTTTTGCAGCTGAGGTTGGATTAGCTGGAGAAATTAGACCGGTAACCCGAGTGGAGCAGCGCATCCAAGAGGCGGAGAAGCTGGGCTTCTCCACCATATTTGTTTCTAAATATAATAAGATAGCTGTGAAAAACACACAAATCAAAATTCAGCTGGTTGCTAAAATTGAAGATGTTGTAGAGTATCTTTTTGGCTAACCTAATCCACTATACTATGGTGCAGGATTAGGATTATTTTCGTGTACTTTTTCGATTTTGTCTAAAACTTCTTTGGATAAAGAAAGATTTATACTATCAATATTTTCCTTGAGCTGGTCTATTGTGGTTGCCCCAATAATAGTACTGGTAACGAACGGCCTTTCATTTACAAAAGCTAATGCCATCTGCGTTAGGCTTATTCCATATTCCTTCGCAATCTCGTTGTAGGCTCTGGTTGCCGCAAAGGAATTTTTATTGTGATATCTGCTAAACTGCGGAAACAATGTTACTCTGGCATTTTGAGGAGTGTCATTGAGATATTTCCCCGTTAGTTGCCCAAACCCTAGTGGAGAGTAAGGTAAGTGTCCTATATTTTCTCTGTGGAGTATTTCTGACAATCCTATTTCATCTTTTCTGTTCAGTAAACTATAAGGATTTTGAACAGTAATCATCTTAGGACTACCTTTTTTAGCTTCTTCGGCATAACGCATAACCCCATAAGGCGTTTCATTAGAAACTCCAATTTGGCGGATTTTACCTTGTTTTATAAAGTCATCAAGGTAACTTAAAACTTGAGCAAAGTTGTCCTTCCATTCTTCCTCACTATCATGGGTATATCCTCTTACACCAAAGAAATTTGTATTACGGTCCGGCCAGTGTAATTGGTATAGATCTATATAATCGGTCTGTAAGCGCTTTAAACTTTTATGTATAGCATCAGCAAACTCTTCTTTTGTAAAACCTCCGGTTCGGATATGTTTAACAAATTCTCTAGGTCCTACAATTTTAGTGGCAAGTACAACATCATCTCTTTTTCCAGTCTTCTTAAACCAGTTACCAATAATGATCTCTGTAGATCCCTGAGTTTCTTTTTTAGAAGGAACAGAGTATAATTCAGCGGTATCAATAAAATTTACACCTTGTTCAATAGCATAATCTATTTGTTGATGACCTTCTTCTTCTGTGTTTTGTTCGCCCCAGGTCATAGTACCCAGACATATCTTACTGACTTTAATATCAGTATTAGGTAGGTTAGTATATTTCACTTTTAATTTTTTTACTTTCAAAAGTAGAAAGATATACAACAGATGTTCTAAAAATTATCTTAAATAGAGAGCTATAAAAGGATGAGTTATATAAAAACAAAAACGGATGCGCCTATACCCCCTCGCATCCGTTATGTTTTGAAAACTAATCAGTAATTCCACTTATGATTAGTGTCTCACGTTTCAGAAATTGGTATTCCAAAAGTAAGTGGAAATGTTATGATGGCAAACGGTTATCTAGAATAAGCAGGATATAAATTAGTGATCGTAAGGATTTTTAAAGAATTCGATTTGAAGATTTAGAATTCGTAATGATTTCAAAATTATTTGATTTTTTTATCCAGAAAAATATTGTGGCACACTTTTGGTATTACTCAAATAAATTGATTAATTTAACCCGATATTTAAGGTTATTTTAACAATAAAAAAACCATTATTCCGTTACTGTGGTGGTGGAATAGAACATAAAATATAATTAATACTTTAACACCCAAAACTATGAAAAAATTATTTCTATTACTATTTGTGCTAGGCGCAGGAGTTTCAATGAATGCTCAGCAGCATGACTGGACTGAATTAGCTAAGATTTTTGATACTGAATTGTATCCGTTGGCAAAGGATGTGGCTGAAATCACAAATATGGTTACTGCGAATAACAATGTAATTTCTATTGTTAAAAGTTCTGGTACTACTTCTTTGGTAAAAGAAAGAGCAAATGATGTTCCTGTTGAGTTTTATAATTTTAAATTATTAACTTCTGCAGGTAGAGAACTGAACATGAATGATAAGTTGATGGCAAATAAGGTAATCAACAAATTCTTTGAGGTTTTAAAAAGAGTTAAAGAAAGTTCTCAGGAAAATAATGATGAAGAAATACGAGCTATTTTAGATAGTCTATAAAATAATTATACCTATTAAAAACCAAAAAAAGCTTCCAGAAATGGAAGCTTTTTTTTAGTATGATCAAGGGGCTTAAATATCATTTAATAGTTTTGTGATCTCGTCCAGTTTAGGTGTTAAAATCACTTCGATTCTTCTGTTTTTTGCTTTACCTTCAGTTGTTTCATTACTGGCTATTGGAGAAAATTCTCCTCTTCCTGCAGCGGTAAGATTTTTAGGATCAATCTGCGAATTTTCTAATAATAAGTTAACAATGGCTGTTGCTCTCTTAGTAGAAAGATCCCAGTTACCGGATAATTGTCCGTTACCCATATATGGAACATTATCCGTATGACCTTCAATAAGTACGGCTATATCAGGGTTTTCTGCTAATACTGATCCTAATTGTTTTACTGCCTGTCTTCCCTGACTACCTACAGCCCAACTACCAGAATCAAAGAGAAGTTTATTTTCCATAGAGATATATACTTTTCCATTTCTTTCTTCTACGGTAAGACCCTTACCTTCAAAATTTCGTAAAGCGTTAGATATGGCTGTTTTTAAAGCCTGCATTTTAGCATCCTGTGCTGCAATAAGACCTTCAAGCTCATCAACCCGTTTAGATCTGGCCTGTAAATCACGTTGTAATTGGTCCAGGCGATTACGTTCTTGCGCTAGTGCCTGTTCCTTTTGCTCCAACTGCGCCAACAATTCACGATTTTTTTTACTGTTTGCAGCAATGGCGGCAGAGCTGTTTTTCTCTAGAGCATCATAAGAGTCTTTTAAACTATTATAGCTAGCCAGTGTAGCATCATACTTGCGTTGTAGTTCATCTCTCTGAGCCCTTGTTTTTTCATATTCATCATTAAGCTGATCCAGAGCTAATGCATTAGCATCATTTGTTTTTTGCAGAGCTTCAAGATCAGACTGCATACGTCTGTTTTCTCTTTTAAGACTGGCATATTTACCTTCCAGTTCCTTATGAACTTTTGAAGACACACAGGAAGTTAACAACACACCTCCCAGAATTACTGTAAAGATCTTTTTAAGCATAGTGTAGTTTTGGTATTTACTTTATAATTACAATTATAGATTGGTTTCTTTTTATTCTAAAACTAATGTTGCGGCATCCTGCGTCAGGGATAGTAGCAGTTACCCCACAGATCTTAAATTTTTAATATTTAAAGATCGAGGAGTAAAAGCGGATAGCCCGCCCGGACGCCATAATATAATAACGAGAAAATTGTAATAAGATTACAATATTTAAATATCAAGTTCTAACAAAATAGGACAATGATCACTGTGTTTAGCTTCAGATAAAATTGCTGCTCTTGTTAGTTTTTCTTCTAAGGGTTCTGCGACCATACCATAATCTAATCTCCATCCTTTATTATTGGCTCTTGCATTTGCTCTGTAGCTCCACCAGCTGTAATTATCTGGTTCTTGATTGAAATATCGAAAGGAATCAATAAACCCACTATCTATAAAGTTACCTATCCATTCGCGCTCCACAGGCAGAAACCCTGAGACATTTTTATTACGTACCGGATCGTGAATATCAATAGCTCGGTGACAGATGTTATAGTCGCCACAAATGATTAGATTAGGATATTCTTTTCTAAGTTGGTCAACATACTTTTGAAAATCTGCCATATATTGAAGCTTATGATCTAACCTTTCTATGTTTGTTCCGCTCGGAAGGTAAAGGCTCATTATGGAAACTCCATTAAAGTCCACTCTTAAATTACGTCCTTCATTATCCATATATTCGATACCGGTTCCGAATTGAACCTGATCAGGTTCCTTTTTAGAAAGGATAGCCACTCCACTGTATCCTTTTTTCTGAGCGCTATACCAATAATTATGAGTATAACCAGCTTCTTCAAAAACAGAAAGGTCTAGTTGTTCTTTCATAGCCTTAATTTCCTGAAGGCAAATAATATCTGGGTCGGCTTGCTGGAGCCATTCTATAAAACCCTTATTAATTGCTGCACGTATACCATTGACATTATAGGAGATAATTTTCATTATATTTTATGTTTTTGAAATTTTAATGATTTTCAAATATAAAGTACTTATTCTTATTTGAAAGCGTTAAGGTTTTCAATTGACTAAAAGCATTAGTTTTGTGCTTATGATTCGTTTTTTTCAGATTTTAGGGATTTTCTTGCTCTTTAGTACTTTATTGAGTGCTCAGGAAGTTTCTGTAAATACTGTGGAGAAAACGCTTCCTATTAATGATACTATACGTCTCGATTCGGTAAGTATTAGTTCATTTAAATTTAGGGTCGTGATAAAAGATTCGTTAATCTCATCTTCTGATTATACTGTTGATTTTGAGAAGGCTTTATTGATTCCATCTAATGCCCTTAAGAACAGTTTAGATTCAATTAGTGTTACTTATCGTAAATATCCTGATTTTTTAACGAAGAAATATTATCAGTTTGATCCTTCAATAATAGTAGAGAGTAAAGGAAACCTGCAGAAACTTTATAGTTTATCCAAGCCCAATAGAGAGGAGCAAGAGTACAAACCTTTTGATGGGTTAAATACCAGTGGAAGTATTTCCAGAGGGGTAACCGTAGGTACTAATCAAAATGCAGTTTTAAACTCAGAGCTGGATTTACAGATCACAGGAAAAATAAGTGAAAACGTTTCTTTAAGAGCATCTATACAAGATGCGAATATTCCAGTACAGCAAGGAGGGTATTCTCAAAACCTTGATGAATTTGATCAGATTTTTATTGAGTTAAATGGTAAAAACTGGGGCGTAAGAGCTGGTGATGTGATCCTACAAAATAATAGTAGTTACTTTAGCCGATTTACTAAAAATGTTCAGGGAATATCTATTAATACTACATTAAATCATCAAGAGTCCAAAACTGATGTTTTTGCATCGGGAGCGTTAGTCAGAGGAGTATTTACCCGTAGTCAATTTAAAGCTCAGGAAGGTAATCAAGGTCCTTATAAACTTACCGGCCCCAATGGCGAATTATTTGTTTTGATTGTTTCAGGAAGTGAACGGGTTTATGTAAATGGTTTATTGCTGGAACGCGGAGAGAATAACGATTATGTCATTGATTACAATGCAGGGGAAGTATTTTTTAACTCCACATATCCAATTACATCTGATATGAGAATTTCAATAGAGTATCAAACTACAGAGCGAAATTACTCCAGACTTGTTGCTTATGGCGGTGGATCATATGAAGATGATAAATTGAAAATAGGAGCTTTTGTATATTCTGAAAATGATGCTAAAAACCAATCACTCCAGCAAAACCTGAGCGATGAACAGAAACAAATATTATCAGATGCAGGAGATGATCAAAGTGCAATGATTGCATCATCAGCAGTTCCTGATGCATTTAGTGAAAATAAAGTATTATATCGAAAGGAGATTTTTAATGGAGAAGAAATATTTGTTTTTTCAACCAATCCTGAGGATGAATTGTTTACCGTAAGGTTTACTCAAGTAGGAGCTAATCAGGGTAATTATAGAGTTAGCAATGTGAATACGGTAAGTAGAGTTTTTGAGTTTGTACCTCCTATAAATGGTATACCACAAGGGGATTTTGATCCTGTGGTGCAATTACAAGCCCCTACAAAATTACAGACAGCAGTAATACAGGGAAGCTATAATCCTACAGATAAAACTGCTGTCTCCTTTGAATTGGCCGGGAGTAAGAATGACCTCAATTTATTTTCTGATCTGGATGATAATGATAATAATGGAGTAGCAGCCAGGATTGATATCAGACAGAATATGATCAAAAAAGATAGTAGTTGGGCTTTAAACCTTTTTGCTACAGGAGATTTTATTCAGGAGGAGTTTAGAAGTATAGAACGTATATATAATATAGAATTTAATCGCGATTGGAATATAAATAACCCCTTAGGGAATCAGCAACTGGCAACAGCAGGTATTGAACTTTTGCATCCCAAAAAGGGAGTCTCTAAGTATGCTTTTGAGTACTTAAACTACACTGAGAATTATAATGGAGCAAGGCATTCTCTTTTTTCTTCACTACAATTAGGAAAATTAATGCTGAATTCAGCCACCAGTTTGTTAAACAGTAAAAATGCTAATCTGGATTCCAGATTTTTCAGATCCTATAATGGCATTGCATATGGGTTTAGTAAAAATTGGATAGGTACAAAAATACATGTTGAAGAAAATAAGGAAATCAATAAAGTTGATATAACGTATACTAATAACACTCAACGTTTTCAGTCGTATCAAGTATACACAGGTGTAGGTGATAGTACCAAAGTGTTTGCAGAATTGGGTTATAAGTATAGAATAAATGATAGTGTAAGGAATAACAAGCTGGATAAAATTAGTACTTCAAACACGTATTATCTAAAGTCGAATCTCATAAATAATACAAAAACAAGGCTTTCTTTATTTATGAATTATAGAACTTTAGACAACATCAACGAGAATAGCGTGGATGAAGAATCTTTTAATTCCAGATTGTTATATAATCAACGATTCTTTGAAAATAAAATTGACTGGAATACAGTTTACGAAACCAATAGTGGAACACTAGCGCAGCAGGAATTTACATATGTAGAAGTAGACCCCGGAAGAGGTACTCATGTATGGAATGATTATAATAATAATGGTGTACAGGAACTTAACGAGTTTGAGGTAGCTCAATTTACGGATCAGGCAATATATCTTAGAGTTCTTTTGCCTAACCAAACCTTTGTACCTACACATCAAAATAAACTTAGTCAAATACTAACTTTAAACCCATTGTCATGGTCTGGCTCTGAAATTAAACTAAAAAGAATTCTATCACACTTTTATAATCAAACATCATATATTATTGACAGAAAAAACTTAAGAGAAGGATCACAGTTTGAATTAAATCCTTTTAAGCAAAGTGATAATGAGCTAGCGCTTAATCTAAGTTTAAGAAACACTCTCTTCTTCAATAGAGGTAAGCAGCGATATACAACATCCTATACTTATCTTTCGTCAAAAAATAAAAATTTACTCATAACAGGTTTACAAGAAAACATACAGACTAATCATCAATTCAATTTTGTACATAAGATCAAAAGCTCATGGTTAATTGACCTGACATCGGAACTGACAGAAACCAAAAGTCTATCCGAAAACTTTGAAAACCGAAATTATCAATTAGATGGTTACATAATTACGCCTAAGGTTAGTTACTTACTATCGGACCAAACTCAATTCAGCTTTTTTTATACTTTTAACGATCAGAGAAATATTTCAGGAACAGAAAGTTTGTCACAACAAAATTTAGGGATAAATCTGGCTTATGCAAGTAAACAACAGGTTTCTATAATTACTGAGTTTAACTATTTCAAAAATGATTTTGAAGGAAACGCTTTTTCTCCGATAGGTTATCAATTGCTCAATGGTCTACAACCCGGTAACAATTATACGTGGACTTTACTTGCACAAAAAAAACTCACTAAGTTCTTAGATTTGAACATAAACTATTCAGGCAGGAGGAGTGAAGCTTCTTCAACAATTCATACAGGAAGTGTACAATTAAGAGCATATTTTTAATTTTTTTTATGATCTTTACCTCACACATAAATCCAAAAAGGAATGACACTTACATTTAAAACCATTGTATCTATAGCTTTAATTACTTTTCTAAATAGTTGTGGAACTTCTAAGTCGACGGATAATACATCTTCTTCTCAAATGGATGTTACAGAGATGAAAAATAAAGGATATAGTGAAGGCACCTTAACCACTAATAAAAATTCAGGTTGTCCAGTAATACTAAATGTTAGTGAGATTAAAGATAACCTGGATCCTATAAACCTTTCTGATTTTATGAAAGGGGAGTTACCCCAAAAAGTTTGGGTGAAATACAGCAGCATGCGCATGGCTAATCGTTGTGATAGTGCCAGACCTGTGTCTATTACAGAAATTGTAGAAAGATAATAATTTAAGGAACAATAAATTTTTTCCTTCTGTCTCCTAGTCTTACAAAATATACTCCTGTACTGGCATAGGACATGTCAAGATTATAAATAAATCTGCTATTGGCATCTTTGTTTATAATATTCGTGGCCAGAATCTGCCCGTTTATGGAATATATATAAATTCTTAAACTATCAGGAGCATTAGAATCACTCATGCTTATCAGATATTGATCATCAGGTTGATAAAATATGAGTAAGTCTGAGGTTGGTTCAGTATTTTCACCAATAACTACAGTATAGTCGTGGGTGGTCCCAAATTGCATGGGACCACAAGGATCATTTAAATCAGCTCCTTCATTATTCACTGTATCTCCGGCTCTAACTCTCATGGTATGTGATCCTAAAGAAGCATCTGCAGGTATGGTAAAAATTATGGATAAATTAGTGTTTTCATCCGTAAGTACTTGCTGGCTTATTATTAGTTCGTCATTCTCAAAAATCGTATTGTCATTGAAATCGATCCAAATAGACATTTGTTCAGCATCATCCTGAGCAAACCCTGTTCTTACAATGAGATTGTATACCCCAACGGATCGGTCTAGATTAACGTTCAGATTAGTAAAGTCCTCATAACCTGTAGCGCAGGTTATATTAGTGTTTTCGATATTTGATAAAGAAAAATAATTTATTCCGTCGCCAAATTGTGAACAATTAGATGTAGGTGCACATTGTCTGTGCTCAACAGTTCTCGAAATAGTATCATTATTTATATTTTCATCTGTAGACAATTCAGTACCTATTAAAAAGTTATAGATTCCAAAATCTATAAGATTAGCTGTCTGTGAGAAGGTATATTCGGCAGACTCTCCCGGAGCGATGATACCATTAAATGTTTCACTAATTATAGTACCTGAATTTATCTGATAAAATACAGGTATGTTGGATTGAGGGTTTCCTCCATAGTTATAAATGGTAACGGTTATTATTTCGTTGTTCTTATCCGTAATCGGTCATTTTATTTCAACAAAAAGAGG
>NZVW01000145.1 GCA_002697475.1 Aquimarina sp. | reverse complement strand
TTATCATTTGATGTAGATATAGCAGCATAAGAAGCGGCATTTTTTCCTCCATTTAAAGCTACATTTTCATTTTTAAGCTTTCCTAATTTTTCATACAGAGGAAAGAATTTTCCTTTCTTTTTGATAATCGTATCCTTTTCAAAAAACAGTAATCGCTTATTCATATCATATTCCTGACCTGAATAGATAAGCGGCATTCCCGGAGCTACATAAGACAACACTGCAAATAACTCTTTAGCCGCTCCCATTCTCTCTTCTACAGTGCCATTCCAGGAGTTTTCATCATGATTAGAGGTAAAGTTCATTAAAATATCATCTTTAGCGTACATAGAGTCTATCTGAACCATTCTCTTATTCCAGTCGGTAGCATTCGCCTTTCCTTTAGCCATATCATTCATCTTATGGTGTGTATCCCAACCGTACCCCATATCAAAAGCCTCTTCAAGTAATTCTGGCTCCCAACCTTCTGCTAGCATGAACACCGGCTTTATTTCCTTAAGTTCTTTTACTGTCTTATTCCAAAAGTCCACTGGGACCATCCCTGCTACATCACATCTAAAACCGTCTACATTTTCTTCTTTAACCCAATACTTCATTGCATTTCGCATAGCTTCTCTCATTTCCATATTATCATAATTAAGATCCGCTACATCTGTCCAATCAGTATCTACCGTATGGGTTATCTCCCCTTTATCATCTTTAGTATAATACTCCGGATGTTCTTTTAGCCAGACATGATCCCAACCTGTATGATTAGCAACCCAATCAAGAATTACATAGATATCATTATCATGAGCAGTTTTTACCAGTTCTCTAAAATCCTGCAGGGTACCAAACTCTGGGTTTACTTTTGTGTAATCAGACACAGCATAGTAACTACCTAGCGAGCCTTTACTCTTAGTGGTGGATATAGGGTAAATTGGCATTATCCAAAGAATTTTTACTCCTAATTTTTTAAGTTCCGGGATATCCTTAGTAAATTCCTTAAATGATCCCTCCTCTGAATATTGCCTGATATTAGCTTCATATATTACAGCACTTTCTATGACACTATCATTGATTGGAGCTAATGCTTTCTCCTGTTGTATGATTTCTTTATCTTGTGCTACTTCCTCTTGCTTTTTATTTTCTTTACAAGAAAAAATTAGTGAGAGTATAGCTAGTCCTATAATTATTTTTTTCATTTTATTTTTTAAGTTTAGTTGGATTAATTTTTACTTTAATTCTATAATCATAGAAGTCTTTGCAGGTATAAATAATTCTTCTGTTAGGTCCAGGTTATTATTTGTAATGATATCCGTACCATTTTTATAATTTGCTAATCCTTCTGAAAAACGATCCATATTTAGTTTCTGATCATTAGGGTTATTATTGATAACAACCATAACCCTCTTTGAATCATTATATCTGAAGTATACATAAACATTATCAAAAGGAATATACTGTAATAATTTACCTGTATGAATAACTTCATTTTGCTTCCTCCAATTCAGCACCTTTTTTGTAAACTCAAAATAAGCTTCCTGATCTTTTGTTCTTCCATTGGTTTCTTTTGAAGACTTAAAAGCATTTTGCTCATCTTCTGACCATCCTCCAGGAAAATCTCTCCTTATATCTCCATCACCGTTTTTATCCTTATCCCCCAAAATACCAATCTCATCACCATAATATAACTGAGGAATACCACGCGTAGTCAAAACTAAGGTCATCACCATCTTATATTTATTAATATCACTTTGAAAGATCTGGTTGATCCGGTTGGTATCATGATTACCCGCAAAAACCAAGATGTTATGCACATCAGGATACAGAAAATCATTGGCAAAATTTTCATATGCTTTCACCATTCCTTTATCCCAATGCATTTCGTCTTCATTAAACATAGTTCCTATCGCATCATGCAATGTAAAATCCATTACTGAAGGTAAGTAGCTATTAAAATTATCTATCGCTCCTATTTTACTGTCCTTTTGCCAATATGAAATCTGAGCCTGATTATGCATCCAAACTTCTCCTACTATATTGAAGTTAGGATATTCCTTCATTATTGACTTGGTCCATTGAGCAATGGCAGCTTTGTCATTGTAAGAATATGTATCTACCCGAAGTCCGTCAAGATCTGCATATTCAATCCACCAAATAGCGTTCTGAGTTATGTATCTTAATAAGAGGTCATTACTCTGGTTCATATCAGGCATTGTGGTATCAAACCATCCATCCATACAACCTTCAGCGTCTACCTTTGCTGCATTCTGATCAAACTGGGTCGTCATCCTATAGTTGCTTCTTCTAAAACCTTCCGGCCATTGATGTACCCAATCTTTAGAAGGCAAATCATTTATCATCCAGTGTTTTGATCCCCAATGATTCGTTACATAATCCTTGATAAGCTTTAGCTCCTTTTTATGCATCTCAGAGGCCAACCTTCTATAATCATCATTACTACCATATCTTGGATCTATTCTATATAAATCACTCTGGGCATACGTATGATATGAGTATACAGGTTCGTTATCCTCTAACAACGGAGTACTCCATATTGCTGTTGCACCTAAATCCTTTATATAATCCAAATGATCAATAATCCCCTGTATATCACCCCCATGTCTTCCTCCGGGATTAGATCTATTTACTTTTTCTATAGTATCTTCTGTAGTATCAATTTCTGGATTCCCATTAGCAAAACGATCAGGCATGATCAGGTAAATGACATCACTGCTGTTAAAACCCCTTCTTTCTGATGAATCTTCTCTTCTTGATTTAAGTTCGTAGGACTGTGTAAATTCTACTTTACCATTCTTTACAAAATCAAGATTATAGTTAGATGAAGCTAAGTCTTTAGTATTTACTGTAACAAAGAGATAATTAGGATTCTCTGTTCTTTGGATATCTACAACTGGCAGAATTTTACTTTCTACATTAAATGATGCAATATTATCCCCATAAAATAAAATCTGAAGATTTTTTTCATTCATATTACTCCACCAAAATGGAGGCTCCATTTTTTTTATCTGGCTATATAAATTAGGGTACATCATCATAGCTAAGATAATTGCTATATACTTCTTCATGAGCGTTTTGTTATATAAAAAATGTAAATCATCTGTCAAAATCTAAATCAAACTAAATATTTTGACTCAAATCTGTGTAGACTACAGAATTAAATGCCCTAAAAACAAGAGTTCTTAGGGCATTCATACTTTTTTCACATCAATTAAATTGTGATTAAATTATTGGGTGTAATTCTCACCTTCTTACCATCTACAATAATTATTAACTCTTTATCACCTTCAAGATTGAAAGAAGTTTCTTTCTGGGTTATATTTACTTTTAAGATTTGATCTCTAAAATTGACATTAAATGTGTAACCCTTCCATTCTTTTGGGATCTTAGGAGTAAAAGATAGGGTGTCCTCCTGAATTCTTAGCCCTCCAAAACCTTCAACAATACTCATCCAAGTACCAGCCATACTAGTTATGTGTAACCCCTCCTCTACTTCTTTATTGTAATCATCAAGATCTAATCGGGATGTTCTTAAATAAAATGTGTAGGCTTGATCCATTCTATCTAAAGATGCAGCCAATATGCTATGAACACAAGGAGACAGAGAAGATTCGTGTACCGTAAACGGTTCATAAAAGTCGAAATGCTTTTTGAGCTCTTCCTTACTAAAATGATCTTCAAACATATAAAAACCTTGAAGAGTATCTGCTTGTTTTATATAAGGAGATCTTAAAATCCTGTCCCAACTCCAATGCTGATTAATAGGTCGCTGAGACTGATCAAGATCCTTTACTGTTATTAACTCTTTATCCAGGAAACCATCTTGTTGTAAATACACTTCATGCTCCTCAGAGTATGGAAAATACATATTTGATGCTACCTCTTTCATTTTACCAACTTCCTGATCTGTAAGTCTTGTTTTTTTAAGAATTCGATCATAGTCCTTTGGGAATTCCTTGTTTACTTTTTCGAGGTTTTCTAAACAGTACTCAATAGACCATTTAGCTAGATAGTTGGTATACCAGTTATTGTTAATATTATTTTCATATTCATTAGGTCCCGTAACACCTAAGATTACATATTTATTATGATTTGTAGAAAAATTAGCTCTTTGTTGCCAGAATCTTGCCACTCCAATCATTACTTCTAATCCCTTTTCCGGTATATAACTATAATCACCTGTATAGCGGGTATAATTATAGATAGCAAAAGTCATAGCTCCATTTCTATGGATTTCTTCAAAAGTAATTTCCCATTCATTATGACATTCTTCTCCATTCATGGTTACCATAGGGTACAATGCCGCTCCATTACTAAATCCAAGTTTTTCTGCATTTTCTATAGCCTTATCCAGATGATTGTATCTGTAAGTTAATAGGTTTCTGGCAACCACATGGTCCTTTGTTGCCATATAAAACGGAATGCAATAAGCCTCAGTGTCCCAGTACGTGCTGCCTCCATATTTTTCTCCGGTAAACCCTTTGGGTCCTATATTAAGTCTTGCATCTTTACCTAGATAGGTTTGATTAAGTTGAAAAATATTAAAGCGAATACCTTGCTGAGCTTTGACATCTCCTTCAATATTAATATCTGCCATTTCCCAGATTTTGGACCAAGCCTTTTTCTGTAAATCCAAAAGTGCTTCAAAACCGGCATCTGAGGCTTGTTTTAGAACAGCCGCAGAAGAAGTTTGCAAATCTTCCTTTTTATGATTAAGATCTACGGTGTAACCTCCATATTTAACCAGAGTTGCGGTATCACCTTTATTCATTTCTGTTTTATAAGAAATACTAATCTTTTTATCTGAAGCTGAAGTATTTCCTGAAATATGCTGAAGTTTCTCATTCACAAACACCTGATTTAACATTCCCGTGCACACATGAAATTCAGTTTTCATTGTTTTGGATAAAATATATCCTGAATTTTTTTGAACTCTAACATCATATGTATCCCAGAATTTATCATCCCAGTTAGTATCCTCATTGGTAATCCCTGCATCTAGATATGGAGAAAATACTATTGTGGCGTTAGAATTTAAAGCTTTAATTTCATATTTAATCGCTCCGACCTCATCAAGATCCAAACTCAGGAAACGAGTAGCTTTAATCTCTACTTCTACATTATTTCTTAGAGTAGCTATAAATGAGCGCTGATACCAACCCTCCTTCATATTCAATTCTCTCCTGAAATTTTTAACCTTTTTACAAGTAAAGAGATCAAGGTTTTCTCCATTAATCTCTACATCAACCCCTATCCAGTTTGGAGCATTAAGTACTTTAGCAAAATACTCAGGGTATCCATTTTTCCACCATCCTACTCTTGTCTTGTCAGGATAATATACTCCTGCAATATAACTACCTTGAAAAGTGGGTCCGGTATAGGTTTCCTCAAAATTAGCACGCTGGCCCATAGCTCCATTACCTATACTAAAAAGACTTTCTGACGATTTAACTCTTTCAACATCAAACCCCTCTTCGATAATCGACCAGATATCTGGTTTAATATAATCCTGATTCATTGTATAATTCCTTTTATCGTTTTTAGTTGTTAATATATAATCTGCCAATGCAGACAACTTTATAACACCCTTGGTTCTTTTTGGGTATTAATTAACTGGTTAATAAATTCATTTTTAATTGTGGTGAAATCATTGAAGACAAAGTCTGCTTCTGCCAGTATATCCTTATCCCCTATACCAATACTTATCATACCAGCATTATTAGCTGCTTTTATACCTGCCACTGAATCTTCAAAAACAATACAGTTTTCAGGTGCTATTTCTAATTGTTTTGCTCCTATTAAAAACACCTCAGGATTTGGCTTTGCTTTGGTCACATTAGTCCCGTCGACTATAGTGTCAAATTTTGATTTTAAACCAACTTTTTCTAAAATCACCCTGGCGTTCTTACTTGCAGAACCTAAAGCTATTCCCTGATTATTCTTAATAAGATAATCTAATAATCGTGGGACATCCGGTAGAATCTCAGACTGATCCATCTTAGCTATATAGGATAGGTACTCTTCATTCTTTTCAGTCATTAAGGACTGAAACTGATCCTCAGAAATAGTTTTGTTTCCCCATTCCAATATTTTTTCTAGGGATTTTATTCTACTTACTCCTTTTAACTGCTCGTTCTGTTCTTCTGTAAATGAAATACCTAATCCTGTAGCTAAATTTTGCCAGGCTAAAAAGTGATATTTTGCAGTATCTACTATTACTCCGTCCAGATCAAATATGAATCCCTTTCTCATCTGTATTTTTTAGTTTTTTATTTCGTTTAGGACATTATAAAACTTACTTCTTATTGTCCGTATCGACTGTTAAAACAAATAATATTTTTATTCTTCAGGTAAGTAGGTAATAGCTTTCTTGTTTGTAATCAACAAGTTACAAAATCCTGCTATTATTAAACTTATTCCTGCTATAATCATTGCATTAATTGTTTCCTCTCCTAGTAATTTATAAGCAAAATTTACGCCTCCCACTGCAGCAACTATTTGCGGTATAACAATAAACATATTAAAGATTCCCATAATGACTCCCATTTTCCTGGGGTCAACAGAACTGGATAACATAGCATAAGGCATTGATAGAATACTACCCCAAGCAAATCCTACTAATGTAAAAGAAAGAATCAGCCATTGTGGAGATGGAACAAAGTACATTGATATAAACCCAATACCTCCTAAAACTAAAGATCCCATGTGTACGAACTTTCTATTAATTCTTTTTCTTGAAGTATAAAAGGTTAGGATCAAAGCAAAAGCCATTGAAGACAATCCATATACACCCATATAACTCCCTACTTCGTTAGAAGATTTTTGAAAAGCCGTATTAGCCAAGTTAAATTCTTTAAGAGATTCTGGCAATGTTAAATCATATAGCGCTTTATCAGGAGCAGGAGTGTCAAAAACGTGTTCTGTCAAAGCCGGATTCGCCAAACTCCACATTGTAAAAAAGGCAAACCAGCTAAAAAACTGAATTAGACCTAACTTTTTCATTGTCATTGGCATACTACCAATGTTATTAAGGATATCTGGAATAAACTGATTTTTCTTTTGTTTTTCTCTTTCAAATTCTTCCATATCCTCCGGGGGATACTCAGAAGTAGTAAAAATTGTGTATAGAATACTAAAAAGAAAGACAAACGCTCCTATAGCAAAAGCAACTTTGACGGACATAGGTACAACACCTTCAGGAGCTGCGTCACTAACCCCAAACTGAGATACTGCCCAGGGCAGATTACTTGCAATCCAGGTCCCTATACCTATTATTAGCGTCTGAGTTACAAAACCATAAGACCGTTGAGACTCAGGTAGCTTATCTGCTACTAAAGCTCTAAAAGGCTCCATGGATATATTAATGGATGCATCAAGTATCCATAATAAACCTGCTGCCATCCATAAAGCAGAAGAGTGCGGAACAATGAATAGAGCGAGAGAACTTAAAATAGCTCCTATTAAAAAGTAAGGTCTCCTTCTTCCTAATCTGGGATGCCAGGTTCTATCGCTTAAGTAACCAATAATTGGCTGAACCAATAACCCGGTTAATGGTGCCGCAATCCATAATAAAGGTATCGCATCCTTATCTGCTCCGAGAGTTTGAAAAATACGAGACATGAATCCTCCCTGTAGGGCAAATCCGAATTGTATTCCCAGGAAACCAAAACTCATGTTCCAGATTTCCCAGAAAGTTAATTTACGCTTGTTCATCAAGTAAAACTTTGATAATTAATTAGATAAGCGCAAGTCTTATCAAAACTTATTTTTTGTAGAAAGTGAGATATATAAGTTTCGATCGGTCACAAAGATATTATTTTTTATTTATCTCTATACTTTTATTTTCATTTTTTGGTAGATTGTCTTTGAACAAGACTAGTGTCTATAATAACAGTTTTGTATTCTTCTGTAGCGTCATCACCCCCTTCTAATTTATCAATTAAAATTCTTGCTGCACGTTCTCCCATCTCCTCCCCATGCTGGCTTATAGTTGTCAAGCTAGGTATAAAATGTTTAGAAAGTATTCCATCGGTAAAACCTACCACAGGAACATCCCCAGGGACCTTTACATTCNTTTTACTTAATATTTTTATTGCATTTACTGCAAATAATTCATTAACTGCAAATACCGCATCCACCTTTTTATTTTCAAGAAACTTTTCAATTTCCTGTTCGCAATTATCAACATCTTCGATTTTTAAAATTAAATCAGGATCTTCAGGAATGTCATAAGCTCTTAAGGCACGTAAATAACCATTAGTTCTCAACTTACCCACACTTATATAGTCCACGGTGGTAAGAATAGCTATTCGTTTACATCCTAAAGACAATAGATGATTGGTAGCCATTTGAGCACCCTTTGCATCNTCAATAATCACTTTATCACAAACAATNTCATCTATNATGCGATCAAATAAAACCACAGGCATTCCCTGACTCATAGTNTCTAAAATATGATGATAGTCCTTTTTTTGTTGTGTTTCCTTTGCCACAGACAATATAAATCCATCAGCACTACCACTAGCCAACATCTCCATATTAATTACTTCTTTATCAAAAGAATTATTTGAAGAACAAATAATTACGTTATAGCCTTTGTCATTAGCAACCTTTTCTACTCCTCCTATAACCGTAGTAAAAAAATGATGTACAATTTCAGGTATTATTACACCAATTGTCTTCGTTTTTCGATTTT
The DNA here is from genome assembly GCA_002697475.1 of Aquimarina sp. Taxonomy (GTDB): domain Bacteria; phylum Bacteroidota; class Bacteroidia; order Flavobacteriales; family Flavobacteriaceae; genus Aquimarina. The sequence goes on along the minus strand of NZVW01000145.1, from coordinate 1,934 downwards.
TAAGGCTAAGTGCTATATTATTAGGCTTGTAATTATAGAGTTTCGCAAAAGCCTTGACCTTTTGTCTGGTATCTAAACTAATCTCGGCACTATCCTTTAACGCTTTAGACACTGTTGATATCGACACATCGAGTTCCTTTGCTATTTGTTTGAGTGTAACTTTTTGCTTCATAAATACCCCAATATTTAACTTTTCTAATTCTATAAAATTGAATTGTGCGCGAGTTTTAAAAAAATAACCTTAAAACTTCTATTTGAAAATTAAGAATTCTTACTTTTTTGAGCTTAAATGTTCAAAAAGACAATTTTCACTGCGAAAATATGAGATAAACCCATATTTATACTTAAAACTTTAACGAAATTTTAAAAGTTATCCACACGCAAACGTTTTCGTTAGCCTGTCTGATTTTTACCGGAGATATTTTCCATTACATTGGCTTACAGAAAGTGAGAATATAAGGCTAAAAACAATTAAAAACTAATTAATTTTCTATGAAAACATTTATAAAAAGCGCATTGTTTTTAATGTGGTTGATACCAATGAGCTTTTATGCACAGTCTACTGTACAGGGAACAGTAACTGATGCAGGGACTGGACAACCAATCCCCGGAGTTAACATCATAGTCCAGGGAACAAGTAATGGAAGTACAACAGATTTTGATGGAAATTATTCTATCACAAATGTGAATAACGGAGACACCCTGGTCTTCTCTTATGTGGGTTTTGTACCTCAGGAAATACCTTTTACAGGACAAGGTAGAATCAACATTGTATTGCAGGAAGATGCTGCAGAATTAGAGCAAGTTGTGGTTATAGGATATGGAACTACAAGAAAGAAAGATTTGACAGGATCTGTAGCTCTAATTACAGCAGAAGATTTTAACACCGGTAATAACGTAACGCCTGAAAACTTAGTTAATGGTAGGGTTGCCGGAGTTACAATTAATACACAAGGTGGTCCTGCAGGAAATTCTGAAATAAGAATAAGAGGAGGAGCATCCCTTAATGCTTCAAATGATCCTTTAATTGTTGTTGACGGCTTACCTTTAAATGATCCTCGTGACTTATCAAATGGATCCAGGTCTATTCTGTCAACAATAAATCCTAATGATATAGAATCTTTTTCTGTCCTAAAGGATGCTTCAGCAGCTGCAATTTATGGTAACAGAGGTGCTAATGGTGTTATTATAATCACTACCAAAAGAGGTAAGAAAAAACTTCAGGTCTCTTTAGATTCAAATACTACTGTAGAGACTTTAACCGATAAAGTTGATGTCTTTTCTGCCAATGAGTTTAGGTCTTTTGTTCAAGCCAATTTTCCTGATCGAGTAGACCTATTAGGAAATGCAAACACGGATTGGCAAGATGAAATATATCAGGATGCTTTTTCTGCCAACCATAATTTATCTGTTAGCGGTTCTCTTTTAGGAGATATATTACCCGCAAGAGTTTCTATTGGTCGATCAGATCTTGAAGGACTAAGGAAAACCTCTAAATTTGAAAGAACTACTTCTTCTGTTTCTTTAAATCCAAGATTATTTAATAATCATCTTAAAATAGATGTAAATGCTAATTTGAATTTTGAGAAAAATCGTTTTGCTCCGGGAGTTGAAGGCGCGGCAATAGTTTTTGATCCAACACAACCTGTTCTAGATCCGGCATCACCATATGAAGGATATTTTGAATATTTAAACGGAAGTGGTTTTGCGTTGAATAATGTACCCAGAAACCCGGTAGCACAACTTTTACAAACTAGGCAAATCGCAAATGTTCGAAGGTATTTTGGTAATGTTAAGTTTGATTATCAACTACACTTTTTCCCAGATTTACGAGCTGTACTGAATCTTGGAGTCGATAATAGTACTACAAAAAGATTTGAAGAGAGATCAACTCAAAGTGCTACAGGTTTTAATGCATCTCAAGGAGATTTCTT
>NZVW01000144.1 GCA_002697475.1 Aquimarina sp. | reverse complement strand
CTTCACTTAAAAATCCAGAAACACCATTTATATTAACTTCTGGAATTCCTCCAGTATTACTCGAAATTACTGGTACTCTGTTTATCATAGCTTCTAAAGCCGCAAGACCAAAACTTTCTCTCTCTGATGGTAATAAGAAAAGATCTGAGAAGCATAGTATCTTATCAATCTCGTTACTATTACCAAAAAATATTACTTTATTCTTGATACCTAAATCTTTTGCTTTTTTCTCAGCTTCCAATCTTTCAGGACCTTCACCTACCATTAAAAGTTTTGAAGGAATTTCTTTCTGAATCGTATTAAAAATATCTAAAACATCCATTATCCTTTTTACGGGTCTGAAATTACTAATATGAGTAATAATCCTCTCCTCTTCTGTAGCCATTAGACCGCGCTGACAATCCGTAAAATTATTTTTAACTACAGATACATCAATAAAATTAGGAACAACTTCTATTTCCTTTTTAATATCAAATAGGCGTAAGGTATCCTCTTTTAAACTTTCAGAAACAGAAGTTACAATATCGCTATTATTAATACTAAAAGTTACAGCAGGTTTATAAAAAGGGTGATTACCGACTAAAGTGATATCTGTACCATGTAATGTCGTTACCATAGGAATATAAATACCTTCCTCCTCCAACATTTTTTTTGCCATATAGCCCGCATATGCATGGGGAATAGCGTAGTGAACATGAAGTACATCAATATCATATTTTTTCACAGAATCTACTAGCTTGCTTGAAAGTGCCAACTCATAGGGTTGATAATGAAATAAAGGATACTCTGGTACCGTAACTTCATGAAAATGAATATTTTGATTAAGCAAGTCTAACCTAACCGGCTGCTTATATGTAATAAAATGTACCTGATGATTTAATTTAGCAAGAGCTATACCAAGCTCTGTAGCAACAACACCACTACCTCCAAATGTAGGATAGCAAACTATAGCTATATTCATTAAAACAATTCTTTGTTCGCAATGTAATGCAAAATCAAGTAATGAATTGTTAAAGTATTTTAAAAAGAAGCAGGCTATAAGCCGGATTCTGTTTCCCGATAACTGTATCGGGATCCTTATCATTTATCTAGCCTTGTTATTACTAACAAGATCAAACCGCCTACCCTCCGACATCGAGCGTGCAACTCTCAAAAGTCGGTTTACATGGCGTTGCACCGTATAGAGTTTACCTGATTTCACTACAGCATTACCTGTACATTCTTTCTGTTGCACTTGTCCTCGCCTTTCGACGGACGGGCGTTACCCGCTATACTGCACTATGGTGTCCGGACTTTCCTCTTTTCCTAAAAGGAACAGCGATAAGGTAGCCTGCATCTATATTAAAACATTGGTGAGATGTACTTTAATCCCCGCCAACCATTACCTATTTGTATTATTCCACTTTATTTTATTGCACCTGAGATTCAAAATGAACCTTTCTCTGTTTCAAACTATCAATTTTTTTATTTGATTTTTCAAAAAGCTCTGTAAATCCGGATGACATATTTAATTCAGCACTTTCTATTTTTTTGATTTTTTTATCAATAATAGATAGCTGATGGTCATACTCCGCTTGAGTAATCTTATTTTTCTTTAATTCTTTATTTAATTTTTTTAATTCCTTTTCTTTCTCTACCCTTACCTTATCTATTAGCCCTTTATTTGGAGCCATAGTAATTTCTAAGGCCTTCTTTGTTATTTGAACAAAATTCAATTCCTTAGCCATCAAACCTTCAATTGTAGCAATGGAATCTTTATAGTTTACTTTAATTTCTTCTTGCTGAGCATTTAGATCACCCGAAACAAATAGAATGCCACATAAAAGTATTAAAAGTGTAAGTTTTGTTTTCATCTACAGAAAATGTCTTTATGTAAAGGAGGGCAAATATATCACTAAAATAGTACAATTATATACTGTTAATAACTACTCTATAAAATATAAGTGGTTCAATATAATTTTAAAGTTCTATTTTTAAATTTGTACCCATGGAGCATTTCATAGTATCAGCCCGTAAATATAGACCCCAAACGTTTAAAGATGTTGTGGGTCAGCAGGCTATTACTAATACTTTACTAAATGCCATTGAAAACAACCATCTTGCTCAGGCTTTATTATTTACAGGGCCACGTGGTGTGGGAAAAACCTCTTGTGCAAGAATTTTAGCAAAAACAATAAATCAGGACGGTAATCAAAGTCCTGATGAAGATTTTGCATTTAATATTTTTGAGCTTGATGCTGCTTCCAATAATTCCGTCGATGATATCAGGAGCTTAATAGATCAGGTAAGAATTCCTCCCCAGGTAGGAAAGTATAAAGTATATATTATTGATGAGGTACATATGTTATCTCAAGCGGCCTTCAATGCATTCCTAAAAACATTAGAAGAGCCTCCAAAACATGCTATTTTTATACTAGCTACAACAGAAAAGCATAAGATTATACCTACTATTCTATCACGTTGTCAAATATTTGATTTCAAAAGAATTACTGTAACTGACGCTAAAAATCATTTAATGGAGGTTGCTGAAAATGAGGGTATAAAAGCTGAAGAAGATGCGTTGCAAATTATTGCTCAGAAAGCTGATGGAGCAATGAGAGATGCGCTATCCATATTTGACCGCGTTGTCAGTTTTAGTGGCAACAACCTAACCAGACAGGCAGTTACAGAAAATCTTAACGTATTAGATTATGAAACTTATTTTTCTGTTACTGATCTTATACTAACCGGAAACATTCCTCAACTATTGGTTGAATTCAATGATATATTAGCAAAAGGGTTTGATGGTCATCATTTTATAGCAGGACTAGCATCACATTTCAGAGACTTATTAGTTTGTAAAGATCCTTCGACAATTCAGTTACTTGAAGTTGGAGAACAAACTAAACAAAAATATAGTGAGCAATCTGCTAAAACTACACATCAATTTCTCATTAAGGGTATCGAGCTTGCAAATGATTGCGATTTAAAATACAAATCCAGCAAAAATCAGCGACTACTAGTTGAGTTATGCTTAATGCAGCTTGCTTCAATCCTTACCCGTCCGGAAGGAGAAAAAAAAAATGACAAACCATACATAATACCCCCATCATACTTTAAAGAAAAAGGTATTCCAACTATTAAAGTTGAGTTACCGGAGAATAAGACTGAAGTCATTAAGGTAGTCGATGACATTTCAAATCAACAAACAGTTTCAGAACTGACTGAAGTTAACCATTCCACCATTGAGTCGGACCCACCCAGAAAAGAAGCAGAAGAAGAACCAAATGCTGTTATAGAAACTAATCCTATTCCAAAGCTTGATATTAAAAAAAGGAAATCTTCAGGATTATCTTTAAAAAGTATCAAAAAGAAAAAGGAATTTGAAAAAAGTAAGGTTGATAATATTGTAGATCCTAAAAGTCTTCCCACAGATGATTTCACGGAAACAGAAATGAGAGCTGCCTGGGTAGAATACGGTAAAAATCAGGATAAAAAAGGTGAAAGAATTATTGGCTCTATGTTTGCCATGAATATTCCCACGATGAAAGATGATAAAATTGTGGTGGAATTGCCTAATCAATCCATGAAAGTAGATTTGGAGAATGCATTACCAGGTTTATTTCAATTTCTTTACAAAAAACTTAATAACTATAGTATAGAATTAGAAATCGAGGTCAATGAGGAGGTTTCTAAAAAATATGCTTTCACCCCCCAGGATAAATACGAAAAACTTAGGGAGAAAAATATCCTTATCGACAAATTAAGGTCTGAGTTTGATCTAGATATTTAAAATTCATATGGATTGAGTCAAAAAAAGTACATTTTTCGCTTTAATTTTATATTTACTAAGGACTTTTAACACTTTATGAGAAGAGCTTTACGTAGATATAAAGACAGCAGACTAAAAAAATTCGTTGACACCCATAAAAAATATCTTCCGGTTATATTCTTTATTGGTGGTTTTATATTTGATACGCTTACCTTAAACAGAATAGATAGGTTGTATGATCTCATAGTTTTGTGCATTCATATGACACTTTTAACGCTAACTATCATTATATATAATTTAGCAGATGATGGTAAATGGAGAAACACCTGGATATACGATTATGAGATTTATTTACCCCTGGCCATTCAGTTTTTCTTTGGTGGGCTTTCAAGTGCATACGTAATTTATTTTTCCAGAAGCGTATCCTTGTCTAAGACTTTTTCGTTTTTTATCATATTGGTAGCCTTACTTTTAGCTAATGAGTTTCTTAAAAAAAGAATTTCTAATAAATACCTGCAGTTCAGCATTTATTTTTTTGTCTGTTTTATATTCTTTACTTTCATGATACCGGTATTTATCAGAGAAATGAATACTGATATTTTCATAATTTCAGGAATTATAAGTCTTGTCGTTACACTTGTATTAATCATAACTATTTATATAATTAGTCCCAGTACACGTAGTGAAGTTGGTATTCTAAAACTTACCGGGATTATTGTTTGTATTTATGCTGTTATTAATCTATTTTATTTTTTAAGATTAATCCCACCAGTTCCTTTAGCACTTAGTGAAGGAATGGTCGCTCATAATATTTCAATAGAGGACAACAAGTATATTGTAAGTTATGAAACTGATGATTCTTTTATTTTTTGGAGAAAACACAGATTAACATTTATTCATCAACCAGAAGAAAATGTATATGTATTCTCGGCCATCTTTGCTCCTACAGACTTAGAAAAGTCAATATTTCATAGATGGAAATATTTTGATGAGTTAAAAAAGGATTGGGAGATTGTAGAAGATATTGGTTTCGACATCACCGGAGGAAGGGATGAAGGCTATAGAGGATTTACATACAAGAGCAATGTCAAAGAAGGCATATGGAAAGTAGAGGTTATTACTGAAGAAGAATTAGTTTTAGGCGTAATTGATTTTGAGATTATTATAAATCCCTCAATGTCTCCAATAGGTCTAATAAAAGAAGAATTTTAATTCTTTAGCTATTTAAAACAGAAAGACTATTGTTAATTAAATAGTATTTAAATCATCAATATTTTAATTTTACCATAACTAAAACAAAAATTATAATGTTAGGTCTAAAACTACCCACTGATCCTCGATGGGTTAATATTGTAGAAAAAAATATTAAAGAAATTCTTACAGATCATGCCTTTTGTGAGCAAAAAGCAACATCTACAGCAATATCGTTGATTGTAAGTTTTCCGGAGTATACAGAGTTAGTGCAAGAAATGACAAAACTTGTTAAAGAAGAAATAAGTCATTTTAAGATGGTACATGACAAAATCATCGAAAGAGGATGGACTTTAGGAAGAGATCGAAAGGATGACTATGTTATTAAATTAGTTACTTTTTTTCCTAAAGGCGGAAGTAGAACAAACCAATTAGTACATCGACTTTTATATGCAGCACTAATTGAAGCACGAAGCTGTGAACGTTTTAGACTACTCTCCGAAGAACTTGAAGATAAAGAGCTTGCTGAATTTTATAGAAACTTAATGGTAAGCGAAGCCAATCATTACACCATGTTTTTAGGTTTTGCTCGCAAGTATGGAGATCGAAAAGAGGTCGACCAGAAATGGCAGGATTTATTAGAATTTGAAGCAGAGATTATGAAAGATCTCAGTAAACGAGAAACTATACACGGGTAATTGGTTGCTGTTTAACCAAACTTATAATTTGTATCCTACCCCTATCTGGATATTACCACTATTAGCATCAAAATTACCAAAAAGACCATCGTCTTCAAACACATTGACTAAACCATAAGCATATCTTACGTCTGCAAAGAAGTTTTCTGTAATATTGAAGCCTACACCTACTACGGCAGCAAAATCAAAAGTTTTATAATTTTCATTGTTTTCCCACTCCCAGATTTTAAGACCCGCTTGTGGTCCGGCATAGGCATTGATGACATCTGTGAAATGATATTTCAAAAGAATGGGAACATTGATATAATCTGTTCGTAATTGGTCATTTTGATTTCCCTGAGCAGAATATTGAATTTCTGGTTGAACACTCCAGCGATTATTAATAAAGAACTCCGCCAAAAATCCTGCAGCTAAACCAACTCTCCCATCCTCAAAATCACCAGACAAATCCGAGTTCAAAGAACTTATATTGACTCCTAGCCTGAAACCATATTTAGCATCCTGAGCACTAACGACTGTTAAAACAAATATTGTTATAATAGTAAGAAGTATATTTTTATTCATCTACTTTAATNTTNTNATTATATAAAGATTTTATCAGACCATCTGATAAACCTATTTTAGGTACAAAGATTTTTCTGGCTCCGCTCCATTTCATAGCAGATAAATATATTCTTGTAGCAGGAATAATTACATCTGCTCTATCCTGATTAAGATTTAACTCCCATATTCTATCTTCGTAAGAATATGAGTTAAGTAATTTATAATATGAACTCAGGTATAAATAGGTCAAGGGTTTCCCTATTTTTTTACCACTAGTCTTAAATATATTATTAATATTTCCTCCAGAACCAATTAGCGAAACCTCCTCATAATCCTCAGTATTTGCTCTAATCCACTCTTCTACTTCTTTCCATATATCATCAGTAACAAGTTCATTTAACAAGCGCACCGTTCCGAGTTTAAAAGACTTTGAAGTTATAGTTTTACCATGATCAAATAACGTAAATTCTGTACTACCACCACCCACATCAACATAAAGATAGGTAGCATCAGAATTAATTAATTCGTGTAAATCGGTTAATGCAATAATAGCAGCTTCATCCGTGCCATCAATGATATCAATAACAATACCTGTCTTTTCTTTGATAAGGTTAACCACTTCTTCCCCATTCATAGCTTCTCGCATCGCGGATGTGGCACAAGCTTTATATCTGGCTACTTTATGAGTTTTCATAAGTAGTTTATAGGCCTGCATGGTATCCACCATTCTATTTACATTTTCTTCAGAAACCTTTTTGGAAACAAAAACATCAGCCCCTAATCGAATAGGCACCCTAACTAAGCTGGTCTTTTTGAATCTAGGCGATTGATTCTCATGTTCATGAACACTACTGATTAATAAACGTATTGCATTAGAACCAATATCAATAGCCGCGTATTTTTCTATTTTTAACAAAATATCTAGTTTGCTAGTTTATTTAAATAATAATCATAGGTGGCCATTTGAGACCTAATCTTTTTGCTGTTGTTTCGAATATACCTATTATCCTGATCTTTAGAAAGTATTCTTGCCTTTACATTATCATTCCAGCATATTTCGAAAGTTTCTAATAGTTCTTTCTTAATATCTTCATCATAGATTGGGCAAGAAATTTCTACTCTTCTATCCAGGTTTCTGGTCATCCAATCAGCTGAAGATATATACATTTCCGTATTACCATCATTATGAAAAACATATAATCTGGGATGTTCTAAAAATTTATCAACAACACTGATAGCTCTGATATTTTCACTCATTCCGGGTATACCTGGTACCAAACAACAAATTCCTCTTATAATTAAATCAATCTTAACACCTGCCCTACTAGCCTCATACAGCATATCTATCATCTCATAATCACTAAGACTATTTAACTTTAGCTTAATACCTGATGGTTTTCCTTCATTACTATTCTTAATTTCTCGTTTAATCATCTTTTTTAAGGATGATCTGGTATAATGAGGAGAGACTAAAAGATGTTTATATCTATTTATTTTATAGTTGATTTCAAAAAATTTAAAAACCTTATTTGTCTCTTTTAAAATATCTTCATTAGTAGTAAATAGTGTATAATCAGTATAGATACGTGCAGTAGATTCATTAAAATTACCGGTACTTATAAAACCATATCTTTTCAATTTACCATCCTCTTCCCGCTCTATTAAACAAGCTTTACAGTGCACTTTGAGACCCGTAACCCCAAAGATAAGATTTACCCCTTCTCTCTGCATCTGCTCTGCATATCTGATGTTAGCCTCCTCATCGAACCTTGCCTGCAATTCTATTTGTACGGTAACTTTTTTACCATTTTTAGCCGCGTTGATTAACGAACTTGCAATATGCGATACTGTGGCTAATCTGTATATTGTGATCTTAATACTTTTTACTTTAGGGTCAATCGCACATTCTCTTAAGAATTTAACTACATAAGAAAAAGTATGATAAGGAGTATACTGTAGAAAATCCTTCTTGGCTATTTTATCCAGCAAACTTCCCTGAAGACTCAGTCCTGATATTTCCAGTGGTTTAATCGTCTGGTATACGAGATCTTTATTCCCTAAATCCGGAAATTTCATATAATCTCTGCGATTATGATATCTACCTCCGGGGATTATACTATCCGTTGTATCCACCCCCATCTTATTCATTAAAAAATCTAAAGTATCCTTGTCAATTTTTTGATCATATACAAACCTAACAGGCTCCCCATCCCTTCTTGATTTAACACTGCTTGAAATTTTCTGAATAAAGCTTTTACTCAGGTCGTTATCAAAATCAAGCTGTGCATCCCTGGTAATCTTAATCATATGTGCTGTAGCATGCTCATAATCAAAAATACTGAAGTTGATCTTCATACAGTATCGAATCAAATCATCTAGTATAATAATATGCTGCTTACCATCTTTTTCTGGAAAAACTACAAAACGATCAATATTTTTTGGTATTTCTATTAAGGCATAAATTTTCTCTTTGGTTTTCTGCTGAAGTATTTTGGAGATGCGCCCCTCTTTAGGTATTTTATCTTTTAGTATCAATTTTACAGCAAGATAAGCGACACTATCCTTTAAATGGGGAAAAACTTCTAAGTCATTTAATATATATGTTACTAAAGCAGGGCTAACTTTTGTAACAAAATAATTACGGATAAAAGCATCCTGATCTTCAGTAACCTGGTTTTCATCAATAATAAAAATATTATGTTCTTTGAGTTTATCTCTTATAATATCAATTGTTTTGAGACTTTGCTTTTGTTGCTTAATAACAATTTTTGTAATCTTTTCTAACAATTCATTAGCTACCTCACCTTTTAAAACTTCTCTACTATCGGTTCCTGCTAAATCAATTCTTTTAATTGTAGCATATCTCACCTTAAAAAACTCATCTAAGTTGTTCGAAAAAATTCCAATGAATCTTAATCTTTCTAGCAGAGGCACACTATCATCAGCAGCCTCCTGAAGTACCCTTGCGTTAAATTGCAACCAGCTTAATTCTCTGTTAATATATTGATTAGTATGTGTTTCTGTCATTTTTTAAGCATTTTAGGAAAAATTGAAAGTAAGTTTTTTCCTACTGAAATATTATTCCATTCGTTCTCTTCAAATTGTATCTCTACAAAACCTGCGGTAGGCAAATTATCAATATACTTATCACCTAACATATTCACTAAAGAAGTAAAAGCATGATTATGACCAAAGATCAACAGACGTTCTATTTCATCTGATGTACTTTTAATTACTTTAAGAACCTGATTACCACTAAAATCATAAAGGTCTTTATTTATCAGAATATTCTCTTCTTTTACTCCTAAATACTTTGTGATAATTTTTGCTGTTGTATACGCACGATTAGCAGGACTACTCATCACTAGATCTATTGTTTTGTCAAGGTCTCCAAGGAATTTACCCATAAGATGGGCATCATTTTTCCCTCTATCATTTAGAGGTCTTTCTGCATCTGGTAAATCATATTCCCAGGAGGATTTGGCGTGCCTTATTAGATATAAAGTCTTCATGATTACAGCATATAAATTAGCAACAATAAATTTAACAATTACAAGTTTACTAATTAGGAATAACACAACGTAAATAAACTGACTTAAAATTTTAAAAAATTATAGTTAATGTATTTAAAGTATTATTCTTTAGATCACTACAGAACTAACACTAAAAGGCTAATTTTATGATAATGAAATAGATAGAAACAAAATACTTTTATCGTTTAAAATGACATTTATATCGAAAAAGCATTTTTTTTCTCAATTAATTAGATTTTAACATATAATTTTACCTTACGGTTTTCCCTTAAAATAGACTTTTACCCCTATAGTATAATAAACGCTACTGTGAGGTTTACATCGTAAAACAGTTGCTTAACAATTAAAAGAGTGGAAAAAGAATTTTTACATATAGGAAGACGCCTCGGATTCCAAATTTTAAGCCTGCTTCTGATATCTCTGCTAAATATACAGGGAGTACTGAGTCAGGTAGAGGTTCCTTTGACTAAAAGGACTGAACTTACCTTGAAAGGAGACTTCAAATTTGTTTCTAATACTATTTTAGGAAAAGTAAGTAACGACGATGGAACAGGTACTTTTGATCCAAACAGAAGTTATAATGACGGTGGACTAAACAATCAGTTTAAAATGGGATTCATTGATATAGATAATGATCCTTCTACTTTTAATTCTAGTAGTGCCGATTTAATTATGGAAACACCATGTAATTCCATTAAACATGTAGGATTGTATTGGACTGCATCCTATGCTGATGCTGTTAGAAAAGAAGACATAACTTCCATTAAAATAAAATATCCTGGCCAGAGTAACTATTCCACTATTTCAAATGCGCAGGTTATATACGATTATTACAATGATCCAAAATCTGATTTTAAGCAATATTCTTGTTATAAAGATATCACGCAAGATGTATTAAGTCTTGAGCATCCAACAGGAACTTATACAGTAGCCAATATACCCGCTACAACCTCTGCAGTGAATGATGATGAAAAACTAGGAAATGGCCTTGCAGGTGGATGGACTATGGTTGTTATTTATCAGGATGACAATAAACAACGAAAGAGATTCTACGTTTATGATGGCTTTGTTAATATTGATTCAAAAGCAGAACCTGTATCCTTTTCTTTTGATAACTTTCAGACTATTCCTAAAGGTGCAGTGAATGGTAGAATTGGCGTAATTGCTTATGAAGGAGATAAAGGTATAAAAGGCGATCGTTTTCAGGTCTACTCAAGACAGGATGATAAATATAAGAGCATTACAGACCAAACTAATCCTATGAACAATTTCTTTAATGCCAACATTACAGAAAATGGAAGAAACATTACATCCAGAGTACCAGCAAGTGAAAATACTTTAGGTTATGATGCGGATTTATTCGATATCAAAAACTCTTTTAATAATATCATAGGCAATAACCAAACAGAAGCAAAATTCAGATTATTAACTGATAATGACGGATATTCAGTTATGGCCGTTGCTTTTAGTATCGAAATTTATGAGCCTGCAATACAGATTGTTAAGCGTTCCAGATATCCTGATAATAGTTTTGTATATCCAAATGATATTTTAGCGCCAGATCAACAAATTACCTACAGTCTTAAGGTTTATAATGATGGAAACGACGATGCAGAGAATACAGTAATTAAAGATTACTTACCCAAGAATGTAATTTTATCTGAGGAATCCATTACACTTCCCTCTAAACGTATTAAATATGATTACAATAAATCTGAAGGTAGTCTTACCTTTACAATCCCTGATAAATATGTAAAATTGGGCAGTGAACCTTTTGAAATTCAATACTCTGTGCAAATCAATACAGGATGCGATTTATTAGAAGATACCTATGAGATATTTATTGAGGATGAACCAGTATATGCTGAGTTTAATGGCTCCTTAAATGAGAATAAGGTAACAACTAAAGGATTTAATCATATCAATAAATGTAACTTCCCTGATTATTACAGACTCAAGTTAGCTGTTGATATGAGCGGTCTCAATTGTCCTAATTACATAAGATTAGCCAATCTTCCTAAGAAGAAAGTAAGTCCTGGTATTATAGAACTGAGAGACTCTAATCACGATAACAGTACAGAGAGTGCTGGTATTGACGAAAATGATTTAGTAACTAGTAATACAGGACCTAATCCTGAAGCTACAAATACTATACGAATAAATAAAACTATAAATGATCTTATTAATCTTAATGAAATTTATTTTGATTTCGACAAATGGGACATTACTCAAAGAGCTGAAGTAGAACTGAATAAAATAGTCGACTTAATGCTGAATGATTATCCCGATATGATCATTAGAATAGAAACTCATTCTGATAGCCGAGGAGAAAAGCTTTATAATTTAGAGCTTTCTCAAAAAAGGGCAGAATCTATTTATCAGTATTTAATAAGTAAAAATATTTCAGAAAATAGAATACTTTCTTACAAAGGATATGGAGAGAGCAGACCAATTAATAATTGTAAGGATGGAGAGGATTGTAGTGAAGAGGAATACCAATTAAATAGACGCTCTAGCTTTGTTATTATGTAGAAAACATTATCATATAAATAATAAAAAAGGCAAGTGAAATTACTTGCCTTTTTTATTATTTATTTTTCTTATCAATCAATTTAAGGAGATAATCTATCAATAATCCAATCCTCATTAGTTTTAGTATATCTAAAACGATCATGCAACCTGTTAGGTCTCCCCTGCCAAAATTCAACCTCCATAGGTCTTAAAACATAGCCTCCCCAAAACGGTGGTTTAGGTATTTCCTTTCCCTCATACTTCTTCTCCAATTCTCTAAGTTTATCTTCTAAAACCTCTCTGGATTGGATAACAGCACTTTGGTCAGATGTCCATGCTCCTAACTGACTACCTCTTGGACGGCTTTTAAAATATTCCTCACTTTTTGACTCTTCTAATCTTTCAGCAAGACCTTTAATAATTACTTGCCTTTCTTTATTAGGCCAAAAAAAGGAAATTGATGCTTTAGCTAAGTTTTCCAGAGCCTTACCTTTTTGTGAGGTATAATTGGTATAAAAAACAAAACCGTTTGTATCGTAACTCTTAAGTAACACAATTCTTCCTCGTGGATACCCATCTTCCTCTAAAGTACTAAGAGTCATTGCATTTGCCTCTTCAATTGAACCTTCTTCTTCTACCTCTTTAAACCATACTGAAAAAAGATCAATTGGGGATTCCTTTAAATTTTCTTTCTCTAAAAAATCCTTTGCATAATTTTTTCTATACTCTGATAAATCTCTATTCATAATCTTCTGGTAAAATTAAAATTCAAAAAACTTGCCATCATCAGCAATTCCTACCCGATCAAAAATCTTGAGCGCTTCTTCTCTAAACTTTTCTATATTATCGTATCTCGTTGAATAGTGCCCCAAAATTAAAAAACCAACTTCAGCCTTTTTTGCAATTAAGGCTGCTTCCTCAGCAGAGCTATGACCTGTTATATGACAAAGATGCTTATGGCTTTCTAAAAATGTAGATTCGTGATAAAGTGCGGTAACACCTTTTATTAGATTAATCTTTTCTTCATCATACCTGGTATCACTACAGTATGCATAGCTTTTTGGAGGGCTTGGATCCTCCGTAAGTAATTTATTAGAAATGATAGTTCCGTTATCCAGTTTAATATCCTTTCCTTTTTTTATTGATTTATAATAAGCCTTATCAATTTTAAATTCTTCAACTTTATTAATCAATAACTTTCGTTCTCCTAATTTCTCTCTAAATAAAAAGCCATTACAGTAGATTCTATGTTGTAACGGAATAGTACTTACAACTACTTTATCATCTTCAAAAAGCACTTCTGACTCTGTAGAAGTTAATTCCTTAAAATATAAAGGATAATCCGTCCATGAATTGGATAATTTAAGTTGCAGGGTAATAATTTCCTTAATTCCCTTAGGGCCGTAAATGGTTAAAGGCTTATCTCTTTTTAATAAACGGAAAGTCGAAATAAGTCCAATCAAACCAAAATAATGATCCCCATGTAAGTGTGAAATAAAGATATGTTCAATCTTCGAAAATCTTACTTTATTTCTCCTCAATTCTACTTGAGTTCCCTCTGCACAGTCGATCAAAAACAAATGATTGCTGATATCTAAAACCTGCGAAGTTGGGTTGGTAAATGTTCTTGGAGTAGCTGAATAACAACCTAAAATGGTTAATTTCAAAATTTCTATTTCTAAATACTTAACTTACTATCAAAATTCTAAATCTCTCTCTATCTCTTCCATTTCTACAAGATCATAAGCTTCCTGAAGCGTTGGCACAACGGTAATTTCTTCTGAAACTTCTTCATAAGTAACCTGATCGGTCACAATTACAAAAGATCTTTTATTAGCTTTGTGTCTTTTAGAAAGCATTAGAAACTCTGTGATATCCTCTGGTGTCAAATTCTTTAGAGAGAACAGATTAATGATAACATTATCATTTTTAAATGTTGTGTATTTTTCTTCCAAATTCTTAAGAAAATCACCGATGGTTGACTTTTCTTGAGTAACAATGGTTGTAGAACCTTCTTTATTAAATATCATAACGCTACCTTTTTATTTTTGAAGCTAATAAATAAATAACCGCCATCCTAACCGCAACCCCATTTTCTACCTGATCCAAAATTATGGCGTTTTCAGAATCAGCCACATCACTTGTAATTTCGACTCCTCTATTGATGGGGCCGGGGTGCATAATGATAATTTCTTTATCCAGATTGTCTAAAATCTTCTTATTAAGACCAAACTGCTGCGTATACTCTCTTGTAGACGGAAAATAACTAATTTCCATTCTCTCATTTTGTACGCGAAGCATATTAGCCACATCACACCAGTTCAAAGCCTTTATCAAGTCTGTTTCTACTTTGACATCCAGTGTATCAATGTATTTAGGTATTAATGTTTTGGGTCCGCATACCATAACCTCCGCTCCTTGCATCTTTAGTGCAAAAATATTAGACAAAGCCACTCTGGAATGCAGAATATCACCAACAATAACTACTTTTTTACCTTCAACTCCTCCTAACCGTTCTCTTATAGAATAAGAGTCTAAAAGCGCTTGAGTTGGATGTTCATGAGCACCATCTCCAGCATTAACAATACGAGCATCAACGTGTTTTGATAAAAAAACGCCTGCTCCGGGATTAGGATGCCTCATCACTACCATATCCACTTTCATAGATAAGATGTTATTGACGGTATCTATAAGAGTTTCTCCTTTTTTAACAGATGACGATGCAGCAGAGAAATTTATGACATCTGCTGACAGTCTTTTTTCTGCCAGTTCAAATGACAATCTGGTTCTAGTACTGTTTTCAAAGAATAAGTTAGCAATAGTTATGTCTCTAAGCGAAGGAACTTTCTTAATAGGTCGATTAATAACTTCCTTAAAATGATCTGCAGTTTCGAATATCAATTGAATATCCGTAGGCTTTAAATACTTAATTCCTAATAAGTGATCTACACTTAGTTCGCTCATCCTTTTATATACTATTTAAAAAATTATCTACTAACCAGATATATAGCATCTTCACCTTCATTTTCTACCCAGTTTACTTTTACTTTTTCTTGATTAATTGCATCCACCTGTCTTCCTCTATAATTAGGTTGTATAGGTAAATGTCTGCTAAACCTCCTATCTATAAGAGTTAAAAGTTCTATTTCTAAAGGTCTACCAAAGGATTGTACAGCGGTTAGTGCAGCTCTTATGCTTCTACCGGTATACAGTACATCATCAATAAAAACAACACGTTTATCATCTACAATGAAGTTAATGTCAGTTTTATTGGCTTCAAGTGGCTTTTCTCCTCTTCTAAAATCATCTCTGTAAAAAGTAATATCCAGATATCCCAGAGGCAAATTTTTTATGCCGTGTTCATTTTCTAAAATATCCTTAATCCTATCAGCTAAAAATTTTCCTCTAGGTTGAATACCTATGAGTACTGTATTCTCAAAATTAGGATGATTTTCTAAGATTTGACAAGCCAAGCGGTGCAGTATTATATCTATTTCTTTTGCACTAAGAAGTAATTTTTGGCTCATATCAGATAACAAAATCTTTGTTTTACAAAAATAAGGAAATTTAGTTTCATAAAATTATTAGATATTGATAATTGTTATCTAAAAACAACAAAGGCTACCTAAGAGGCAGCCTTTGTATTATTTAAGTAAGTAAGAAAATTACTTTTCTCCTTTTTCTAATTTAGCTTTAAGATCAGCTAAAGCATCGATATCTCCAAGTGTAGTCTTCTCTGCTGAACTTGCAGCAGCTTTCTTAGCAGCTTGTTTTACGATTTTAGCTTCTTCTTCCTTGAATAAAGCAGTGTGAGAAGCTACTACTCTCTTGAACTCTTTATTGAATTCAATGATTTGGAATTCTGCCTCATCACCTTTTTTAAGTTTGCTTCCGTCTTCTTTTTCAAGGTGACGTGCTGGTACGAATGCTACGATATCTTCGTTGAAGTCAATCGTTGCACCTTTGTCAACCATATCTCCTATCTTAGCAGTATGCTTTGTACCTACAGCGAACTCAGTTTCATATTTATCCCAAGGATTATCTTCGATCTGCTTATGACCTAGACTTAGTTTACGTCCTTCAACATCAAGTTCTAGAACTACTACTTCTAATGTATCACCAACATTGGTAAAGTCAGATGGATGCTTAATCTTCTTAGTCCAAGATAGATCGGAGATGTAGATTAATCCGTCGATACCTTCTTCTAACTCTACGAATACACCAAAGTTAGTAAAGTTACGAACGATACCTGTATGCTTAGATCCTACTGGGTATTTAGAAGTAATATCAGTCCAAGGGTCTGGAGTCAATTGCTTGATACCTAGAGACATTTTGCGCTCTTCTCTATCTAAAGTTAGCACAACAGCTTCTACTTCATCACCAACTTTAACAAAGTCTTGTGCAGATCTTAAGTGAGTAGACCAAGACATTTCAGAAACGTGGATTAAACCTTCCACACCTTCTTCAACTTCAATAAACGCACCGTAATCAGCGATTACAACTACTTTACCTTTTACTTTATCTCCTACTTTAAGTTCTTTATCAAGAGCTTCCCACGGATGTGGTTTAAGCTGCTTTAATCCTAGTTGGATTCTTGTCTTATCCTCATCAAAATCAAGGATAACCACATTTAATTTCTGATCAAGCTCTACAATCTCGTTAGGGTGATTGATTCTTGACCAAGAAAGATCAGTAATGTGGATAAGTCCGTCAACTCCTCCAAGATCAACAAATACACCATAAGAAGTAACGTTTTTCACAACTCCTTCTAGTACCTGACCTTTTTCTAACTGACCAATGATTTCTTTTTTCTGCTCTTCAATATCAGCTTCGATAAGTGCTTTGTGAGAAACAACTACGTTTTTGAATTCGTGATTAATTTTAACCACTTTAAATTCCATAGTTTTTCCTACATATGCATCATAATCACGGATTGGCTTAACATCTATTTGAGAACCTGGTAAGAAAGCTTCGATACCAAATACGTCAACGATCATACCTCCTTTAGTTCTACACTTAACGAAACCATTAACGATTTCTCCAGTATCGTGAGCTGCATTAACTCTGTCCCAAGCCTTAATTACTCTTGCTTTTCTGTGAGATAAGATTAACTGCCCTGTAGCGTCTTCACGAACATCAATTAATACTTCTACTTTATCACCAACAGCCAGGTTAGGATTGTAACGGAATTCGTTTAAAGATATAACACCTTCACTCTTAGCATTAATATCAATAATTGCATCACGATCAGTAATATTAATTACCGTACCTTCTACAACTTCGTCATCTAAGGTGTCAACGAAATTTTCTTCAACCAGCTTTTCAAACTCTTCTAATTTAGAGTCAGCGATAGGATCGATTCCTTCTTCGTAATTATGCCAGTTAAATTCTTTTAAAAATTGCTCAGGATTAGCTTGCTTAGTAGATACAGCAGGAGCTTCTTTTTCCTGAACTTCAGTGTTTTTAGTTTCTTCAGACATTGAAGATAAAAATTTGTATTCTGTATGTATTTGAGAATGTAGACGAAAACCTAATACAGAAGGGTTAAATAATTAATTGTCAATCCTTTTCTTCTCTTACTCGTCAAAAGGAGTGCAAAATTACAATTTAATTATTTATAAAACAAGAAGTTAATATTTTAATTAAACTACTGAGCTGCACTATTAATACTTAATAATTTCAAACTCACTCCTTCTATTCTGCTGATGATCCTCTTCAGTGCAATTTTTTGTTTCACAATCTATAATTGGTTGTGACTCACCAAATCCTTCAAACTTCATTCTACGTGCATTAACATAGCCCACTAGCGCAAGATAGTTTCTTGTGGATTCCGCTCGTTTGTACGACAGCAGCTGATTATAACCATCTGTTCCTCTGCTATCTGTGTGAGCGTTTATTTTTATATGAATGGATTCATATTTTTCTAATTTTAAGGCCAGCTCATCCAACACTTTTTTAGAATCTGATCTAATGTTCCACTTATCATAATCAAAATAAATTGGTGGCAGTTCAAAGAATAACTTTTCTCCTTTTTGTACGACTGGAGGGTTCTCAGGGTCTTTAAGCAGTTCTTCTTTCACTTTTTCATTACTTGGCTCATCCTTATAATTGACCACTGTGATTTCAGTTTTTTCTGCCTCTCTGTTTACAATGTCAGTTCTAGAAAATTCTGAATTATACGTAGAGTCAACTACCTTTTGATTAGGTTCTGATTCCGTATTTCTATTTAGATATAGAACGAAATTTTGATTTTCTGTTTCTCCTACCAAAACAGGAATCGTTTTTGTCTTATAGTTATCAGCAAAACCCTTAAAATTATATTTACCCGGAAACAGCTTTAATTCTAATTTTGCTAAGGAGTCAAACTGCGTTTCATAAAAAACATTATTATCTTCAGTATATATCACAATCGAAGACATTGGGATATATGCATCTGAAGCGAAATCTTTAATTTCAAAACTTGTTATATACTCCTTTGGAAAAATCTCACCTATCTGTTGAAAATAATATACATCATCATCCATATTCTTTCTGTTGGAAGAAAAGAAACCTTCGGAATCATTAAAATATATTAAAGAAAAATCATCATACGGCGTATTGATTGGTGCTCCAAGGTTAATAGGTTCTTGAAATTCTCCTTTTTCATATTTTGATACAAAAATGTCCAGTAACCCTAAACCCAGATGTCCATTTGAAGCAAAAAACAAATTATTATCTTTTGAT
>NZVW01000143.1 GCA_002697475.1 Aquimarina sp. | reverse complement strand
AATTAGCTCAGTTGGTTCAGAGCACCTCGTTTACACCGAGGGGGTCGGGGGTTCGAATCCCTCATTGCCCACAGAAAAAACCTGATGATTTCATCAGGTTTTTTGTTTTTAATAGGAATACATATTCATATTAGCCAAAATATTATTATCAAATTCTCCTAATATTTATTTTAGACCTGTTTGCTGCATTGCAAATGATAGAATATTTGCGAAGCGCTGATATTGTTTAATTTTACCTACATCTTTTCCGTGTCCTGTTGTAGAATCTATTAATATAAGTTTTGGGTTCTTTGAATTATCATATAATTTCATCTTAGCCATAAACTTTAATGAAAACCAAGAAGGTACTCTGGGATCATTAAGACCTGCTGTAAGGAGTAAAGAGGGGTATTTTGTGTTTTTCTTTATGTGATAATACGCATCCATTTCCTTTAAAGCCTCGAAATCCTTTTTATTTTTGATTGTGCCAAATTCTTTGGTGTTGTTTGCTCCATTAGGTCGCATTTCTGATCTCATCATATTTAAAGAGCCAAATTCAATGATTGCGGCCTTAAATAACTCAGGTCTTTCAGTAATCGCTCTACCTATCATAATGCCTCCCGCACTTCCACTGAGAATAGCTAATTTTTCTTTATCTGTATATTTTTCTTTTATTAAGTATTCAGCACACGAAATAAAATCCTTCCAGGTATTTGCTTTATTATGTTTATTGCCTCCTCTATGCCATTTGACTCCTTTTTCTCCTCCTCCTCTTACATGGGCAACGGCATAGATTCCTCCTTCTAATACCCATAGAACTCTTCTGCCGGACATTTGAGGTTTCATTGATATTCCGTATGCACCATAGCCATCCATTAATACCGGAAGTGGAGTTTTTCTTACTATATTTTTCTTGTAAAAAATAGACAGTGGTATTTTTTGTCCATCATGACCATTTACCTCGACTTCTTCAACTATAATATCTTTAAATATGTTTTCTTCACCGTGATCAGAACTAGAGTTAATATTTTGAATTGTTAATTTATTATCTTGAATTAAATAAGTGTCTTTATCGGTTGTCCATCCTGATGCTTCAATCCATAGTAAATCACTTTCTAAACCAGGTGACTTTAAAGATAGGCTCCCATATTCTTTTGGCAATTTTATTTCTGTTTCTTTTTTAGTATTAAAATTGTAATTGAATAGTCTGGCAGAAACACCATTTTTGGTTCTAACAAAGAAAATTCCATTACTATTTATTTCAAATTCATTAATAATAAATTGGTCATGTTCTTTAATTAAAATTTTAGGATTTTTGAAATCTGGATTTTTAATAGAGGTTTTACATATTTTGTAATTCGGAGAATTTTTAGAGGTGCTATAAATAATAGAGTCTTTTAATACAACATATCCTTTGATTTCATCATTTTTGCTAAATAGTGGATTCCATTTTGGTTGACTAATATTATCAATTTTGATATAATATGCATTATAATAGCTTCCAGCTCCTGGAGTCTTTCCTATAATATATTTGTCATTCTTATCTTTTAACGATACTATTGGAAAATCGTTTTCATTAATATTTAAATTAGGTGCAATTTTCTTGGAAAATACCTCTCTTATTTGCTCAGGTTTATCACCAATTTTATAGAGCACGGATTTTGTATTTTTTAGAAACTCTTGGGATTTAATATTTATAATAGGATAATGTAAATACATAAAGCCTGAATTGTCAGGAAGCCATTCAATTCCTCCAGAGTTTGAAGGCCAGGTATTTGTAATTATATTCTCATCAATTTCTTTTGTTTCCACATCAATTATAATAATATCAGAAATTTCTTTGCCTTTTTCCGTTATTGCAACTGCTACTTTTTTTCCATTCCAGTCTGGCTGTATATAGCTGATAATATTATTTTTATTAATACTAAGATTTAATGGGTCTAATAATAATTGTTCTTGGCTAAGAGAGTCATTTTTGTAATATAATTTAGGGATATTCTCTTCAGGTAATCGTTTTAGATAGAATGACTTATTATTCGAAGTAATTTTGAAATTTGAAATTTCAAAATTATTTAGATTATCAATTTCCTTTTGCTTTTCTATGAGATAATCCTTTTTTTGAATTTTATCGATAAAATTGTTAGAATAGTTATTCTGAAAACTTATCCATTCTTTTATTTCTTTTGTGTCTGAATACTCTAAATATCTGAATGGATCAGGTATTAATTGTCCGTGAATAGTATCCGTTACTATTTTGGGTTGAAGAGTCATATCATTATGGTTAATACAGGATTGAAATAAAACGATGATCCAGAATATGATGAATATTTTTTTGATTTGCATAAAAGGTTAACTATATAATAAAATAAAGGAAAGCAATATTGCTTTCCCTTAAAAGTTCAAAGTTCATAATCTTTATCCCCCGGTATTATACCAAGTGTCTGTTCCTGATTCATCATCTTCTGTTGCTTTGGCAGCCTTATTGTATCCTTGCGCTCCACCCATGATGCAACTAGGACTAGTTAATTTTGTGATGTTAATTTTGTCTAACGTAAGCCCTGATTTTTTGTGTTTTGTTTTCATTTTTGAATTGAATATTGTTATTGTTTCCTGCTAAACTATATGAACTTTAACAATTATTAGTGGTCAAAATAGATGTTGTGGGCTGTATTCAGGAATTCAGTTCTCTGTTTTCAGGAAAATGCTGCAGTTTCAAAACCTATTTTTTTACTAAAAGGACTTTGACGATTGCTCAGTCTGCTTTTCTAATTGTTTAAGAAAAAACGAAGGGTAAATTCCAGAAACTTTATAAAAGGATTTTGAAAAAGCTTCTGTAGTATTAAAACCAGTTTCTTGGGCGATAGCTTTTATTGTAAATTTTCTAAACTTTGGGTTTTTCTTTAGCTCTGCAATAGCATATTTAATTCTTAAATCATTAATGTAGTTACTAAAATTTTTATCCTTAAACGTATTTATTACCTTGGACAAATATTTAGAATTAGTATTAAATGATTTTGACAAGCTGCTTACTGTAATATTAGGTTTCAGATAACCTTCCTTTTGTTCAAATTCATTAAGGCAACTTAGAATGTCATCAATAATTTTCTGTGAGATACCTAGATCACCTGAACCGATATTAGCAACTTCATTTTGATCAGTAGATTTGTTTATAGTTTTTTGAGGAATATTATCATTGGTTTCTGCGATAAGATTAAGAAATATGTCCTTGTAGATTTTTTTCTTTCTATAATTATAAATAAGAGATAATATGAGAATAAATGATAGAGAACTAAGAACTAAAAGAATTATAATTTTCGACTTATTATTTTTTTTAAGTGAATCTATAATTTCTTGTTTTTCTGCTAATAGGTTGCTTTTAGAATACTCATTATTAATTTGCTTAGATAAATACCTATAGTTTTTATCCAAAATGCTGTCTACATATAAAAGTCTATTTATATAAAATAATTGCTCATCTTTATTACCCTTTCGTTTGAAATTATCAATTAACAGTTCATAAGAATCCCTTATTCTAGGGAAAAAATAATTGTTTTTAAAAACAAGTGAATCTGAACTTTTTAAATAGCTTATTGATTTATCAAAATCTTTCTTTTTATTGTAAATTTTTCCCAGATAGAGATCTATCCTTATTTGTGTGCCAATACTCAAATCAGAATAATTACTTATTCTCAATAGCTTATTAATACTGTCCAAACTGGCATCATATTTCTCTCTGGAATATTCAGAAACTGCAGAGGTTAATAAAAGTCTTTTATAAAGAATACTATCTTTTGATTGTAGACTTAGTCTAATTGCATTTTCATTTACGTTATGAGCCAGATCAAAATATCCATTCAGATTTAATGAGTTCCCATAGGCATAAAGAGAGCGGATGTAATCATATTCATAATTTTTGTCTTTTTCATATTTCATTTTGTTATATGAAACAACAGTTTCTAGTGTCTTTCTACTTTCATCAAATTCTCCTAACTCATTTTTTAATAAGGCTATATAATATTTTGTCTTAAACTGTTGTTCTATATTTTTATTGGCAATGGCAATAGAATTAACCTTGATCAGCTCATCCATTGACTCATTAAATTTTCCTTGTGATCCCAATATTCGCGCCTTATGCAAATAAGCTTTACCGGGATAATCATAATCATTAGCGTTAATAGTTAATTCTATAATAGAATCAAGATATTTAAAGGCAATATTATCATTTGATACTTGAGCCAACATATAAAAGCCATCCGAAATTTTAATAATATCATTCTGTTTTTTTGCTTTATTAAGAAAGCTTTTTGCAATAATTCCAGCACTTGCAGTATCCTTTATATTAACTAAAAAATCATTGTTTAATTCCAAATATTCTTGGTTGTCAACATCTTTTGAAAGGATATCCTGAGATAAAGTGATATTGCAATAGAATAATATAAATAAGTAAACTAGTTTATCGAATTTTGGCATTTAAGTGAACTTCGGTTAGATAATTTTAAATTTAAAAGTGTAATAGGGAGTTGTAAAATCCTAAGCGTATAAAACTGTAAAACTTTTTGTTTTATTAGCTTAGTACTATATAATTTTTGAGGATTAAGAACTGAACTAAGGATTCTTTCTAATAAACGAAAGACAATTGAAATTGTTACACTTCTTAAGGTGTAATTTATTGTAATAGGACATGTATTTTAGGTTTTAAGGTTAATCAATAAGGTTAACAGAGCAAATATAATATTTTATGCGTATAGAAAAATTTTTGAGAAATTAAAAATTATTTACTTTGAAGTATCTGTTTTCAGGAATTCAGAGATAAATCGAATACTGGTTTTAGTTATTAAACATTTGTTATTCAGCGATTTGTTTTTTTTGATCTAAGGATGCATCTTTCTTACTCTCCGGAGATATTCTGAGGTAATTTTACTGTTATTGGACTTGTTTTCTATTGGTGAAAATTCAGGGAATCACTGGTCTTTATTCCTGAAAACAGAACAATAAAGGTTGTATATACGCTTATCTTTCCATTAAGTTTGTAATCAATAGTTGAAAGCTATTTGGTTGATCTTTCTATAATAGAGCATTGAAGTTTTATAAAAGACTTCATTTTTAACCTCTCTCGATGATCATCTTTTAAACATAACATTTTTAGAGATAACTTGATGTGACTCAGGGAAGCGAAGCTCTATCTACTCCATAAATAAATATTATATATACTTATGAAAAAATCTTTTAAAGCAGGATGGTATGTACTTTATGTTAAGTCAAGGCAAGAGGGTAAAGTAGATAGGTTTTTGATAGATAACGGATTAGAATCTTTTGTTCCTATGATAAAAACCATCAGAAAGTGGAGTGACAGAAAAAAAATAGTATCTATTCCTTTATTTTCTTCCTATATATTTGTTCGTATTAATAATGCCAAAGATTTATACGATGCTATGTCGGTTCAGGGTGCTTGTTCATTTATTACTTGTGCAGGGAAATATTCTTTGGTAAGAGATGAGGAAATAGAACAGATAAAATTTTTAGTAAATTCTGATGATATCTTAAATGTTCAAAGGCATAATTTAAGTCCATATGTAGGTGATATGAGAATGATTGAGAAAGGGCCACTAAGAGGTTTGGAATGCGAAATTATTAATATTAATAATGAAAATAAGATTATAGTAAGGTTGAATTCTATTAACCAAAGTATAACAGCCACATTGCCTTCTGATTATCTATCTACAATGCCACTGGCCATATAGTAAAGATTGTACTTAAAAACTCTAAAATTTGTCTAAGCTAGGTTAGATTTTGATATAAAATCCAGTCGAGTACTAATCAACATAATAAAATCACGTAATTCTTATTATACAATGAGCTCAATTCAAAAAAAGATAGCGACGAATTACTGGCGCCAAAAACTTAAATATAATACTTCAAAGGATTCATATTCTTGTAGTGGGCAAAATAATATATGTACAAAAAGTTTCTTAGTAGAAGAGCAAAGTTTAAATTACTTTTATAAGCTTACCTCAGGAAATTATTTAGCCGAGTTCACCCTTTTAATAGCTGTTTTTAATGTTTTACTACAGCGTTATTTTGAAGAATGTGATTTGATTTATGCTAAAGGAATAACCTCTGAAGATGAAACTCCTCTTTTGTTTTCTTTTAATGATATTGAAAATGGAATTTTGAAAAAAATTCTTCAAGAGGTTAAACATGAAGTACAGGAAGTTTATCAACATCAGGATTATGATAACTCCGTGCTTCAAGAGGAAACTTTTGAAATGTACACGCCTTTTGAATTTGTATTTAATAAGAACATTGAAAGTAGTTCTTCATTTTCTCTAATAATTGTTAAGAAACATAATAAAGATCTGGAATTTTCTGTCTCATTTGCTAAGGATTTTGTGACTAATGAGCTAGCAGAAAACTTCTTACAAAAATTTATTTTCTGGATACAACAATTAGAAGTTAATCTAGAGTGTCATACCTCAGAAATTCCTATTTTATTCGATGAAGAAAAAAAGGCTTTTTTATCTCAGCAGGATGTTATAAACAATGATGAAGCTCTGGATAATCATACCATAATTTCTCTCTTTGAGGATCAAGTATTAAAAACTCCTGATCTCATAGCGCTTGAGTTTAAAGAGAGGTACTTAACATATAAAGAACTTAACGAAAAATCTAACTCGCTTGCAGATTATCTCCAAAAGGAAAAAAGTATAGGAAAAGGGGATTTTGTCGGGGTAAAACTTCAAAGAAGTGAATGTCTTTTAATTTCGTTATTGGCTGTTCTAAAAACCGGAGCAACTTATGTTCCTATAGATATTAATTATCCAGAGGAGCGTATTAGTTATATTGAGAGTGATAGTAATTGCAAGTTTGTGATAGATGAACAAGAATTAGCAATATTTCTAGAACTACATAATCAATATAGTAAAGAAAACGGACCTCTTTTAAGTTGCTCAGAAGATCTTGCTTATATCATATACACTTCTGGTACCACAGGCAATCCCAAGGGTGTAATGATTACACATCAAAATGCTGTAGCATTAATTAATTGGTCTAAGGGTGAATTTAAGAATACCAGTTTTGAAGTTGTTTATGCTGCAACATCTCATTGTTTTGATTTGTCTGTATATGAATTTTTCTACACATTATCGATTGGCAAAAGGATCAAACTATTGGATAACTCTTTGGATATTGGTAAGCATCTTAAAGACCATAATAATATATTATTAAATACAGTTCCATCCAGTATTAGAAATATTCTGGAAAGCGGCTATGATTTGACTAATGTAAGTGCTATTAATTTAGCAGGAGAGCCTTTTCCTATTGATATAGCTCAGAAACTTCTGATGTATGATATGGAAGTAAGAAATCTTTATGGTCCTTCAGAAGATACTACATATAGTACTCAGTATAAACTGTTAAAGGAGAAAGATTACAGGACTTCGATTCCTATCGGAAAACCTATAACAGGTACTAAGGCTTATATATTAGATGAACACAAACAATTACTTCCATATGGAGCTGTAGGAAAATTATATGTGGCCGGTGATGGAGTGGCAAAGGGATATCTTAATCGTCCTGAATTAACGGCAGAAAAGTTTTCTGAAGACCCATTTCAGAAAGACCAATTCATGTATGATACAGGAGATATGGCAAAATGGATGCCTGACGGTAATATTGAGTTTTTAGGAAGGAAGGATCATCAGGTTAAATTAAGAGGATATCGAATAGAGTTAGGAGAGATTGAAGCTGCTATTTCAAGATTTTCAGAAAATATTCAACAGGCAGTAGTAAGTGTAAAAAATGTTAAAAACGTTGATGTTCTTGTAGGATATTATGTAGAAGACAGTGTAATCAACAAATCTGAATTAAGGTCTTTTTTACAAGATCAACTTCCTTCATACATGATACCAGGTCATTTCATAGTAATTGAATCTGTACCTCTTACTGCTAATGGTAAAGTCAATAAAAAATTATTACCAGAAGTAGATTCTGTAGAGGTAATTAGAAATGACTATGTAGCTCCTAGAAATGAAACCGAAGAAAAGTTAGTTATCCTTTGGGAAGAAATAATAGGAGTAAAGAATATAGGAATAAAAGATAATTTCTTTGAACTAGGAGGACATAGTTTGATGATAGCTCAGCTTATCAATAGAGTATATAAAGGAATGGGTAAATCCGTTTCTTACTCATTTTTCTATAATAATCCTACAATTGAAAAACTATCAAGTAATCATGAAGAAAGGCAGTTTTTGTCAATTAATAAAGCTGCTAAGCAAGATTTTTATCCTACAACACCATCTCAACAAAGAATATGGTTTTTAAGCCAGTTTGAAGATGATAACCAGGCATATCATATTTCAGGAGCAGTTGCTTTAGAAGGTGAAATAGATATAGAAAACTTCACGAGAGCTTTCAATTATGTAATGAACAGACATGAGGTTCTTTGGTCATATTTCAAAAATAATGATGAAGGTATTTTAGAACATGGTGTTGCAGAAGGATCAGAAAGAAACCTGAACTTATTGGTTAAAGATTTTTCAAAAGCGAAATCTCCAGATTTATCGATAAGAAAGTACATAAAAGAAAAAGAGGATAAAGGGTTCAATCTCTCAGTGTACCCATTGTTTAGGTCATCCTTACTAAAGAAAACTGATACTAATTTTGTGTTTTTCTTATCGATACATCATATCATAAGCGATGGTTGGTCTTTAGAAATCCTAACTTCTGAAATTATCGAGGCATATGCTCAACTACAATCAAGTGGCGTTTTATCTCTGCCAGAACTAACTTTACAATTTAAGGATTATACAGTCTGGTTATCAGAAAATAAGAGACAAAGTATAGAAAGCAAATCAAAACAGTATTGGTTAGATGTTTTTAAAGGGGAGATTCCTGTGATAGAATTACCTTCTACTAAAAAACGTCCTTTAATTAAAACCTATAAAGGAAGTGTTATAACACATAAATTCTCAAGAGATACTTTAAATAACCTGAAGCATTTTTCACAAAAGCATGAGGTCACATTATTTATGACTTTAATGTCCGTAGTTAAAATACTGATTTGTAGATATAGTAATCAGAATGATATCATTGTGGGTACACCATTGGCCGGTAGAGAACATCCAGATTTGGAATCTCAAGTTGGCTTGTATTTAAATACTTTAGCCATTAGAACCCAATATGAAAAGGAAGAAACTTTTATAAGTGCTTTAGAAAAGGAGAAACAGAATTTAATTGGAGCTTACTCGCACCAGGATTATCCATTTGATCTTTTGGTAGAAGAATTAAATTTGGTTAGAGACACTTCAAGATCTCCCTTGTTTGATATAATGGTTGTATTGAATAATCAGAAACAACTTTCAGCTTTTGATCATAGAAATACGATTTCTGATTTTGCTATCAATAAATATGATTTAGATACTGATTCTTCGCAATTTGATTTGTCTTTATCCTTTGTTGAGGATGAAGACCTATTTCTTAATATCTCATTCAATACTGATATTTATGATGAATTATTTGTTAAAACGATTTTTATTCATCTCCAGAAAGTTCTAGATACAGCATTTGCTCAACCCGAAATTAAGTTAGCAGATATAGAAATTATAACCGAAAGAGAGAAAAGACTTGTCTTACAAGAGTTTAATAATACAGATGTTCCTTACGATCAAGAAGAAACAATTGCTTCTTTATTTGAAAACCAAGTGTTAAAAACACCAAATAATATTGCAATAATATTTAAAGAAAATGTACTAACATATAAAGAGCTTAATGAATGTGCTAATCAATTAGCAGATTATCTAACAAAGGAAAAGGAAATAATTGAAGGTGACTTTGTAGGTGTCAAGCTAGAGAGAAATGAACAGTTGATAATTTCTCTACTTGCAGTGCTAAAGATAGGTGCAACTTATGTGCCTATTGATGTAAATTACCCGAAAGAGCGTATCAATTATATCGAGAACGATAGCAAATGTGTAGTGGTAATAGATCAAGAGTTTTTGAGTTTGTTTGGTGGAGATAAAAAGAGCTATTCTAAAGCAAATCCGAAATTTAATTTTACTGCTGATGATCTCGCCTATATAATCTATACTTCGGGAACTACAGGTAATCCAAAAGGAGTAATGTTGACACACAAAAATGCCGTCTCTTTTATCAATTGGGCAAAAGATGAATTTGCAAACATTGATTTTGATATAGTATATGCTTCAACTTCTCATTGTTTTGATTTATCAGTTTTTGAATTCTTCTATACGCTTTCATCCGGAAAGAAAATAAGACTGCTGGATAGTGCTTTAGAAATAGGAGAATATTTAAAACAAGATGATAAGGTGCTTATTAACACAGTTCCTTCAAGTATGAGAAATATTATTGAAAATGAATATGACTTGAACAATGTACGAGCCATAAACCTGGCCGGAGAGCCATTTCCAACTGATATTGCCAGAAAACTTCTTATGCTCGAAGTTGAGATCAGAAATCTTTATGGTCCGTCAGAGGATACCACATACAGTACTTGTTACAAATTGTCAAAAAATAAAATTTATTCCACAATTCCTATAGGAAAACCTATAGCTAACTCTAAAGCTTATATTTTAGGTGACAATGGAGAATTATTGCCGCCAGGAGTAATTGGCAAGTTGTTTTTATCTGGTGATGGAGTGGCAAAGGGATATCTTAACCGTCCGGAATTGACTTCAGAGCGGTTTGTTAAAAACCCTTTTTCTAATGAAGAGTTCATGTATGATACTGGGGACATCGCAAAGTGGCTACCTGATGGAAATATAGAATTTTACGGGCGAAATGATAATCAAGTTAAGCTTAGAGGGTATCGAATTGAATTAGGAGAAATTGAGAATTCAATTTTACAGTTTTCTGAAGATATAGCACAGGTGGTTGTTACCAAAAAAACAAATAATAACCAAGATATTTTAATAGCCTATTTTTTAGAAAAGGAATCTGTTAAAATTGAAAAATTACAAAAATACCTTCAAGATAAGCTGCCGTATTATATGATCCCTGATCACTACTTTGCCATGGAGTCTATTCCTTTAACACCTAATGGAAAGATTGATCAAAATAAATTACCAGATATAGAATCAGGAAAAATATATAAAAATAAATATGTAGCACCTGAAAATGAATTTGAGAAAAAATTAGCTGTTATATGGCAGGAAGTTCTTGAAATTGAAAAGGCCGGAGCCACAGATAACTTTTTTGAACTAGGAGGGCATAGTTTGAAAATAACAAAATTAATGAACAGGATCTACAAGACCTTTAACATAAAAGTAACCGCAAGCACTTTATTTTATAACAATATTCTCAGAGAGCAATCAGCGATAATTCAAAGTATTTTAGACCAAGAAAAACAGCTTGAAAACCCTAATGCTGAATATGTAGAAGTTGAAAAATTTTCAATTTAAACTTAGGCTGTTATTCCTTTCAATTAATTCAAAGATAGCTTTATAACTTTTTAAACAATTCATTATCCCTAGGATAAATCACAACTACTTTATAAGGTGGAGAGTGATTTATATTGTGGATAAGGACAGAATTTATATATCCGCAACATCATGTACACATTAATTAACAGGCTTAAAGAATTAAATATCTTATTAGATGTTATAGATGATAATTTAGACATTACAGCTCCAAAGGGTGTGATGAATCAGGAATTATTAGATGAAATAAAAACACATAAAGAAGATTTAATAAGATTTTTATTGGCACAAAAAAGTGGAAAGAAGGTTAATTATGAATCTATTGATGTACTCTCTTATCAAGATGACTACGTTTTATCGTCTTCACAATATAGATTATGGGTATTAAATCAAACTAATAAAGCAAGTACAGTATATAATATTTCAAGTACTTATAAAATCACAGGTGAATTGTGCCTGACTTCTCTACAAAAATCTTTCGATTCACTTCTGGAGCGCCACGAAGTTCTAAGAACAAACTTTATTATTGATAGTGATGGAAATCCAAGACAGAAAGTTAGGAGTACTACGAATCATAAATTTGTTTTAGATTATGTGGATCTTAGTAATGAAAATGATATTGATGAACTTATAAAAAACAATATTTATCAAGAATCTAACTTTGAATTTGATCTTGCATTGGACTCTCTTTTCAGAGTCAAATTGCTTAAAATTTCAAAGGATGAGTATGTTTTTAATCTGGTAATGCATCATATTATAAGCGATGGATGGTCTATAAGGGTTTTAAGGAATGAAATTTTTACATTATATAATGCCTATATCAATAAGCATAAAAACCCATTAATACCTTTACAGGTTCAATATAAAGATTATGCTGCGTGGCAGCAAAAACAATTAAAAAGTAACCAATTAGAAGAAAGCAGAAGGTTTTGGTTAGAAGAATTTGATGAAAAGCCAGTTGCTCTAGAAATTCCTCTTGCTAAGTTAGAAAGCAATGTCAAAAACTATGATGGGAATATAATTCATACTTTTTACAACAAAGAACAACTACATACTTTCAAAAACCTTTGCGAAAAACAGGGAGCAACTCTATACATGGGACTTTTAGCTCTCGTAAAATTATTATTATTTAAATACAGCAATCAGAAGGATATCACTATAGGTTCTCCGGTTTCAGGAAGAGAACATCCCGAATTGTCAAATCAAATAGGTTTTTATGTAAACCTATTAGGGTTACGTACTGTATTAAATCCTAATGAAAGTTTTTTAGAACTACTATCAAAATTAAGAGGTAACATTCTGGAAGCCTACAATCATCAAGGTTACCCATTTGATCAATTACTTGAGGACCTCGATTTATCCGGAAATACTTTGTTTGATATTGTCCTAAATCTTGAGAATAATCACGGTCAAAGTGAAAATTCATTAGAAATATCAGGATTAATAATTGAAGAATTTAATTTAATCGAAAGCAAATCTTCCAAGTTTGGATTGGAATTTACTTTCCAAGAAACTGAACAAGGTTTGAATTTATTTCTTAGTTATAATTCAGCAATTTATACTGGGGATTTTGTAGAACGAATGAGCAAGCATCTGGAGGTTTTAATGCATCGCATTATTTTGTCTC
Source organism: Aquimarina sp. (assembly GCA_002697475.1). Classification (GTDB taxonomy): domain Bacteria; phylum Bacteroidota; class Bacteroidia; order Flavobacteriales; family Flavobacteriaceae; genus Aquimarina. The sequence goes on along the minus strand of NZVW01000143.1, from coordinate 10,197 downwards.
CTGAATCTTCATTAGAGACAATTTCTTTTTTATCTAAAAAGGAAAAGGAGGTTCTGCTTGTAGATTTCAATGACACAAAGGTTTCATATCAAAAAGGGGCGACCTTTTTAGAACTCTTCAAAAAACAGGTAGACAAAACACCGGAAGCAGTTGCGATTGTTGATGGTAAAGAAAAACTTACCTATAAAGAGTTAGATTTAATTTCAGATAACATGGCATATTATCTGACAAATGATTTTAATGTACAGGGAGATCTTATAGGGGTAAAATTAAATAGAAATAAATGGTTAGTTATTTCAATGCTTGGAATACTAAAATCAGGAGGAGCTTATCTTCCTATTGATCCTGATTATCCCAAAGAAAGAATTATATACATTAAAAGGGATAGCAATTGTAAGATTATAGTAGATGAAAAATTTGTTGAAGTATTTGCAGATAAAAGTATAGAGGCAAAACCGTTGAATATAGTGCTAAAACCAAATGACTTAGCCTATGTAATATATACATCTGGTTCTACGGGCAACCCTAAAGGTGTTATGATTGAACATAGAGGTTTGGTCAATTTATGTCATTGGCATATCAACTTTTACAAAACTGATTACAATTCTAAAGCTACATTATTTTCAGGTACGNGATTTGATGCTTCAGTTTGGGAAATTTGTCCTTATTTAATTAGTGGAGGAACATTATTTCCAATATCTGACTATGATACCCGTATCAATATAAATAAATTACATTCATTTTTACAGAAAAATGCTATTACGCATAGTTATTTACCTACCCAGATATGTCAAAATCTGGTAGAAGATGAGTTTCAATTAGAAGGTATAACCATTGTCACTGGAGGAGATGTACTAAAATTAAGTAAAGAAACTGATCTTACAATATATAATAATTATGGCCCTACTGAAAACACAGTAGTCACCACTTCATTTAGGGTAGATAGTAAAACTAGTACTGGCATTCCTATTGGTAAACCTATTTCGAATACAAGTGTCTATATTCTTGATGAGGCCTTAAATTTACTGCCGGTAGGATTTATAGGAAAACTTTTTGTGTCAGGAGAAAACATTGCTCGAGGATACTTAAATCAACCAAACCTGACAAAAGAAAAGTTTATTGAAAACCCATTTATAAAGGGTGAGAAAATGTATGACACGGGTGATCTGGCCTATTGGTTACCAGATGGTAATATTATGTTTGCTGGTAGAGCTGATGAACAAGTTAAGATTAGAGGTTTTAGGGTAGAGCTTGGGGAAATAGAACAAGTTTTGATTCAGAAGACGGCTATAAAACAAGCTATAGTTTCAGTAAAGAATATCTTAGGTCAAAAACAACTTGTTGCCTATGTTTTATCAGAAGAGAAATTAGATAAGCAAGAAATAAAGAAAGAATTACAAAAAAAGCTACCTGCTTACATGGTTCCTTCTTGTTTTATGNATATAGAAAGAGTGCCTTTAACAGCTAATGGTAAAATAGATAAAAGGTCACTACCTCTACCCACTGAAAATGATTTTATAGATGATGCAATTTATGTTGAACCAAGTTCCATACTTGAAAAGCAACTTGCAAATATTTGGAAAGAGGTTTTAGGAATAAGTTCTTTAAGTATAAATTCTTCTCTTTTTGATTTGGGTGGCAGTAGTATAAGTATAGCTAAAATCATCAATAAGATTAAATCAGAAACTGAATTTGTTGTGGCATTTAAGGATGTATTTGAGAATCCAACGATAAAAGGAATAATTCCGTTTCTAACACAAAATACTCAAAACGTTGAAATTCCAATTGCTACAAAACAAGATTATTATCCAATAACTTCTGCTCAATTAAGATTTTGGTTATTATGTCAAATGCCAGAGGTTAATAGGGCCTATAACATTCCTTTTACCATTAAACTTGAAGGGGGTTTAAATAAGGAGCTGCTTGCCCGAGCTTTTCATTCACTTATTGAAAGGCATGAAATATTAAGAACGAGCTTTGTTCAGGATTCCGAAGGAGAGATAAAGCAGGAGATTCTGTCGATAAACTCAATTAATTTTAATTTAGAAATTCTTGAATTATTTAAAGATGAAGACTTAAATGNTAANATTTCNGAATTCAATAGTCAGGAATTCGACTTAGCTAAAGCCCCATTGATAAAAGCCAGAATAATAAGTACTGCTGAAAGTTGTTTTTATTTGTCAATTATAGCACATCATATCGTTTTTGATGGACATTCTCTTAAGGTTCTGATTAAAGAATTATCTACAATCTACAATAACCTATTAGTATCATTAAAACCTCAATTACCAGATCTGAAAATACAATTTAAGGATTATGCAATCTGGAATAATGATGTTTCTTTAAATAATGCAACAAAGCAACATGAATTTTGGATGAATGAATTGTCAGGAGAACTGCCGATCATAAACATACCTACTTATCAAAACAGACCACAAATTCAAACATTCAAAGGAGATAATTTGTCGTATGTGTTAAAAAATGAATTACTTAGGGATGTAAATAAATTTTCTAAAAGTCAAAAAACAACCGACTTTACAGTTTTATTAGCTGCGTTAAAAGGATTATTATATCGATACACTAATCAAACCGATATTATAATAGGTACACCGGTTCTCGGAAGAGACCACAAAGATTTGGAAGATCAAATCGGATTATATATTAATACGATTCCAATCCGGACGAGGTTTGATAAATCCGATGATTTTTATCAATTAGTTGATAATCAGAAAAATACACTATCAAGAGCATACGCCAATTCGGGATATTCATTTGGAGATATCCTAAACGGGTTAAAGCTTCATAGGGATACAAGTAGATCACCGGTATTTGATGTGTTGGTGATCTATCAAAAGCAAAATGAAAATGATATAAAATTCAACAAACTGTTTGATGGTGTTAATTGCAAGGCTTATAACGAAGTAGATTCATTTGTAAGCAAGTATGATATTACATTCTCTTTTTTAGAATTTGAAGGGCAGTTAAGCATAAATGCAGAGTATAATACGGACCTATATGAGCAAAAATTCATAGAACGAATTCTGGTTAATTTTGAAAATTTTTTAAAAGAAAGTATTAAAAATCCAACTGTTGAAATCCAAAGGACTTCTTATATAAATGAAGATCAAGTCAATGAGCTTTTAAATCAATTTAATAGCACAAACAAAAACATTAATTTTCAAAAAACGGTAGTGGATTTGTTTAGTGATCAGGCATTGCTATCTTCAGATAAAACTGCAGTTATATGTGAAGGTCTGGAAATTACCTATAAAGAGTTACATCAAAAATCGACTCAATTAGCTGTTTATCTGAATGAAAAGGGTGTTAAGTCNAATACAACNGTNGGNNTATTTTTAGGCCGTTCATTGGATTTAGTCATAGCAATTTTAGGGATTTTAAAATCAGGAGCATCTTACCTTCCATTGGATCCTTTCTATCCCATAAATAGAACTGATTATATTTTAGAAAATAGCGACACACAATTTATTATTGCAAGCACGCAGACTAAAGATATTTTGAGTGATAATCTTACCATCATAGATATTGATGATCTGTCTATCTGGAATCAAAAAGAAAAAACTGAATTGACGGTTATAGATCCATCTTCGATGGCTTATGTTATTTATACTTCAGGCTCTACAGGTAAACCAAAAGGTGTAAAAGTTTCACATAAGAATCTTACCAATTTTATTGCTGGAATGAATGATAAATTTGATTCCAGATCAAATTCTGACGTTTGGCTGGCAATGACAAGCATAAGCTTTGATATTTCAATTCTTGAACTTTTATGGACACTTACAGAGGGGAATAAAATAATATTACATCTTGAAAGACCAGTCCCTGTGGAAACTAAACCAGAAATGAAATTTAGTTTGTTTTATTTTCCTACATATAATAATTCATTAACTACTGAAAATAAATATAAGTTACTTCTTGAAGGGGCAAAATTTGCAGATGAAAATCAATTTGAAGCTATCTGGGTTCCTGAAAGGCATTTTCATAACTTCGGTGATCAATTCCCAAATCCTTCTGTTGCGGCAGCGGCGGTTTCAACCATTACGAAAAATATCAGGTTAAGGTCTGGTAGTGTGGTATTGCCATTGCACGATCCAATAAGAGTAGCTGAGGAGTGGTCTATGGTTGATAACCTATCAGAGGGTAGAGTAGAATTGTCAATAGCTTCTGGATGGCATCCTAACGATTTTGTTTTAGCTCCTGACAGCTATGAAAATAGACATCAGATAATGCGTCAAGGAATTAATACTCTCAAAGAGGTTTGGAAAGGGAAATCCGTGACCAGAAAAAACGGAGTAGGAAAGGAGTTTGAATTCTATGTTCACCCAAAACCTATTCAAAATGATTTGCCTTTATGGGTCACAGCTGCCGGAAGTATTGAAACCTTTAAATATGCGGGTACAATAGGAGCAAATATTTTAACTCATTTATTAGGACAAAGTATTGAAAATCTTGAAGAGAAAATTAAGGTTTATCGTCAAACCCTTCTTGAAAATGGTTATAATTCAGATAACTATAAAGTATCCTTGATGCTACATACTTTTGTAAGCGATAATATTGATTTTGTTAAAGAAACAGTGGAAGAGCCATTTAAGGATTACCTTAAAAATTCAATAAACCTTTTAAAACCTATAGCAGAAGAATTAGAACTGGACCTGGATAATGATTTAGAACCATTATTAGATATTGCATATCAAAGATTTTATAATACTAGTAGTTTGTTTGGTACCCCAGAATCCTGTCAAAAAATGATAAATCGAGTTTATGAAATTGGTATTGATGAAGTAGCTTGTTTAATTGATTTTGGGGTTGATAACGAGCTGGTAATAGATAACTTATGTCATCTTTTTGATTTGAAGGATGTAGTAAAAAGGTCAAAAGCTCAACAAAATTTTATTGTTAAAACAATTAATAAATTAACAGAAGAAGAAAGTATAGCGCAATTAATTAACGATCATAAAGTTACCCATATTCAGTCCACACCTTCGCTCTATGAGGAGCTTTTACTAAATCATGAAGGAAGAGAAGCCCTAAAAAATATTAAAACTCTTTTAGTAGGAGGCGAAGCCTTAAAGAAATCATTGGCTCAAAAATTAATTGGACAGGTTGGTACAAGTATCCATAATATGTATGGTCCTACAGAAACTACCATTTGGTCTTCAATAAAGACTGTAGGGGTTGATGATGATATAAATATTGGAACCCCTATTGTAAATACTAAAATATATGTTTTAGATATTAATTATCAACTATGTCCTGTAGGAGTTTCAGGTGAATTGTGTATTGGCGGAGATGGAGTTTCTTTGGGATATTTAAATAAAGAAGAGTTAACCAAAGAAAGGTTTATAGATAACCCCTTTGAAGAAAATCAAAAAATTTATAAAACTGGAGATCTAGCCCGTTGGCTTCCAAATGGGGAATTACAATATTTGGGTAGATTGGATAGTCAGGTAAAAATAAAAGGATACAGAATAGAACTGAAAGAAATTGAGAATGTATTTCTGGATCATGAAAATGTAATGCAATGTGCAGTATCGACCATTCAAGAAAATAATCAAACGTCTCTAACAGCTTATATCAGAACCTCAAACACTGTGGACAATAATGTACTTAAGGAGTTTATAAGGTTACGCCTTCCACACTATATGATTCCTCATCATATTGTAATTCTGGAAGAGTTTCCACAAACGCCCAATGGTAAAACAGATTATAAAGCCTTACCAAAACCAAATGGTACTACAGCGATAATTAAAAGCTATACGCCTCCAGGAAATGATGCAGAGAAAAAGTTATGTGCCTTATGGGCTGATTTCCTGGAAATTGAAAAAGTTGGAATTGATGATAACTTTTTTGAAATCGGAGGAAATTCTATGAAGGCATTTCAATTATTATCTCTAATGAATTCAACACTGAATACTGATTTAAAAATCATTTCATTTTTTCAATACCCAACAATTCGAACATTAGTAGAAAACTTAAATGATACTACAACTTCTCAGAAGGTTCAAATAGAAGAAAATGAGATGGAGGATGTTGAAGATTTAATTGATTTCATGAATGAAATTTAGGTTTAGCATCAATCGCTAAATTATTCTCTAAGCTTTAATAAGATTTACTAAATGAAACGAGATATAGCTATTATTGGAATGTCTGGTAGATTCCCAAAGTCAGATAACATAGAAGAGTTTTGGAATAACCTTATCAATGAAAAGGAGTTGATTCATTTTTTTTCGGATCAGGAACTAATTGATAGAGGGGTCGATAAAAAACAAATTGACCAAAAAAATTATATAAAAGCAGCATCCTTTATTGAAGATACAAATTCCTTTGACTATCCCTTTTTTAAGTATACGCTTGATGAGGCAAGAATAATGAACCCTCAAACCAGAATGATGCATCAATTAGTATGGGAAGCTCTGGAAGACTCTGGTTGCAATACAGAAACCTATTCCAAAAAAACAGGAATATTTTTAGGAGCTAACAAAGATTTAAATTGGAGTTTACACGCAATGCTGACTAATGATCTTAATGTAGATCTTTTGTCCAAAGGAAAGCTGTCAAATCCTAATTTTATGGCATCTTTGATTTCCTATAAGTTAAATTTTAAAGGACCTTGTTATTTTATTGATACGGCTTGTTCTACATCTTTAAGTACGACTCATCTTGCTTGTAGAAGTCTATTGTTGAACGAGTGCGGGATTGCTGTTGCAGGAGGAATACGATTATTATCTGATGAGGATAATGGTTACAATTATGTAGATGGCTCTATAATGTCTAATGATGGTCATAACAGAAGCTTTGACAGTAAATCTTCAGGAACCATAGGAACAGATGGAGCGGGAGTTGTTATCTTGAAACGTTTAGAAGAGGCGTTAAAGGATAATGATAATGTTTATGCAGTAATTAAAGGTACTGCAATGAATAATGATGGTAGTGAAAAAGCAGGCTACACAATGCCTAGTATTGAAGGTCAATCAGAATGTGTTAAACTGGCACAAAAAATTGCCGGAGTTTCACCAGAGGATATTTCTTATATTGAAGCTCATGGTACGGCAACAAAAATTGGAGATCCCATAGAAATAGAAGCACTTAATTTAGCCTTCAATAATGATATAAATAACCAATGTGCTGTAGGAACAATAAAGTCTAACATGGGGCATGCTGACGAGGCTGCAGGAGTTCTGGGTCTTATTAAAACGGCACTTTCAATTAAAAATAAAATAATACCTGCCAGTTTACATTATCAACAAGCTAATCCAACAATTAATTTTGATGGAGGACCTTTTTATGTAAACAAAAGAACTAAAGATTGGGTAACCAAACAAGGCAAACCTAGAATTGCCGGGATAAGCTCTTTAGGAATTGGGGGGACAAATGTTCATGTCATACTTCAGGAAGGACCCACTCAACAAAATAAAGGAGTAAATCAAGAGTATAAACTTATTCGATACTCTGCAAAATCTGATACTTCGCTTGATAATTATGAAGACAAACTACTAAATTACCTTGAAAACAAAACAGTTGATCTGGATGATTTAGCTTATACATTACAACAGGGAAGAATACAGTTCGATTTGGCAAAATATCTGATTGTAAAAGATAAAAGTAATTTGATTAATGCTTTAAAGAATAAGAAGATAAAAGAGAATGTTGTTAAGGTAAAGAATAATATTGTATTTATGTTTTCCGGGCAAGGAAGTCAATATATAAATATGGGTAAGGAGTTATATGATTCAAACCCCATATTTAAAAGACATATTGATAATGGTTTGAACATTCTTCAAGAACTTAATGGAATAGATTACAAAAAGATATTATTTAGTCTGGAGGATAAAGGAGCTAATCAAATTAATACAACATTTTACACACAACCAATTCTTTTTGCTTTTGAATATGCATTAGCACAGTTTTTACTAGAGATAGGAGTCGCTCCTACATATATGATAGGTCATAGCTTAGGAGAATATGTAGCGGCAACTATAAGTAACGTTTTCTCACTTGAAGATGCATTAAAAATCATAAGTAAAAGGGCCGAACTTATGGCAAAGGTCCCTGAAGGAGATATGTTAAGTATAGGTTTGCCAATAGATCAAATAGATAAAAAAATATTAGAAAATGTATCTATAGCAGCTATAAACTCCAATGACTCTTTTGTCATTTCAGGAACAATTGAAAATATTGGTAGAGTAAAAAAAGAATTAGAAGATAAAAATATTTTATACACAGCCTTAAAAACGTCACATGCTTTCCATTCTAAAATGATGGAAGTTATCATTGATGATTTTGAAAAGGAATTACAATCCATAACTCTTCTTGAACCTAAAATCCCATTTGTTTCCAATATTACAGGTGAATTGATTACCAATGAAGAAGCTACTTCTGTAAAATATTGGTCTAATCATATTGTTGAACCAGTAAGATTTGAAAAAGGGATTAAAACATTAATTAATATAGATAATACCTTATTTATAGAAGTTGGTCCCGGAAGAACATTAACGACATTCTATAAAAAATGCCAGAATCCTGAATTGAATAACCAAACGGTAACCACTATAAGACACCCTAAGGAGATAATAAGTGATAATCTACACTTTAATGAATTTTTAGGTAGACTTTGGGTAAATGGTTTTGACATTAACTGGGATAAATACTACCAAAAAGATAAACCAAACAAAATTTCAATACCAACATATGCTTTTGACAAGTATGATATTCCTTCAAAGGTTAAAATTGATAATAACTTACTGAAAGCTAAAGGAATTGATCAATTCAGAAAAAACATTTCAGAATCTTTATATATGCCTTCCTGGAAATATACTCCAAATAATATTTTTCTAAAAACTAATTTTTCTGAAGCAAATAACTATCTGATCTTTAATGATGACTCTTCGTTTTCTAATGAACTAAGTAACATTCTAAAAGAAGATGGTAAAAATGTTGTTCAAGTTTTTCAAGGAGGTCAATTTGAAATACTTCAAACAGGTGATATTATAATCAATCCAGATGAAAAAAATGACTATAGAGGCTTAAAAGATCATTTAGACCTCAAAGAATTTGATTATGATTTCTTGATTTATGGTTGGGAACTCAGCGATAATAATATTTCTGATGATCAAAAGCAATATCAAAAGTATAACTTGACTTTTAACCGCGTTTTAAACATTATACAAGGTCTGGAATTTGAAGGCATAGAAACACGTAAAAAGATCATTGTATTAAGTGACAAGGATTATACGGTCGTTGGTACAGAAAATATGCAAAGTATCAATCAACAAACATCCGCATTATTGAATGTACAAACTCAGGAAAATCAAAATATAAGTGCTGCTTCTTTAGATTTGGATTTGGATAACTACAATATTGATGAGATTATTAAAGAGTTTGAAGTTGAGTCCAATTACTATAAAGTGGCATTCAGATATGGTAAAAGATGGGTTACATGTTATGAGCAATTGGAAGTTATAGAAAATAATTCTTATACTTCTTCTTTTAAGAATAATGGCAACTATTTAATTACGGGCAATTTAGATGAAATAGAGTTTACACTTGCTAAATATATATTGAGTGAGTATGCAGCAAATGTTTTTTTATTTTCTTACAAAGCGCCGTTTAAATGGACAGAAAAAGAAAAGCAAAGATATGAGTTGTTAAAACAGCAATCCGGAAATATAAATAGTATACATGTCGATATAACCAATAGTAACAGTTTTTTACAGGAAATAGAAAATATTGAAAATAGATATGGTCAAATAAACGGAATTATTCACGCTGCTCGAAATACAGAAATTAAAGATATTGAACTAGTTTCTGGCATTGATCAAGATAGTCTTAAAAAACATTTTTCTTTGAGAGTTGATGGACTATTAAATATCAAAAAAATTGTAAAAGAAAAGAATGTAGATTTTGTTAAAGTGGTCTCAAGCTTATCTTCATTTTTGGGAGGAATTTCTTATGGGGCGTATGCATCCGCATCTGCGCAAATGGATAACTTAGTTCTACAGGAAGATACAAACTGGACTGTGTTAAACTTAGATAGGATTCAGGAAAATAGTGATCAATGGATTGATACAGAAGAGCTCTTAAAAGCGTTTAAGTATTCCTTTTTATATAAAAATATAAAACAGATTATAGTTTCTAAAAGAAACCTTAATAACCCGGTAAAAAATATAGATAATAAAGAAA